>NZ_JBSFIE010000016.1:0-183975 GCF_053597395.1 Streptomyces sp. NPDC001415
AGGTCCTCGATGGGGGTACCCCCTGGTCTTCAAGACCTTGGGGGAGGAGCTACTAGGGCGTTTCGGCAACGCCGCGAGCGTGCGTGCCAGGCGCCGCGGGCCCGGGCGGGGTTTAGACACAGGCTCTCAGCATCAGGAGCGGGACCAGGGGGTGCGCCTTGCCACGCCGGGCAGGTGCGCCGAGACCGCTTCGGACCGGGGCCTCGGCGACCCCGTAGCCCGTCTCGGCGAGCGCCGTCGCCGCGATGGTGCGGGGGTCCCCCAGCTCCGCCAGGATCTTGCCGATCGCGGCGTCGGGGCGTTCGGCGCGCGTTACCTCGATGTGTTCGGCGAGGTCGGCGATGAGTTCCTGGCGACGGTCGGCGGGGAGGGTGGAGGCCTCGTGCTCGACGACGGAGAGGTAGTCGCGTACGGGGTCGGCAGAGGTCTTCATGCGAGGTCTCCGGTGGAGGGGGGCGGGGTGGTCAGGAAGGCGTCGACGGCGTTGCGGAAGCCGGGCCAGACGCGGGTGAACTCGTCGAGCGCGGCCCGGCCGCTGTCGGTGAGCGCGTAGTAGCGACGGGGCGGCCCGGAGGCGGACTCCTGCCAGGTGGTGGTGACCAGGTCGTCGCGGCGGAGCCGGGAGAGCAGCGGGTAGACCGTGCCCTGGCTGGTGGCCAGGGCTCCCGACTCCTCCAGAGCGTGGAGGAGTTCCACACCGTAGCGGGGACGGTCCCGCATCAGGGCGAGTACGCAGTACTCCAGGACACCCTTGCGCAGCTGGGCGGCCGCCCGGGCCTGCTTGGTCGAATCACCTGGTTCCATGCAATGCAAGATACCTGGCGGGGCAAGAGAAGGGGAAAGGGGGTAGCTTCCCCACCGCAGCGAGAGCGGTACTGAACACCGGGGGGCGAGCCGGTTGGTGAGCCATCGCCGAGCGGTCCAACTTGACGATTGGATACGGGAGTTGGTGCGCCGGGGTGCTGTGGGGTGGAGGGGGTGGGCCCGCGACGTTCGGCGAGAGCGGCGCCGATGTCCTCGCGGGCGACTCCGCGTGCCGCAGGCCCGGGTTCGACGTGGGCGAGGTCGTCGTCGAGGACGACGGGGCGAGAGGTGCCCATGTCGACGTGGGCGGTGGGCCAGCCGCGGCCGGCCCCGGTGATGAGGACGGGGACCCGGCAGATGGGGCGCCCCATCTCCACGGCGACCGGAGCCGGCGGCGGGGCGGGCAGTGACCAGTGCGGCAGCCGGCCCGGGTCGCGATCGGGTAGCGGCCGGGGCAGACCCGGCCGGAGCCGACGAGGCGGCAGGCGAACAGGCGGATGCCTCGTTGCCCGGCGTGGGAGGGGTCCGGCTTCGAGCTACGTGTTCGCGGGCGCAGTGAGCGCTCAGGCCGGGCCTGCGGCCGAATCCCCCATGGTGCCTTGTACTAGATGAGGTTTCGTACTAGAGGGAGCTGGAGGTCGGAGGAATCCTTGGAGACGTGGACGCTCTTGGCCTCACTGGGGAGGCCAGTAACCCGGCGTTCGGTGGATTCGAGGAGGACGTGTCCCCTGCAGTTCTTCTCCCTGTGAACACTGGCTCGGAAGCCAGGGGGAAGATCGATGCTCTTGATGTCCCGCGTGAGGTTGACGCACACGTTCTCCGATCGCGGACCGACGGTCAGGACGCCTTTGTCATCGGCATGGGCGGCTGTGGCTGCCAGCATGGGCGCGAGGATCAGCGGGGCCGTGAACAGCATTCTCTTCTTCATGACCTGACAACGATGAAGGCCCGCTGAGGAAACCGACCTTGGGGGACGATCACCGGTACGGACCTGGCCGCGCGACCGCGGTCACGTCCGGCTCCGGCGACACCAGCACAGCCGCACCCGCCGGCCAGTACGCCTGCGAACTCAATTGCCGACAGCCGACGTCACCACGTCTACGACCGGGCGGGCGACAACTCCGCCTGGCCGTGCCCGTGGCCGCCACCCACCGGTGGGTCGCCGAGTACGTGTTGGGAACAGTACGGCCGTCCAACCCTCATCCCCCCTACCCCCAACTCACAGGTGAGGCGGCACGTCGACCAGGTTCGGAATCCGAGAGGCCGACCATGAACGATGCCTACCACGAACGCTTTTGGCGAACAGAGCTGTGGCTCGGGGAAGGCTGGCGTCGGTCCTGTCCGGTGGGTTACGTTGGGCCGCGATGACTACCGGGACGGCCTTGCGCCACACACGAATTGGCAACCCGGTGCTCTCCTGAGCGCCGTACGGGCCCATGCCGGCCCGCCGTTGGACCGGGGACCCGGCGCTGCTGCGCGGGCCCCGCCCCCTGTCGTGTTGATCCCAGCTCAGCACATCAACCACGACAGGAGAACCCATGCCCATCAGGACACTGCACATTCCCACCCCGGACGGCCACGCCGACGCCTTCGCCGCCTTCCCCGACCGCGGCGAGCAGCACCCAGGCGTGCTGATGTACGCCGACGGCTTGGGCATCCGGCCCGTACTCCGGGAGATGGCCCAGGAACTCGCCGCACACGGGTACTACGTGCTCGTCCCCAACCTCTTCTACCGGCACGGCCCGGCGCCGGTGATCGAACTTCCCGAGCACATCGGAGAAGAGACCCGGCCCGCGGTCTTCGCCCAGGTGATGCCCTTGATCGAGGCGCACACCGCCGAACGTGCCCTGCGTGATGCCGACGCCTACCTCACGTTCCTCACCTCCCGGCCCGAGGTCAGCCCCGGGCCGGTCGCGGTGACCGGCTACTGCTTCGGCGGCCTCCTGGCCATGCGCACCGCCACCGCCCACCCCCACCAGGTGGCCGCCCTCGCCGCATTCCACGCCCCCGTGACCGCCGACGGACCCGACAGCCTCGCCAAGCTCACCGCCCAGGTCCACCTCGGCCACGCCGAGACCGACCTGACGCCCGAAGCCCTCAGCGAACTCAACCAGGCACTGGATGCCGCAGGGGTCAACTACACCTCCGAGATCTACCCCGACACCATCCACGGCTTCACCATGTCCGACACCGACGCCTTCAACCCCGCCGCACTACAGCGACACTGGGACCGCCTGCTCCCGCTCCTCGACCGCACCCTGACCAACAACTGAGGCGCCCGCGGCCGACGACGGGCCGGGAGGCCTGCCCGGTCAGTCGGTCGGCGCGGTCAGTCGGTCGGCGCCCGCGGGGACGGGGACGGCGGCGAAGATGGCGTCCTGCTGTGCCTGGAGTTCGCGGGCGCGTTCGGGGGTGGTGCCGGGCAGCCGCTGCTCCTCGTAGAGCTTGTGGGTCACCTCCTGGGCGTGCTTACTGGCGGGCGTGTGGAACTGGACCTCGAAGGCGTGCTGCGAATCGGGAGCCCGCCAGGCCGAGTTGATGGCCTTGTACCCCTTGTCGCGGGCCCAGGTGTTGGACCACTTGATGCTGTCGTTGCCCCAGGCGGACAGCACACTGGAGGCGACGGTGACGCCCTGGGTGTACCGGCCGTCCGGCCACTGGAGGGTGTAGCGCACCGAGTCCTTGATCTCGGCCAGCGCTTGGTTGACCTGCTGGCCGGGGTGTTCCTTCAGGGAGGTGGCAACCTTGCGCTTCAGTGAGTCGGGCGACTTGAGGCGGTAGTCGAAGCCGATGACGTCGGCGCCGCTGATCCGCGCGGCCGCCCGCACCTGGGGGCTGACGGTCCGCTCGGCTTCCCGCGCCCGGTCGTAGAAGGCGTCGACCGCAGCGTTCTCGGAGGCGTTCAGCGTGAGGCCGTCACCGCTCCAACCCCCGTCATCCGCAGACTGGTTGGCGTGAGTCGACTTGCGCGGCTTGTCGGTCAGGGGTCCCGCGGCTGCTCCGTGGACGGCGGCCGCGCTGAGCGCGGTGGCGAGGGCGGCGGCGATCGCGGCCCGCGAAACGGTACGGCAGAGGTTCATCGGCAGTGGCCATTCCTGATTCTCTCGACGACAGCCGTCCGCCGCCCCGGTCAGACACGGGGCAGCCGACGGACTCTGGCGTAGGACTCAACAGGAATCGCCTCCTCCAGGTAACCGCGCCACTCGCGACCAGGAGCAAACTGGCCTGATCACACCGCATCCCGACGAAATCCCATGGCCCCTCCTCCTGGCCTGTCATGTCACCTGTCATGCGGCCTGTCCTGTCGCGGCCAGTACCAGTTCGCGGACGGTGATCCGCTGGGGTTGCTCGTAGACCCAACGGACCGCCTCCGCGACCTCATCGGCCGTCGGCAGTTCCACCGCGTCCTTGAACGCCTGGTAGTCGGCCTTGGCGGTCTCGTCGGTGGTGTGCGAGAGCAGGTCCGTAGCGACCGCGCCCGGGGCGATGGTCACCACCCGCACTCCGTGCGCGGCGACCTCCTCGCGCAGGCTCTCCGAGATCGCGTGCACCGCTGCTTTGGTGCCGCTGTAGACGGTGTGGTTCGGGTAGCTCTTGAGACCTGCCACCGAACCGATGTTGATCACCGTGCCGGCTCCGCGCTCGACCATGCCGGGCAGTACGGCGGCGATGCCGTTGAGCAGCCCGCGCACGTTCACGTCCACCATCTGGTCCCATTCCCCGGCCGGTTGGGCGGCGACCTCGCCGAGCAGCATCGTTCCGGCGTTGTTCACGATCGCGTCGGCGGGACCGAAGGCGGCCTCGGCCTCGGCGACCGCGGCTGTCACCGCGGAGCGGTCGGTGACGTCCACCGCCCGTGCCAGCGTGCGGGGCAGGCCCAGACCGGTGAGCCGGTCGAGGCGCCGGCCGAGCAGCAGGAGCGGGTGACCGCGGTCGGCGAAGGCGCGTGCGGTGGCCGCGCCGATGCCCGTACCGGCGCCGGTGATGACGATGAGCGGCTGTGCCATGGCGTGTTCCATTCCTGATGGCTTGCGGGTGCTGTCTCCGGGTGTGGCCCCGGAGGCGATGTCATCAACCCTGCTCGTGCGGCGACTTGTGAACAATGCCGAACCCCGAAAGGATCGATAACCTGAGGGTTATGGAAAGCCGTGAGATCGAGATCTTCCTGACGCTCGCCGAGGAACTGCACTTCGCGCGCACCGCCGAGCGGCTGCTCGTCTCGCAGGCCCGGGTCAGCCAGACCATCAAGAAGCTGGAGCGGCGGTTCGGCACCGCGCTGTTCGAGCGGACCAGCAGGCGGGTCGCCATCACCCCGGTGGGCCGCCGCCTCCGGGACGACATCGGTCCGGCGTTCGTACGTATCCAGGAAGGCATCGCGCGTGCGACCGAGGCCGGACGGGGTGTTGCCGGACCGCTGCGCGTGGGCTTCTCGGGGGCGCTCCAGGGCGACTTGGTCCTCTCCGTCCAGGCCGCTCTGCGCGTCGGCAATCCCGAGTGCGAGGTGCGGCTCCAAGAGGTGCCTGAAGTGGAACCGTACGGGCCCCTGCGGTCCGGCGAGGCCGACGTGGCCATCGTCCGATTCCCCGTCGCCGAACCGGACTTGGCGACCGGGCCGGTGCTGATATCCGACGTCGTGATGCTCGCCGTCCCCGCCCGCCACCGGCTGGCCCGCCGCGACGCGGTCGGCGAAGGCGACCTCGCCGGCGAGACCGTGCTGCCGGCCGGCTCGCTCCAGGAGACGCTGGCCCGGGTCGGCGCCGGCCAGGGCGTCCATCCCGTCCCGAGCCAGACAGCGGTCTACCAGACCCGGCCGACGATCGCCTACGTCCCCTACCCCGACGCGCCACCCGCCGAGTTCGGTGCCGTATGGCGGAAGGCGGCGGACAACGCCCGGATCCGAGCCTTCGTCGCCGCCGCCGCTGCCCTGGTGCGTACGGAAGGCGGCCCCACGCAGGTCTGCGGAGCCTGCCGGGCCGACGCCGTCAGCCCCACCTGTCGGTGAATACGCGGCAGATCGTCCGGCGCCCAGGAGCGGGGGCACCGACAAGGCGGAGGGTCGCCGGCACCGGTCTCGTGCGGTTCGGACGACGCTCACGACGGCATCCTGAGCCTGCCTCGAACAGCCGTCACTCACCTTCGGCTTCCCCTCACCCGGGGGCCACCCGGGTCAGGCGCCCAGCAACCCCTCGCCCAACTGCCGTAAGAAGCCGACCACTACCGCCGCCAGCGCACCTCCCCCGCTACGTGGGCTCGGGGCCGGTGAATGCTCGTCGGCTGTGCACGAGCAGCTCACGCACCGCGGGGCTGTGCGTGCTCTTCCAGATCAGGGCCAGCAACGCTGGTGTTTCGACGTCATCGATGGTGCATGCGGTGAGCCGGTCACGGTAGCTCGCGGCCATCGAGCTGCTGAGGATCGCGACGGCGAGCCCTCGGGCGGCGAGGTCGGCGATGGCGCCCGCGGCGCTGGCTTGCAGCGCGATCCTCGGGTGGAGGTTCTGCGCGGCGCAGGCGTGGTCGAATACCGTGCGCAGGCCGGTGCCGGGTGGCATGCACGCGATCGGGTGGGCGGCCAGGTCGCGCAGAGTGACTCGTCGCTGTTTCGCCAAGGGATGCCCGGCCGGAACTGCTACGACGAGCCGCTCGCTGACGATTGTCAACGCGTCCAGCCCGTCGGGGGCGGCGGTTGCCGTCCCGATGAGAGCCAGGTCGAGGGTGCCGGCGCGCACCCCCTCGACGAGCCGGTCGGAGTTGTCCTCCAGGAGTGAGATCTCTACACCGGGATGTGCCCGGTGGAACACGGCGAGCGCGTCGAACAACGGCGTGAGAGTGCAGCCGATGACCATCCCGACCGTGAGCCGACCCCGGATCAGGTCGGTGACCTCGCCCACCGCTTGGCCTACCGCCCCAGCCGCGGCGAGCGCGGCACGGGCATGTTCGAGCGCGGCCTTTCCCGCGACAGTAAGGGTGGCGGTGCGCGACGACCGGTCAAACAACTCGGCGCCCAGTTCACGTTCCAGCTGGCGAATCTGGGCGCTGACGCCGGACTGGCTGATGTGCACCCGCTCGGCCGCCCGCGTGAAGTTCTGCTCTTCGGCGACCGCGACGAAGTATTCCAACTGCCTCAGGTCCATGACTGGAAATTCTAGCTCCCATTAGAACCATCTGTTGGACTTCTGATCAGCTGGCGGCCAGGCTGGAATCACGGAAGCGCACGAAGTCCGACGCAAAGCACACGAAGCCCGACACAGTTCGACACAGGAGGAACCATGCCGGAATACGAGAAGGCCATGCGGCCCGAAGACATCACACGCCTGTTCGTCGAGCGGTCCAACGCCGGTGATGCGGCCGGGGTTGCCGCGCTCTACGAAGAGAACGCGGTGATGGCCTACCCGCCCGGCGGGCAGACGGCGGGCCGGGAGGCGATCCGTGCGCTGTGGGAAAAGG
This sequence comes from Streptomyces sp. NPDC001415, assembly GCF_053597395.1. Classification (NCBI taxonomy): domain Bacteria; kingdom Bacillati; phylum Actinomycetota; class Actinomycetes; order Kitasatosporales; family Streptomycetaceae; genus Streptomyces; species Streptomyces sp. NPDC001415. The sequence continues at coordinate 7,249 of NZ_JBSFIE010000016.1, forward strand.
TGCTGGCCAACCGCCCCCACTTCGAGCCGGAACAGCCGCTGCCGACACTGATCAGCGACGACATCGCGCTCACCTCGACCCCGCCGAAGGACGGCACCGGGGCGCGGGCACAGGTCGTCCGACGCCAGCCCGACGGAAGCTGGCTGCGCCTGCTCGACCAGCCCGAGTTCGTCCCACCCACCCGGTGAGGTCTCTCATTCCGCGGAAAGCGACGTCCAGGCTGGTTACGGGCCGCCCCATCCGGCCGGGGCGGCATCACACGAGATGTCAGCTCAGGTTGGTGTAGGCGTTCCAACCACCACCGGGGCTGGGCCGGTTGCCGAACGCGCCGTCGCCAGCTTCGGGCACCATGCGCGTGGGATGCCGTACCGAAGACGCGACGGGGGCCCCAACTCGCGTACTGAGCTTCGAGGTCTTCAACGGTTCCGGCATGCCCGGTTCTGCTGGCTGCGCTTCGCAGTCGGCCACTACCGCGCTAGCTCGCGCTACGCGGCGGCAGCCATCGTGTGATCCGGTCGAACAGTTCCGTCAGTGGCTCACCGACGTCCCGGCCGAACTCGCTCAGCCCGTAGGTGACTTGGGGCGGCGTCGTTGGTTCCACCTTCCGCCAGACCAGGCCGTCCTGGACCAGCGCGCGCAGGGTCTGGGCGAGCATCTTCTCGCTGATGCCCTGGATGCTCTCGCGCAGTTCGTAGAACCGGAGGTCGTTGCTCCGCAAGGAGATCAACACCCAGACGCCCCACCTGCTGGTCACATGGTCGAGCACATCGCGCGCGGGGCAGTCGGTGTGAAGCACGTCATACCTCTCGCCCGGCTCGTCGCGTGTGAACTGCGCGCCTCCCGCCATGTCATGAGCTTACCTTCAGGTATGTCCTTACCGAAAGTGAGCTCAGCTCCTAGCGTGAACGCCTCAGAGCACATCGGGCGAGGAGCTGAACATGATCGTGGTGACCGGGGCTACCGGGAATGTGGGACGGCCGTTGACGCGGGCGCTGGCCGAGGCGGGGCATCAGGTGACGGCGGTGTCGCGGCACCCGGCAGCAGTACCGGACGGTGTCCGCCACATGGTGGCCGACCTGACCGAGCCGGCCGGTGTCGAACCCGCGCTGGCCGGTGCGAAGGCTCTGTTTCTGCTGCTGTCCGGCGACCTGCACGCCGCCGGGGCGAGGCCGGCCGATGTCATCGGCAAGGCCGCGGCCGGCGGGGTCCGCCGGGTCGTCCTGCTCTCCTCGCAGGGCGTGGCGACCAGGCCCTTCGGCCCGACGCGGATCACAATGCGGTCCGTTGAGGATGTGTTGCAGAAGTCCGGGCTGGAGTGGGTCGTTCTGCGGCCGGGCGGCTTCGCCTCCAACGCCTTGTGGTGGGCCGAGTCCGTCCGCGCGCGGCGGGTTGTGGCCGCACCGTTCGGCGATGTCGGGGTCCCGGTCATCGACCCGGCGGACATCGCCGAAGTCGCGGCGGCCTGCCTGCTGGACGACCGGCACACCGGCGGTGTGTACGAGCTGACCGGCCCGGAGGTGATCACGCCGCGCCAGCAGGCGGAGGCCATCGGCGCGGCACTGGGCTCGCCGGTGCGGTTTGACGACCTCTCCCGCGACGAGGCCAAGGCCGCCATGACCCGGAGTCTGCCGGCGGAACTCGCTGAGGACACCCTGGACATACTCGGTTCCCCGAGCCCGGCCGAACTGCGCGTCAGCCCGGACGTGCAGCGGATCCTCGGCCGCGCACCGCGCCCGTTCGCCGACTGGGCGGCCCGCAACGTCGCGGCGTTCCGCTGAGAGCTTCCGCTTTCCGATTGCTTCCGCACGTCGCCCTGCTTCCGCACATCACCTTGTTTTCGCACGTCGCCGTGTCTTCTCACGTCGCCTTGTTTTCCCACTTCGCCTTGTTTTCCCACTCCGCCTTCGACTGCCTTCGCGGCAAAGGACACGCAGCGATGGACGAAGGTGGCGTCGCGCGAGGGCCGCCCCGCTGGGCAAAGGCCCGCCCGGGCTGACCGTACGTCGACCCGGGCGGCCGATGGGGTTCACCGTGGAGGTGCCGATCCCCATCGAATGGTTCGAACCCACCTGCAACACATTGCCGTTGGGTGTGGTCAGTGTGGTGCAGAAGGCGTGCGACGGGCCGGTGGGCGCGACAGGCGGTGGTGTCCGCGCGAAGACCACGGCCATTGTCTTGCGGGAGTTCGGCCGAGGCGGGACGGGTTGCACGGCCCGGCACGCATGAACTGGCCGCCCACCGTGCGTACTTACGCCAACGGCGGGCTCATCATGGGCGCCGCCTGCCGCCCGCCGCGCCGCGGGCTTCATCGGTTCGGGGTCCGGCGAGCGGAGCGCCGGACCCCGTGGTTGCCGAGGCATTCGACGGCCGGGAGCGCACCACGGGGGTTCGGAAAATCCGAACCCCCCAAGCGGGGGGCTCCACGATGGTGGGAACAGGATGACTGCGTCAGCCTTGATCCATGACCACTTCGTCTTTCCGCAGAGTGTTCCTGTCCACCGCCGCGCTGGCTGTCACCGCGTGCCTGACGTGCACCTCCGCCGCCGTCGCGGCGCCTGCTGCGCCGCCGGGCCCGTCGGCCCTGGCCCGGATGTCGCTGCCCGCGCCGACAGGTGCGTATCCGGTCGGCACGACCTCCCTGCACCTCACCGATCGCGGCCGCCCCGACCCTTGGGTCGGCTCTCAGCCGTACCGCGAGTTGATGGTCAGCGTCCGCTACCCCGCGCAGAACGTGGCCGGGCATCCGCGGGCTCCGCAGATGCTGCCGGGTGAGGCGGCCGGATTCGATGCGCTGAACAATCTCACGGACATACCGAAGGGCCGGGCCGACTGGGCGGCGACCCGAAGCCACGCGTATACGGAAGCACCGGTCGCGCGGCACAGTCCGCGGGGCTTCCCGGTGGTGCTCTATTCGCCGGGCGTCGGGGACCCCCGCACCCTGGGCACCACCTTGTGCGACGAACTCGCCTCGCGCGGCTACGTGGTGGTGATGATCGACCACACCTATGACGCTTCGGCGGTGGAGTTCCCGGGCGGGCGGGTGGAGAAGACCGTGCTGCCCGAGGAGTTCGGGAAGGCCGACAAGGCAGGAAAGGCACAGGTCACCGCGCTGCTGAAGAAGACCCTGGCGGTACGGGTCGCCGATACCCGCTTCGTACTGGACCAGCTCGGACAGCTTCCCGGCCGGCTGCGGGGCGCGCTCGACCTGGACGCGGTGGGCATGTTCGGGCAGTCCGCAGGCGGGTTCACGGCCGCCCAGACCATGCACGACGACCCGCGGATCAAGGCCGCGGCCAACCTGGACGGCGTCATGGGCTACACGCAGCGCGACGACGACCCGGCCAACCCGTCCTCCGTCGGGACGGACGGCGTCGACCGGCCTCTGCTGCTGATGGGCAAGGAGGGCAACAACCATCACACGGTCGCGTCCTGGGGCGCGGTGTGGCAGCACAGCAAGGGGTGGCTCAGGGATCTGACACTCACCGGCTCCGAGCATGCGAGCTACACCGACATGCAGTCCGAAATACCGCAACTGGCACGCCCATTGGGGCTTTCCGCGCAGACGGTCGCCGCCAACATAGGCACGGTCGAGCCGAAGCGTTCGGTGGCCTCACAGGAGGCCTGCACAGCGGCCTTCTTCGACCGGTGGCTGCGCGGGCAGGATCGGCACCTGCTCGACGGCCCGTCCGCCCGTTTGCCGGAGGTGCGGTTCGTGAAGTAGCCGTTCCCGTACGAGCGCCATCGCATTCCCCCGGCGCCGGCCCGGGTTCGGCCCCGGGCCGGCGCCGGAGCCAGAGCAGGGCCCCGGCCCGGGGCTGGGCTGGAGCCGGGGCCGGGTCCGGCCCCGGGACTGGAGCCACCCCCGGGGCCCCGCCAACCGCCGCTGCTCAGCACCGCGACCACTGCCGCCCGGCAGGAATTCGTGTGCAGTCCAGCCACCTGCCCACTACCGTGGACGGCATGAAGGTCATCAGCCACATCAACAGCGCGCCCGCGCGAGCGACCAGCTCGCCGGTTGCCGCCGCCTGACCTCATTCCCCACTCCCCCGGCGACCGGAAACGGCCCGCCGGTGGATCGTCGGATTCATGGTCCGGAATCGCTGTCCCGGATTTCCGTCCGGATTTCTGTTCTGGATTCCTGTCACGTCCCGTGTCTGCGGTCCCTTCCGGTTACCCCCAGACAAGGACCCGCAGTCATGAATACCGTCATGAACACCGAGCACGTCATTCGCACGTTCGTGGAGTACTTCGAGGACCGGGACCACCGGCGCATCACAGGGTCTTCCCTGTTGCCGCCGCCCGGTGACCCCGTGCTGTTCACCACCTCGGGCATGCATCCGCTCACCCCCTATCTGGAGGGCCGGCCTCATCCGCTCGGCCGACGCCTGGTCAATGTCCAACGCTGCCTTCGCACCACCGACTTGGAGGAGATCGGTGACGACACCCACCTCACGGTCTTCGAGATGCTCGGCACCTGGTCGCTCGGCGACTACGGAAGCTCGCAGAGCCTCGGCTGGGGCCACGACCTGCTGGTCAACGGCTTCGGCGTCGATCCGGGCCTGCTGCACGCCACGGTCTTCGGCGGCGACGAGCACTCCGGCCCCGACACCGAATCGCTGCGCACCTGGGAGGAGCTCGGGGTGCCGATCGAGCTGACCACACAGGAGAACTGGTGGTCCAACGGCCCCACCGGCCCGTGCGGTCCGGACTCGGAAATATTCATCTGGACGGGGGACACACCGCCCCGGTCCACGCCGACCCGCGACGAGCGATGGGTGGAGGTATGGAACCACGTGATGATGCGCTACCACCGCCGTGAAGACGGCACCCTCGACCTGCTGCCCCGGCCCAACGTGGACACCGGGCTCGGGCTCGAACGACTCGTCGCCGTACTCCAGGGCAAGGGGTCGGTCTTCGAAACCGACCTGTTCGAGCCGTGGATGGGCTCCGTGCCTTCGCTCTGGCGGCTGGAAGAGCGGTCGCTGCGGCTGGTCTGCGACCATCTGCGGTCGAGCATCGTCGTGATCGGCGACGGCGTCCTGCCGTCCAACACGGGGCGCGGATACGTCCTGCGGCGTCTGATCCGGCGGGTGCTCACCACACTGTGGCGGGTCGACCCGTCCCGCACACTCGGTGATCTGCCAGAGGAACTGGTACGGCACACCCTGGCCCGCTTCGGGCAGGGCGGGCACAGGCACACCGGCCCGGCCCGCGACGTACTCCTCGACGAGGAGCGGCGCTTCAGGCGGCTCCTCAGACGAGGCCGCCGCGTCCTGTCCCAGCCCCGTTACTCCGGCCCGCTCACCGAGGACGACTACAGCTACCTCCACGACACTCACGGCCTGCCCCGCCACCTCATACTCGGCCTCCAGAACGGCACCCTGGGATGACCTCTGGTGCCAGGCCCCTGGGGGCGGGCCCGCCCCGCGCTGTGGACGGGCCCCGAGCCGACACCTCGAAACCGTCGGAACCGGCCGCCCAGGCGCACGGACCTTAGACTCGGCGGATGGCAAAGTACTTTGACGTGCACCCCGAGAACCCCCAGCGGCGCACCATCAGCAGTGTGGCGGACAGCATCCGTTCCGGCGCGCTCGTCGCGTACCCGACGGACTCCTGCTACGCGCTGGGATGCCAGCTGGGCAGTCGTGACGGCATCAACCGGATCCGGTCGATCCGCGAGCTGGACGACCGCCACCACTTCACCCTGGTGTGCCAGAACTTTGCGCAGCTGGGCCAGTTCGTGCAGATCGACAACGACGTGTTCCGCGCGATCAAGGCGGCGACGCCCGGCAGTTACACGTTCATCCTGCCCGCGACGAGGGAGGTGCCGCGCCAGTTGCTGCACCCGAAGAAGAAGACGGTCGGGGTGCGCATCCCCGACCACGCCGTCGCTCAGGCTCTGCTCGCCGATCTCGGCGAACCGCTCCTCTCCAGCACTCTGTTGCTGCCCGACGAGGAAGAGCCGATGACGCAGGGCTGGGAGATCAAGGAGCGCCTGGATCACGTGGTGGACGCGGTCCTTGACTCCGGGGACTGCGGTACCGAGCCCACCACGGTCATCGACTTCTCGAACGGCGAGCTCGAAATCGTACGCCGGGGAGCCGGCGACACCTCGCGCTTCGAGTAGGCGCCCGCACCCACGCGGCCCTGTACCCGCGGTGCCTGTCAGTCGCGGCGAGGTCCGATGACGCCGCTCCCGTCGTGCACCGTGATCGCTTGGGCGGGGCATGCGTCGGCGACGTCCAGGATGCGTTCCTCCGGCTCGATCCCCTGCGGCAGCACCCGCGCGTGCTCGCCGTCCAGCGCGAACACGTCGGGGGCCGCTCCGGCACACATGCCCGATGCCAGGCAGAGCCGCGGATCCACGCGTACGGTCCAGGTCATGGCGGTCACCACGCGACCGGCATGACGCGCGGGCCGCGGACCAGCATCTCGGACTTCCAGGTCACGTCGCCGGCCAGTTTCAGCCCGGGGAAGCGGGTGATGAGGGCGCTCAGGGCTTCCTGGAGTTCGAGGCGGGCCAGTGGGGCGCCCAGGCAGTGGTGGACTCCGTGGCCGAAACCGAGGTGCTGGTTGCCCTCGCGGGCGATGTCGAGCACGCCGGGGGCGGTGAAGCGGAGCGCGTCGCGGTTGGCGGCGCCCATCGCGACCAGGACCGGGGTACCGGCCCGCACCAGAGTGCCGCCCACCTCGACGTCCTCGGTGGCGTATCGGGCCTGGCCGGCCCCGCTGCCCAGTGGCACGAAGCGAAGCAGTTCCTCCACCGCTCCCGCGATCAGCTCGGGCCGGGCCCTGAGCCGCGCCAGCTGGTCGGGGTGGTCGAGCAACGTCAGGGTGAAGTTGGGGATCTGGGACGCGGTGGTCTCGTGTCCGGCCACCAGGACCGCCACGCACAGGTCGACGAGTTCGAGTTCGGAGAGGCGGTCGCCGCCGTCGCGGGCCTCGATGAGCGCGGTCATCAGGTCGTCCTGCGGATCCTGGCGGTGCCGCTCGATCAACTCGCCCATATAGGCGCGGAGTTCCTCACGGTTGGCCTCGAACTCGGTGGCGGTGAGTGAGCTCGTGGACAGGGCCGCGTCACTCCACACCCGGAAGCGCGGCCGGTCCTCGGTGGGCACGCCGAGCATGCGGCAGATCACCGCGACCGGCAGGGGCAACGCATACGTGTCCACGAGGTCGGCGGGCGGTCCGGCCGCTTCCAGGTCGTCGAGCAGGCTCGCGGTGAGCTCGCGCACCTGAGGGCGGAGTTTCTCGACCTGGCGCACAGTGAACGCCCGCGCCACCAGGGAGCGCAGCCGGGTGTGGTCCGGCGGGTCCATGCCGAGGATCCCGCTGTCGTTCCGCCCCTCGGACTGCCGGGGCTCGTCGTGCGAGGCGCCTTCTGCCCGGCTGAATCGCTGGTCGCCGAGGACGAGCCGGGCATCCGCGTAGCGGGTGACGAGCCAGGCGGGCTCCCCGTACGGCAGTTGGACGCGTAACAGGCCCGGTATGTCGCGTACGCGCTCGTACTCCTCGGCGAGCTGGAGTCCGTCGGAGGTGTTGAAGGGATAGGCGAGGGGTGTGATGTCGGCTGTCGTCACTGCGGCCTCCCGGATGTAAGCAGCTGCTTACAACGGTAGGGGCGCTCCTGTGGGCGGTCAACGGCGCATTGTGGCCGTTATCCTGACGGGCCGTCTGAGAGGACCTGCCCCATGGAAGAAGCCCCCGATTCGCTTGGCCCCGATTCAGTCGCTCCCGGCTCGGCTGCTCCCGACTCGTCCGCCGGTGAGCGCCGTCGCGATGCCGGGGCCACCCGCCGCCGGCTGCTCGACGCGGCCCGGGACCTGTTCGCGGAACGGGGCTACGAAGGGGCGACGGTCCGCGAGATCGCCGAACGGGCCGGCGCCAACCAGGCGTTGCTGTTCCGGTACTTCGGGTCCAAGCAGGGGCTGCTCACGGAGGTCGTCGCGCAGGGTGGCCTGGAGCAGTTGCGTGCCACGCCGCCCGAGGAACTTTTCGAGACGGCGCTGCGTTCGATGCTGACCAGCAGCGCCTCGGGAACCGCCGACCGGTCCCTGGAGGTCTATCTGCGCTCCATAGGGCGGGGGGACGAGGCGACCGGGACGCTGCGGGAGCTGGGCGGGCAGTATCAGAGCGCCCTCGCCGCGCTTTCCGGAGCCAAGGACGGCGCCCTGCGCGCGGATCTGGCCATGGCCTGGCTGCTCGGAATCGGGCTCATGCGGACGGTCGTGGCGCGCGAGCCGCTGGCCAGCGCGGATCCGGACACCGTCTGCCGCCTCGTGGTCGACACCCTCGAACACCTCTGGTCCGCGCCGGAGAGCGAGACACCTTAGCGGCCCTCCGTTCGTAGCAGGCTCTCAACTTCCCGACCGCCAAGGGAAGATGAGGTCGGTCGGCTCCGCGGGACATCTGAGCGCGGCGGGATCCGCGCCTGTCCCGCGCATCGGACGGGAGCGGCGCTGAACGGCGTAGAGTCACCGCGCTCGTCCGGGCCGGAACCGTTCGAGAGGTCCGGCCCGGACGGGGGCGGGGGCTATTCGCTGATCCGGACGGCGCCGGACGGGCAGAGGCTGCCGGCCTGACGGGCGGCGGTCCGCTGGTTCGGGTCGGGATCGGGGGTGAGCACGTCCACGAGACCGTCGTCGTCCTGGTCGAAGACGGCGGGCGCGGTCAGCGCGCACAGCCCGGCGCCGACGCAGACGTTCCGGTCGGCCGACACCCGCATGGGGCCTCCCTTCTCCCCGGTCACCAGGTGACCGGGAGTTCGTTGACGCCCTGGATCGTCGTGCCCGGGCGCAGAGTCAGCTGATCCACGGGGACGGCGAGGCGCAGGGTCGGAATGCGCTCGAAGAGCGCGGTGAGGATGACTTCGAGTTCCAGGCGGGCCAGGTTCTGGCCGAGACACTGGTGCACCCCGTACCCGAAGGACAGGTGATGACGGGCCGAGCGGTGCACGTCGAAGGCATCCGGGTTTTCGAACACCGAACTGTCGCGATTGGCAATGGAGTTGGTGACGATCACGCCCTCGCCCGCCCGGATGAGCTGCCCGTCGATCTCTATGTCGGCCGTGGCCACGCGGCCGCCCGCGATGTCGGCGATGGCGAGGTAGCGCAGCAACTCCTCGACCGCGCCGGGCAGCAGAGTGGGGTCGGCGCGCAAGGCGGCGTGCTGGTCGGGGTGTTCGAGCAGGGTGATCACGCTGAGCGAGGTCATGGAGGCCGTGGTCTCGTGACCGGCGACGAGCAGCAGCAGCGCGGTCGAGATCAGCTCGTCGCGGTCGATCTCACCGGCCGCCAACTGGCGCGTCACCAGACTGTTCAGCAGGCCAGGACCGGGCTCGGCCTGCATCTTGGCGATCAGTCCGTCCAGGTAGTGCTGGAAGTCTTCGCGGGCGGCGATCGCACCGGCCGCGTCCGACGCCTGGACAAGGCGCCTGCTCGCGTCCTGGAAGAAGTCGTGGTCGGCGTACGGCACGCCGAGCAACTCGCAGATCACCATGGAGGGAACGGGCAGTGCGAACTGGCTGACCAGGTCGGCGGGCGGCCCGGCGGCGAGCATCTGGTCGAGGAAGCCGTGCACGATCCGCTCGACGGCCGGGCGCATGCCCTTGATGCGTTTGACGGTGAACTCGCTGATCGTCATCCGTCGGCGCGGCCCGTGTTCGGGCGGGTCCAGGCCGATGAAGGCCGGGCGGACCTCCCGGATGGCCTCGAAGCGCGGGGAGGTGGCGGGGAATTCGGCGCGGGTGCGGTCGGACGACAACCGGGGGTCGGCGAGTAGCTTCCGCGCCGTCTCATGCTTGGTGACGACCCAGGCCCGCCGGCCGTCGAAGAGGGTTACGGCGCTCAGCGCGCCGGGCTCGTCCCGTAACTGGCGGTATGTCTCGGGCAGTTGGTAGGGACACGTGCGGTCGGCAGGGAAGGCGGGGGCCTCGTGCGTCTGGATCGCTGTGGCGGTCTCGGTCATGTCGGTCATCGAATCCCTCGAAACCTCAGACGTTAAAGAACGGTCAGTTCTCTAAGGGCGAGGCTAAGCTGTCCCCCTTAGAGAACGCAACGGCTCCTATCGGACACACCCGGGAGGCATGGGTGCCCAGCAGCACCGGCCCGGCCACCGAACCGCCCGCTGACCATCGCAAAGGGCCGCGCCGCCGCGGCGAGGAACTGGAAGGCGCCATTTTGCTGGCGACCCTCGATGAGCTCACCGAGGTCGGTTACGCCGCGCTGACCATGGAGCGGGTCGCCGCCAGGGCCCGTACCGGCAAGGCCGCCGTCTATCGCCGCTGGTCCAGCCGGGCCCAACTGGTGGTGGACGCCTGCCGGTTGGGCAAGATCTCCGAAGTCGGCCTCCCCGACACCGGCGAGCTGCGCGCCGATGTGCTGGCCCTGCTGCGGCAGATGTCGGCCAAGATGGACAGCCCGCTCGGCGACATCATGCGCGGGCTCCTCGGGGAGATGACACGCGATCCGGAACTCGCCGAGCTGATCCGGGAGCGGGTCCACACCGTCGGCCCGTCGACGATCCTGATCATCCTGGAACGCGCCGTCGAACGCGGCGAGGTGGAGCCGTGGGTCCTGACCTCACGAAGGGCCTCGGTCGCGACGGACCTGCTGCGCAACCAGTTCCTGATGTTCGGCGCCCCCGTGGCGGACGAGGTCCTCACGGAGATCGTCGACGACGTGTACCTGCCACTGGTCCTGAGCCCGGCCCCGAAACCGCCGGACAAGGCCGACTAGGTTACGGAACCTGGTCGCTGGGTCCTCCGCCCATCATCCGGAGCATCCCCAGCCCTCCCGTACGGAAGAAACGTACGACCAGGACCGCCGCCAGCACGAGGAACGCGATGTTGAGCCAGGTCGTGTAGTTCCAGGCGATGCCCGCCATGGGGATGGTGGCCGAACTCCGGTCGGGTACGAGGCCGAGCCCCCCGAAGACGAACTCCACGACGTACCCGGCGACAGCCATCGCCAGGTAGAACGTGCCGAGGAGGAAAGCGGCCATGCGGGCGCCGTAGTACTTCCGGTAGATGGTGAGGATCGGCAGGATCAACAGGTCCGCGAAGATGAACGCGACGACACCGCCGAAGCTGATCCCGCCCTTCCAGAGGACCACCGCCAGCGGCACGTTCCCGATGGAGCAGACGAACGAGGCGATGGCCACGAGCGGGCCGATCAGCGGCCCCCACAGCTTGGACGCCAGCGGATGCCCGTCGAAGAAGAACGTACGCCAGAAGGAGTCCGGCACCCACGCGGCGATCGCGCCCGCGATGACCAGCCCGACGACGAGATCGCGCAGGATCGCCGCCCACTCCATGACGAAGACGTGGGCGGTGGAGGTGAATCCTTCGGCCGAGAACAGCCGCCTGGCGAACGACCCTTCCTTCTGTACGGACATGTCCATCGCGGCATGGCCTTCCATCGAGCCCGCCAGACCGCGCTCGGCCTGTTCGCGGGCCCGGCTCAGCAGCCCCTCGCGGAGGAAGAGCCGGAACAGCACCGCGAGCAGCACGATCATGAGAGGACCGCCGACGAACTCGGCCGCCGTGAACTGCCAGCCCATCAACAGGGCCAGGATCACGCCGAGTTCGACGACGAGGTTGGTCGAGGCGATCTCGAAGGCCATCGCCGCGGTGAAGTGCGCACCCTTGCGGAACAGCGAGCGGGCCAGCGCGACAGCGGCGTACGAGCAGGAGGACGAGGCCGCGCCGAGCCCGGCCGCAAGCGCGAGGGTGCGCGGCCGGTCGTCACCGAGCAGCGCGACTACGGTGGACCTGCGCACCACCGCCTGCACTACTGCGGACAGGGCGAAGCCGAGAACCAGGGCCCAGGTGATCTCCCAGGTCATCGAGCCGGCGATGCGCAGGGCGTGCAGTACGGCATCCATGGGCGTGCCTTCCACGAGGAGGGGCGTGGGGCCGGATGGGGGCGGGCGTGCGGAAGAAGCGGGGTTCCAGGCCCCCGTCGAGACGAAGACCCGGAACCCACATCCCTGCCGTCGGTTGACGGTTGTCTGCTATCTGTCAGCCGTCACCTGTCCACTGACAGCCGATGACTGATGACCGATGACCTATAACTGATAGCTGACAACCGTCGGCTGTCAGCCGTTACTTGAGCCGGTCGACGATCTTGTTCATCTGCTCGATCTCCGCGTTCTGCGCCGCGATGACGTTACCCGCGAGCCTCTTGGCATCGGGGTTGCTGCCGTTCTTCTGCTCGCCCTTGGCCATGGTGACCGCGCCCTGGTGGTGGCCGATCATGAGCTGGGCGAACTTCTTGTCGAAGTCCTTGCCCTTGGCGGACTTGAGGTCATTCATGTCCTGGTCGGACATCATCCCGGCCATGCCGGACGAGCCGTGGTTCATCCCGGCCATGCCGGACGAGCCGTGGTTCATCCCGGGCATGTCCCCCATCGGCGACGAGGCCGAAGGCAGCGGCTTGCCCCACGACTTCAGCCAGCCGTTCATGGTGTTGATCTCGGGGTCCTGAGCCTTCTCGATCGCGGTGGCCAGGCTCTTGACCTCGGAGTCGGCGGCGCGGCCATCGGCGAGGCGGGCCATCTCGATGGCCTGCTGGTGGTGCGGGATCATCTGCTGCGCGAACGTCACGTCCGCGTCGTTGAACGCACCGCCCGGGGACGGGGTGCCGGACGACGTGGCGTTGCTGGGCCCGTGGTTCGTTCCGGGCGTGGCCGGGCCGTCGGGCTTGGAGCTGTCGGAGGAACCGCAGGCCGTCAGCGCGAGGGCGAGGGCGGCGACGGTGCCGGCGGCCGCGAGCGTGCGACGGCGGGCAGCGGAGGGGAGGGAAGCGGACATCAAAGGGTTCTTTCCAGGTGGACGCGCCCCTGCTGGGGCGGGCGTGAACGGGTAGGGCACTCTTCGCCGGTCCGGCCGGGAGGCCGGGCCGGGCAGTGCCTGTCACGTCCGCGCGACGCACACCTGGAGGAGCAAGCCTCTGCCGCTGAGCGGCGGACCGCGCCGCGCCGCGACGAACCGGCCCGCACGGCGGAGCCCCCGGCCGACGAGGACCACCAGGCCGAGCACCGTGAGGAGACCGGCCGCGTCCAGCGGCAATCGCTCCCGGGCGGGGGTGGACACGCAGAGCTCGCCGCTCGTCCCCGTGACGACGGGGGTGGCGTGCTGCGCGCCCTGGATGTCCGCGTGGCCCGTACCCATGGGCACAGTCATGGACGTACTCATCGGCGCGGTCATGGGCGCCGGCGCGGCCATATCGCCGTGGCAGCCCGCGGCGGCGTTCGCCGGAGCCCCGTGCATGGAGAAGAGGCCGAACAGCACGGCACACAGCACGAACAGCCGGGACAGTCCCGTCCTGCGCGTCCGTCCGCGGTCCACGGCTTCCTCGGCCTTCTCTCGCTCGTACGACTCCTGTGCTACCGCCCGACGATACCCCCACCGGGTTTACTCGGGGTGCCCCCGCCCCGGTGTTGGCAAGGCTGGACGGTCACGCCGTGCGCCACCTCCGTTCGGGCTCCGACGAGTGTGGGCTTCATCGAAGTTGCCAGGTCAGTGGTGGAATTTGGGCTGGTCCGCCACAAGGGTGAGCTATGTTTTGAGCACACGTGGCATGAGAAGGAGGCCCGCCGGTGTCATCGGGGCAGCAGGTACGCGCCCAGTCGGCCGCGATCACGCCGAGCGGGGAGCCTTCGACCCATGAGCGCGCCCCGGCCGACCGGGTCCGCGCGCTGTTCGACGGCCACCGCCTCTCCCCCGGTCAGCGGCGCATCGCCCAGTACCTCATCGATCACCTCACCGACGCGGCCTTCCTCTCGATCACCGAGCTCGCGGAACGGGTCGGTGTGAGCCAGCCTTCCGTGACCCGCTTCGCCTCGTCCCTCGGCTACAGCGGCTATCCCGCGCTGCGGGAGGTGCTCCAGCCGATCGCCCTGAGCGCGCTGGCGGGCACTCCCGAAGGCCGCGAGGAGAGCCGCCACAACGAGCTCCAGGCGGCGGTGGACGCGGAGATCGAGAACCTGGAGAACGTCCGCCGCCTGGTCGCCAACACCACCCAGGTCCTGGAGATCGGCCGCGAGCTGGCCCTCTCGGTGCCGCTGACCGTCCTCGGCCTCAGGATCTCCGTGTCCCTCGCCGAGTACTTCGCGTACGCGGCCCGGCGCATCCACCCCGATGTCCGGCTGGTGACACGTGGCGGCAGCGTCGCCTATGACGCCCTGCTGCAGTCCCGTTCGGCGGGCGGGACCTGGGTGCTCGCCTTCGCGATGCCCCGGCACGCCAAGGAGACCCTGGCCGCGATGCGGGCGGCCCGCAGCGCCGGGCTGCGTATCGCACTGGTCACGGACACCACGCTCGGCCCGCTCGTCGACGAGGCCGATGTGGCGCTCACCGCGGGCACGGGCTCACGGCTGGTGTTCGACTCGTACGCGGCGCCGGGCGTGCTCGCCGCGGCCATCCTTCAGGCGATGGCCGACGCCGATCCCGAGCGGACGCAGGCACGGCTGGAAGAGTACGAGCAAGCCGCCGACAAGCACGGTTTCTTCCTCTAGAGCGGCCTGGCGCGGCCTGATCGGTTCTTCCGTTTCTTCCCTCAGCGGCCGGATTCGCCCAGGTCATTGCGCAAGATCTTCACACCCTGTGCGCGCATGAATTTTTTCATACCCTTGTGTACTCAACGGTATATATGTTTACTGAGCCGTGGCGGCCACCGATCTCTTCCTGCCAAGGAGAGCGACCCCAGTCCCTCTGAGAACGAACATCCAGCGTGACGCTCTCCCCCTCCTCCTCACGTCGCGCTGGATGTCCGATCCAGGCTGTTGGATCCGGTGGAACCGCTCGTGGCGGCCTCGGCTAACCCCTGAGCCGGGGCCGCCCCCCTTTCTCTCGATCAGAGTTCGACAACCATCGGAAGCGACGAGAATGTCCCCTACGGCCCCCACCACCACGCTCAGCCCGGACTGGCCCTGCCAGGTCAAATCGCCGGGGAGTCGTGACTGGGAACGCACCGCCACCCGTTGGCTGCGCGACCTGCTGCCGGCCCGCTACGCCGGCTACTCACCCCTCATCCGCCACCACGTCCTGCTCGCGCGGCACGCACAGATCCAGGTGCAGCACGAGATCCGCGCGGTGCGCGTCGCCCTTCAGACCAGCCGCGCCGAACTGCCCACCCTGGGCGTGGCCCCGGCCGTCATCGAGAACACCATCAGGATGTACGCGATGGAGCTCGAACAGCTGGGCCGCCTGGCCCGGGGCGTTCGGCTCGTCATGGAGGCCCTCATGGACGACGGCGCCCCGACGCGCAGAACCCACATACCGCGAAGGTGACGTCGGGGTCTACGCGGGCGTCGGCAGGTCGAGCCGCGTGAAGTGTTCGGGCGTGAGCGACCGCAGGAAGTCCGCCGCGTCGAAGGCCTCCCCGGCGGCGACCACGCCCGTCGCGTGCGAGCGTCCGTCGAGGATTCGCGCGAGGGCCTCGACGACGAGCGGCGCCGTGACCGCGTAGATGTCCCGACCGCCCGCGACCGCACGGCGCGTCTCGGCGCCCTTGCGGGCGGCCGCCTCGACGAGGAACGTCTGCGCCGAGCGTCCGCTACTGTCGGCGGGCACGGGCTCGGGCGTCGTCGCGTCCCGTACGTCCCGCAGCGGCGCGAGGTTCATGACGGCGCGCACCTCGGGCGTCCGCACATGGCGCGGGATGGTCACCTGGTCGGCCGTCGCGAACGGTGCGGCCTCCTGCTTCCCGAACGGCTCGGGAAACTCCCAGGGGAATTCCCGCGGCGTGTAGTCGAAGGGGGTCAACTTGCCTGCGGTGTAAGCGAGTTGCTGCCCCGCGTTGCTCTTTCCGGTGAGCCGGCTGCCGAGGGTGGGCAGCCAGCTGTCGAGGGCGTACGCGAGAACCACCTCGTCCGCCTCCGTCCAGTCGCCCAGGGCCGCGGTGGCCAGCAGGTCGCCAACGGCGCCGTAGAACGCGACCGAGGGCGCGAGGACGACGCCCGCCTCCTTCGCCCGTGCGTCGTACGTGTCGAACAGCGCGGCCGTGACGGCCTGTTCGGCGGCGACGTCCAGGTAGGGGAGGCGGGCGCGCAGTGCCGCCTGGGCGACGGGGAGCGCGGTCGCGAGGAACGGGCCCGCGCAGTTGACGACCGCCGATGCGCCTTCCAGAGCGCGGTCGAGGGAGGCCGCGTCCCCGGTCGACGCTACGCGCACCGGCGCGTCGGGGGCGAGCTCGCCGAGCCCTTCGAGCTTCGCCCGGTCGCGGCCTGCGAGCACGACTCTCGCACCCCGGCCGAGGAGCTCCTTCACGACGAAGCGGCCCGTGTGGCCGGCGGCACCCATGACGGCGACGGGCCGCTCGTCGGGCCAGGCGACAGTGTGCGGAACAGACATGGGGGAAAGGGCGGAACTCATCGTCGGCTCCCGGTTTCTGCGGGTGGTGTGTGGTGTGACGCCATGGTGCGGGAGCCGGACCCACAGGCACCAGCGGCCGGAATGACGAGGGGCGTACAGTTTCGGACATGACAGTTTCCGGAGTGAGTACGTCTGCGGCTTCGGGCGGCCGGACCGTGGCGCTGGCCGTCGCCGAGGGGAGCATGCTCTTCGAGGCCGCGGCGGCCTGCGAGGTGTTCGGCACCGACCATCGCGAGCTGGTCGACCCCTGGTACTCGTTCCGTGTGTGCGGCTCGCGGCAGGCCCGCGTCGGGGGCTGGCTCCGCGCCGACACCACGCACGGCCTGGATGCCCTCGCGTCCGCGCACACGGTGATCGTTCCGGCCCAGGACGACATCGAGGGCGACCCGCCAGGTGAGCTGATCGACGCCGTCCGCGCCGCGCACGCCGCCGGCGCCCGCATCGTCTCGCTGTGCACCGGGGCGTTCGTGCTGGCCGCGGCGGGGCTCCTCGACGGCCGCCGCGCCACCACACACTGGGCCCATGCCGGCCTGCTCGCGGAGCGGTATCCGAAGGTGGCGGTCGACGCCGGGGTGCTCTTCACCGACGAGGACGGCGTCCTCACCTCGGCGGGCAAGGCCGCCGGGATGGACCTGTGCCTGCACATCGTCCGCACCGACCACGGCGCGACGGTGGCCAACGCACTCGCCCGCCACCTCGTCGTACCGCCGCACCGGGACGGCGGCCAGGCCCAGTTCATCCCCGCACCGGTGACCCACGGGCGTGACCACCCGCTCGCCGACCTGCTGCCCTGGGCCCTCGACCGCCTCGACCAGCCGCTCACGGTGGAGGACCTGGCCCGGCAGGCGGCCATGAGCAGCCGCAACCTGGCCCGGCACTTCCACGCCGTCACCGGGACCTCGCCGCTGCGCTGGCTGCTGAGCCAGCGCGTACGGCTGGCTCAGGAGCTTCTTGAGTCGGGCGACGACAGCGTCGAGCACATCGCGGCGCGCACGGGCATGGGAACGTCCGCGACGCTGCGGCGCCACTTCGCCCGCGTCACGGGCCTGCCGCCCGAGGCGTACCGGCGCACCTTCGGGATGCGTTGACACGCCCCTCGGCCCGAGCGCCGGTGGGGCGGCGACCCAAAATGCGATCTACGGGGGTGCGTGCGAGCGTGGGAGGTGGCTCTACCTCCGACTGCCCAGCAGGGGGCGACCACCATGAGCAAGAAGCAGACCCGTCAGAACCGGGGAGCACGTACCGGCGGCCATGACCGGAGCACCACCTCCGAGGTCAAGGAGCAGGCGACCACCACCACGCCGGAAACGACGCGCTCCACGCCAGAGGTGTCCCACAAGCAGCCGCGGAAGTTCGGCCACAACTAGGGCCTGTCCGGCGGAACTTGACCGGGACGCGCGGCCCCGGCTCGCCACTCCGGTGCGAGTACCGACCAGATCTCCTCGTCGTGCCGCTCGCCCCGGTAGAGGTAGCTCTCGCGCAGCACGCCGTCCCTTGTCATGCCCAGCCGTCGGGCGACGGCGATGCTGGGTTCGTTGGCCGCCGCGACCCACCACTCCACCCGGTGGATGCCGCGCTCCTCGACGGCCCAGTCGATGATCGCGCGCACGGCCCGGGTCACCAGGCCCCTGCCCACCGCCGACGGCTCCAGCCAGCAGCCCGCCTCGGCGATGCCCTGCGCGGTGTCCAGCCTCCGGAACAGCACCGCGCCGACCAGTCTGCCGTCGGTCCGGATGCCGTAGAGCCGCCCGGTGTCGGCCGCCGTCCGGTCCGCGTACGTCTGGAGGAACGCCCGGCTCGACTCCAGGTCCGTCACGACGTCGGGCAGCCCGTTGTACCGCCCGATGAACTCCCGGCCCCGGTCCACATGGTTGAGGAACTCCTCGGCCTGCCAGGGTTCGAGCGGGCACAGTTCGGCGCCGTCCTCGCCCAGGGATATCGCGTACATCCACACCCTCCACGGTCTCGACCGGCACCCACAGCGCCGTCGGCCAGACCTTACGTCCCTGGGTAGTCGCGTGCGCCTCGCGAGAACACGACATCACCCTGTGCCCCCACCGGTGGTGTCGCGGATCCGCCAGAAGTCGCCTTCCCGCCCTGCTGAAGTGGTGGCCACACCTATCCCTGGCCACGCCATGTGGTGCCTCCACACAGGACGGGAGTCATGTCCTCCTCCACAGCGATCAACGCTTCCAGCGAGCCCTCCGCACCACCGGCTCCATCGCCGCTCTTGTCCTGGCTGGCGGTGCTGTCGGTGATGTTGGGGATCTTCTCGATCGTCACCACCGAGATCCTTCCCATCGGCCTGCTGACGTCGATCGGATCAAGTTTCACCATCTCGGACGGTACGGCCGGACTGATGATGACCATGCCGGGCTTCCTGGCCGCGCTTTCGGCGCCGCTGGTCACCGTCGCGACCGGGCGCGTCGACCGTCGGCTGATGCTGGGGGCGTTCACGGTCCTGCTGGCGCTGGCCAACTTCCTTGCGGCAGCGGCGTCGAGCTACTGGCTGGTGCTGGTCTCCCGGGTCATGGTCGGGGTCACGATCGGAGGGTTCTGGTCCATCGGTGCCGGTCTCGCCGGTCGTCTCGTGCCGGCGGGCTCGGTGGCCCGGGCGACTTCAGTGATCTTCGCGGCGGTACCGCTCGGCTCGGTGGTCGGACTGCCCCTTGGCACGCTGATCGGGGACCTCGCGGGCTGGCGCACGGCGTTCCTCGTCATGGGGGTTTTCACCGTCGGGGTGCTGGTGCTGCTGCTCCTGGTGGTCCCTCCGCTCCCTGCCGCGCGGACGACCCGGCTGCATGTGCTCGGCGGCATGTTCCGGAGCGTCAACACCCGGTTCGCACTGGGGACTACGTTCCTCATCGTCCTCGCACACTTCGGCACCTACACCTATGTGGCGCCCTTCCTGGAGCGGGTGACACATGTGGGCTCCGGCTCCATCACAGTCTTTCTGCTCGGCTACGGAGTGGCGGGCATCGCCGGCAACTTCCTCGGCGGGGTGGCCGTCGCGCGTCGCCCGCGAGCCACCTTCGCGGTCGCCGCCGCGATGATCGCCGGAGCCACCCTGCTGCTCCCGGTGCTCGGCCGGTGGGAGCCGGGAGCCGTGGCCCTGCTGATCGTGTGGGGCGTCGGATACGGTGCCGTGCCCGTCTGCTCGCAGACGTGGTTCGCGAAGGCATCTCCGGACTCGCCGGAGGCGTCCTCAGTGCTCTTCACCGCCTCGTTCCAGGCCACCTTCTCCACCGCGGCTCTGCTCGGTGGCGTCGTCGTCGACCGCTCTTCACCTTCGACGGTCATGACGATGGGTGGTGCGGCGGCCCTGCTGATGGTGCTGGTGGTGTGGGTCCACCACATGGGGAAGGTCTCGTGGCCCGAGCCCGGGTAGGGGCACCTGAAGAGTTCAACTCCCTTGGATCATGGTCGAGTTGACGGGACATTCCCCCGCCATGACGTGAGTACCGCAGCCCGCCGGTGAACCGGGTCAGCCCTGCGGCAGGGTGAACACCATGAAGATCACGGCCAGTGGTGGCAGCAGTGCGCACCAGGCAATCGCCCTGCGCGACACGGCGTACCGCATCTTTCGGGGCAGGACCCACGCCGTCAACAGCATGGCGGGCGTGCCGAACAGGCTCGCGTACAGACCGCCGACGATGATCCCCAGGGCCTCGTTCAGCGCCCGGGAGCAGTGGTCGGGCCCGCAGCTGTCCGTGGCCATCGCCGAGAGCCCGCCGAACATCACGGCCACGGGGACAAGCAGCAGCGCCAGCCCCGTGGCCCAGCCGGGCGCCGCCCAGGCGCTCTCGTCGCGGTCGGCCGGGCCACGGGGACGGGACTCGTGTGCGCTCACCACAGCATCTGAGGCATTCGCCGTGGCCCACGCCTGCCGCAGTTCCTGGTCCGTGCAGATCCCTTGATCGTTCATGTGCCCAGTGAACCGCCGTCCCCCGCAGGCACGCCTCCGACCACGTACTCATATGGCGCTCGCACACATACTCATCCGCCGCGGTCGCCCTCAGAACCCTTCGGAGCCCTCAGGCCCTCAGAACTCGGAGTTGGCAACCCAGCGCGCGAGCAGTTCGTCGTCCCCGGAGGTCTCGAAGGCGTCCGAGGTCCGGTCGAGGCGCCCGTACATGAGCAGGAGCAGATCGGCGGCGGCCCCCTGGACGGTGGCGTCCGCCGGGTTCGCGGACTCGGTGCCCGTGGGGTCGGTACCTGTGGGGTCGAGCCCGAAGCCGTCGGGGCTCAGCCGCACCAGCCAGTCGCCCGCCCGGTCGGTGCAGCGGAAGCGGATGGTCTCGTCCTGGCCGCGCAGGTGGGCGGTCTTGGGTGCGAAGGACGCGGCGAACGGCAGGTTGACCAGGAACTCGTCCACCCCGTCGGCCGCGAGAGCGGGGTCGATGACGGGCCGGAGGCCAAGGGCGAGTTCCGCGTCGACACGGTGCACCAGCGTCTCGAACAGCATCCGCCGCATCCAGAACCGGGCATGGGGATCGGCGCCCCACACCCACATGGTGGCGTCCGGGTCGGTGTCGGCGAACGCTCGGGCCGCCACCTGCGAGCTCGCCGTCAGCCAACCGGGGTAGCCGGCGTCGTCGGCCGGCAGCTCCAGTGCCGCGTCGCGAGTGAGAGGGCGTTCCTGAACGCGCTGACGCAGCAGCCAGGAGAACATGCGCTGCACGCTTCCGGTGTGCCTGATCAGGTCGACGAGCGTCCAGCCGGGGCAGCTCGGTACCGGCGTCGTCAGGTCCGCCCCCTCGACGACCGCCACGAACCTGGCGGTCTCCGCCATCACCGCCTCGCGGTGGGTCGCGGGCGAGGAAGCCCAGCGCGAGCCATGTGACCTGTCCCTGTCCATGCCGCTGTCCATGTGGCTGCACCTTTTCCGTTGTGGCTCTTACGGTCCGACAGCCCGGGTGGGTCCGCCCTCGGGAACTCTTCCACGGTCTGCCGGGGACCAGTCTGCTCCGCGGCCGGCCTCCTCATCGACTCGGGTCAGCTCATGGACTCGGGTCACCCCTGGGGCAGTGTGGTCGGAGCACACTCGGCCCGCCGTCCTGTGTGTGGCGTTTGCCCACCCAGCGGGGTGCGGACCACCCGTGGGGACCCGATGATGGGAAACCTGTGGGGCATACGTATCCGAGAGGCGGGACCGGGCCATGCCGCAGGAACCAGTGGGCGCGCGGGCCTGGTCAGGGCCCGAGGGCGCGGAGGCCTTCGCGGCCGTGGACGCGGCGACGGACTGGCTGGTCGGCTATCCGTTCGTGTTCCAGGCGCTCGCCGAGAAGAGCCGGGCGGGCAGAGTACTGCTGGACTTCGGCTGTGGGCCGGGCCGTGTCGCCGACCACGCGGCCCGGCGGCTCGGCATGCGGATCATCGGCGTGGACGCATCTTCGGAGATGCTCGTCCTGGCCCGCCGACAGAACACCCCGGGAGCCGAGTATCACCTGGTCAGGGACGGCCGCGCCGACGAGTTGCCCGATGCCTGCGCGGACGCCGCCATGTGCAACCACGTCCTGGCGTCGCTGCCCGACGAGCAGGCCGTCCTCGGCGTGTTCGGCGAGATCCGCCGGCTGCTGCGGCTCGGAGCCCCGCTCGTCCTGCTGACCACGGATCCGGCGGGCAGCGGCATCGAGTACGCCTCCTTGCGGATCGGCGAGTCCGGTGTCACTTACCGCCCCGGCCAGTCCATGTCCGTACGGCTGCGCCGCACGGACGGCTCCTGGCAGACCATGCCGAACCATGCGTGGCCGCCCACCACGATCTCCGCCCTCCTGGAACGGGCGGGGTTCACCATCACCGCGCAGCATCACCCGACGCCGGACGAGGCACAAGGCGTCGCTGACCCCGACCATGTGCACAGCCGCGACTGGGCGGCCGAACGCCGACTCCCACCGCTCGTGGTGACGGTCGCCACCAGGGCCTGAGTTGGGTCACCACGACAGCTCAGAGGTTGCTGTTTAGGAATCCCTTCAGCGCGGTCCCGTCCATCGGGCCGCTCTCCGCGGCCGTCGCCTTCCCGCCCTTGATCAGGACAACGGTGGGCGCTGCGGTGACTCCGTACCGCTGTACGGGCCCGGGGCACCGCGTCATGTCGACCTTGACGGCGGTCAGGCGCCCCGCGTACTCCTCGGCGGCTTCTCCCACGACCTCGTCCATCTGCTTGCACACCTTGACGGCCTTCGGCCAGGTCCCGCAGAAGTACGCGAGCACCGGGCCGTCGGTCATGCCGAGGATGAAGTCGAACTCCTGGTTCTCCAGCGGTTGGTGGACCCTGCGGGCCATGGCACTCCTCGTGTTCCGAGCAGTACTCCGGTCGGTACTGCGATCAGCACGGTCATCAGTGCTGCGGCCCCCATCATGACCCGCGGATCCGGCACACCCTGCCCCGCACCCCTGGGCAGACGATGGTCCAGCCGGTCGCCGCTATGTACGCGACCTGCGGGAACGGACACGTTCCGCTTACGTATTGAGCAGGTCATGGAACGGTGACGGGCCTGGTGGAAGCCCACGTTCCCGTACTAAGAAGTGTGATCGCAGGGACCGCGTTTGACGGTCCACAGTCACGTATGGGGGAGAACAGTGAGTAGTTTTGGCGTGCGGCGGACCGCATTCGGTGCCATCAGCCTGGCGGCCATCGGGGCACTGGCTCTGACCGGTTGCCAGAACGGCGACGGCAACGGCGGGGGCAAGGACGCGTCCACCCCTCCCGCCATCGGGTCCACTCCTCCCACCCACTCCGCACAGCCCAGCGCGCCCGCCCCGGCCGGCGATGGCGGCACGGCGAAGGCGGGACAGAGCTTCAAGATCGGCGAGGCGGCGCAGATACCGTTCAGCTACGGAACCACCACCAAGGGCACGATCGCGCTCACCGTCACGTCGATCGACCAGGGGCAGCCCGGCGATCTGGCCCCGCTCAAGCTGGGTGACAAGGTGAAGGGGAAGGTCCCCTACTACGTCCGGTACTCGATCAAGAACACCGGCACGACCGACCTGGCCTATGCGTCGGTGGGTCACATCAAGGGCCTTCTCGGGGACGGCACCGAGGCGCAGGACCTGATGGTCATCGGCACGTTCGACAAGTGCCCCAGCGAGCCGCTGCCGAAGGGCTTCACCAACGGCCACACCGCGACCGGTTGTGCGGTCGCCCTGGCGCCGTCGGCCGCGACCAAGGTGGCCTCGGCCGAGTACTGGGGCGACCCGTACACGCTCGGCAAGGGCCTCATCTGGAAGTAACGCATTCGAGGCCCCTTTGCATGGTGCTGCGCCCCATACCTGTCTCGTCCGGTGTGGGGCGCAGCACCATGTGGTCGGTGGTGGCCGGGCGCCGGATCCGGCCCAGGACGCGGATCGGGTCGGTTGCCCGGCGAGGCGCGCCGCCGCCGGGTCGCACGGGCGCATACTGGCGGCATTTCCGTATGCCGCGCGTCCGAGGAGCCGGTCATGGTCCTGTCTCCCCCGCCCTGCCAGCATCCGCCCGGAAGTCTCGCCCGCCGTTCGGTGCTGCTCGGCACGGCGGCGTGGTGCATGGGCGCCGCCGCCTGCTCGGGAGGGGCGAAGACGTCGTCGGCCGCCAGCACTTCGCCCGCCACCGGCTCGCGTACGCCGTCCGCCGCATCCGTCTCCGGCTCGCCGTCCGCCGTCGCGAGCCCGGGCGCCGTCGCGAGCCCGGGCGCCGGGTTGCCCCGGGCCGTCCCGTGGCGGCCGGGGCCCGGGGAGATCGAGCCCGCCGCCAAGCTCGCCGCCGTCAGACTCGTCGAGGCGCTCGGCACGTGGCCTGCCGGGCAGGGCGGCGAGCAAGCGGCGGTGGACCGGGCCGCCGCCCTGGGCACCCCCGTCTCATCGGCGTCCCAACTGACCGCCCAGGCAGGGTCGTTGAGGCCGATCGCGGATGCGGCGGTCGTCCGGGTGATCGACGCCCAGTACGGCGGGATCCTTTCCGACACGGCGAGCGTTCTGGTCGTGTGCGACCAGCCCACCCTGACCGGTACGACCGTCCGGCCCGGCGGCACCACGGTCGACGTACGGCTCAGCCGTGGCTCAGCCGGCTGGCGTGTCACCGCCCTGCACCCCGCAGCGCCCGGCCCGGCCACAGCGTTGGATTCGGCGGCGCGGGAGGTGCTCGCCCAGTCCCGGATCGAGCTGCCGCCCGCCTCCGCCGCCGACATCCGCAGCGGCGCCGTGCACGACAGTGTGCTGCGCGCGATGCTCCAACTGGCGGGCGCCTACCGGCTGTCGGTCAGCGTCGTACGTTCCGGGCACCCGTTGGACGTGTTCGGCACCGACCGCCCCAGCGACCATCCGCTCGGCCGGGCCTTCGACGTATGGCGCATCGACGGCCACCCCGTCGTCGATCCGGCGACCTCCCGTACCCTGATCACCGCCTTCATGCGGGCCGCGGCGGCGGCCGGTTCGTACAACGTCGGCGGCCCCGTGCAGTTGGCGGGTGGCGCCACGGCGAACCAGTTCTTCTCCGACGACACCCACCACGACCACGTGCATGTGGGCTTCACCGCCTGACGCCACCGCTCCACCGGATCAGGACCCGCCGTACTGGATCAGGACCCGCCGTTCCTGTTACGGGCCGCCATCGCGGTGGCACAGTTCGGCGCTGCTTGCCCTGCGGGGCGTGGGCGATCATCCGCCCTGCTGGGGCGTGGCGAACAACGAGCGCAGATACTTGCCGTTGACCAGTGCCGCGACGGCGAGCAACAGGACCCCGCAGACAGCTTGTTCGGCCTTCATCCACACCGGGAACGCGCCGGGCAGCGCGATGATCGCCGCTATGGCCACGATCATGACGCCGGAGATGACCCTGAGGCGGCGGTACGCCGAGCGCGAGCCGCGGGCAGTACGGATGGCGCACAGGTATGTCACCAAGGCGCTGGCGACGACGATGGTTCCGCGCACCCATACAGCCGAGTTCACGTCGGCGGAGTCGTTGCGCAGGAGCACGATGGCCACCAGCGTGAGCACGCTGATGCCGAGGTAGCCCCCGACCAGGAGCTTCGTACCGCGGAAGGCCGCCAGACTGCGCGGATGGTTCAGGCGTTCCGCGGAAACCGGGGCGGCTGCGGAGTGCGAACTCCGGGCGGCTTTCATGATGGTCCCTTCTCTGTCGGTCGCTGTCTGGCTCTCTGCCGATGTGTGGTCTCTGCCGATGTGTGGCGGCGGGGGCTATGGGCGTGCCGCACATCCTTCGCGGCGCGGCTTCCACAGCCCCCTGTGCGGCCATTCCCAAGGGTCCGTCCTGCCCGCCGCCCATCCATCGTCCCCGCGAACGAAACCCGGCCGACTCGGCCTCAGGGGCCGGTGAGGGCCACCCCGTAATGGAGCCCGGGGCATGGAGCCCGGGCCGAAACCCCTACACCAGGGGGCGAGCGGGGCCGCGCGGGATCGGTATGACTGTTTCCCCCTTGGGGGTGACCGGGGCGCCCATTCGCCCCGATACCTGATCCGTGCCCGTTAGAAAGGGCCCGTCCTGTTGATCAACAGATGGGCTGTTCCAGCATGTTGAAGACCGCTCTGCGCATCCTGGCCGCCACTTCCTTGGCCACCGCCTCGCTGACCGTCGCCGCTCCCGCCGACGCGACCGTCCAGCGCGCCACGACGGTACGGGCGCAAGCCCCCGACACCGGACCTTGCGGGCCGGTCGGCCGGTTCAACCCGTCGGACTGGTGGCGCACCACCACCTCAGCCTCCATCGCCCCGGCCGTCTGGCATGCGTCGGCGGCCGAGAACTGGCAGTGGCGCGACGACGCCAACACGCTCTGGCGGGGCGACACCCGGGACAACGTGGAGCAGCTCTTCAACGACGGCTTCACGCCGCGAGGCGAGGCGCTCACCCCGCTCGCCGAGTACATCGTCAAGGGCGGGGGCCAGAACACCGCGCATGTCAGCACGAGTTGCGAGAAGTGGGTGGCGGAGAAGTTCGCCACGTACGGCGCGGCGAAGACGGGGTGGGTCTACGAGATCGAGGCGCCCGGCGGCATCGATGTCAACGCCACTGCCCACCTCAATGGGTATGAGTCCCCGTACCTCTGGAACAAGGAGATCGACTTCCCCGGTGGGATCAAGGGGAGTTACATCAAGCAGGCCTGCAAGTACCACCTGGTGAAGACCGATCCGGACACCAAGGTCAACTCGTACGAGAACCTCGGTTGCCGCACCAACGGCCACTTCGAGCACCCTTTGACCGTCACCCGCTGACCACCCGGCGCTCCTGAACATCCGGGCGGGGTGGCGGGTGAGAACCCCGCTACCCCGCCGACCCACCGACTCTCAAGACTTACGCTTCGGCCTTGCGGGCCAAGAGGCAGGCGTGCGCTCTCCTCACCCGGCCGTCCGGCTCCTGCTCCGTGCGCGCGGTGACGACGAAACCGGCCTGGCGCAGCAGCTCGGCTGTGCGGTCCAGCGGCAGGAAGTAGGACTCGTACGAGACCGGACGGTCGAAGGCCCGCGTCGGGCACATGTGCTCGTTGTCACCTATGTAGTCCCCCCACATGAGGAGGCCTCCGGGCGCGAGGGTGCGGTGGAACTCGGCGAACACCGTCGGCTGCCGCTCGGGCGGTGTGTGGTGGGTGGAGTACCAGGCAAGGATGCCGCCGAGTTCGTTGTCGGAGAGGTCCAGCGCGGTCATCGAGCCCTCCATGAACTGCAGCTCCGGACAGGTCTCCCGGGCATCGAGCCCGCTCCGGTGGCCACGCCGACGAGCCGTCAGGAGAATTCTCCCAGGGCGTGTCGAATCGGCCGGGTCCCGTTCGACGCAGGGGTGAGAGCAGAGTCACGTGTGGTAGCCGCCCCACCCATCGTCCGGTCCCCTCCGTCGTCCCGGCCCACCCGCCGTCCGTCCGATCAAGGAGAGAACGCCATGCCCAAGGTGCGCGTACACAACCTCACCGTCACCCTCGACGGCTTCGCCGCCGGTCCCGACCAGCGCTTGGACGCGCCCTTCGGCGACGGCGTGGACGGCCTGCACGCGTGGATGTTCGCCGCGATGCGCGACCGTGCCGAAGGGAAGACCGGGATCGACGTCGACTTCGTCGCCCGCAGCGAGGAGAACATCGGCGCCACCATCATGGGCCGCAACATGTTCGGTCCCCTGCGCGGCCCCTGGCAGGACGAGTCGTGGACGGGCTGGTGGGGCGACAACCCGCCCTACCGCCATGACGTGTTCGTACGCACCCACTACCCGCGGCCCTCGCTGCCCATGGAGGGCGGGACCACCTTCCACTTCAGCGACGAGCCCGTAGAGACGGTCCTTGAGCGGGCGTTCGACGCGGCGGCGGGCCAGGACGTGCGCATCGGCGGCGGCCCGGACACCGTGCAGCAGTACCTCCGCGCCGGTCTCGTCGACGAGCTCCACCTGGCCATCGCCCCCATGCTCGCGGGCCGCGGCGAGCGCCTTCTCGACCATTTGGGCGATGGGGTCGACGGCTACCGGGTCGCGGAGCTGATCAGCTCCGCGACCGTGACCCATGCACGTCTGGTACGCCGCTGACGTGCGTCAAAGCGTAGGCCGGGACGTAGGTCGGGGGCACATGCCGAGCGTGTAGGGCGCGTGGGCACGGGGGGGGAGGGGGTGGTAGCCGCGTGTGTCGCGGAATGAGGACTGGGGGACACCCACGGGAACGCCCACGGGGACGCCCACACGGAATGGTGGGCGCGTATGGCTGCCGAGGGGAATGGTGGGCGCTTATGACGTCGTGTCAGGTCATCGCCACGGTCAGCAGGAATGCCGAGTCCTCCAGCGCCTCCACCGTGTGCGCCGTGGCCGGCACTGCCAGCAGGTCGCCGTCCCGGCCCTCCCATGTGTCCGCCCCGGCGACGAGCCGGATCCGGCCCGACCACACCAGGAGCGTCGCCTCTCCCCCGAGCCCATGTTCGCCGAGCGTGTTCCCCGCGGTGAGGGCCATGACCGTCTGTCGCAGTACGCGCTCGTGCCCGCCGATCACCGTGGACGCGCTGCGCCCGGCCCCGGCGTCCCGGGCAGCCTTCAGCTGAGCGCGGGCGATTGCTTCCAGGGAGAACTTCTCCATGCCTTGCTCTCACTTCCTTGTGTGAAGGGTGCCGCGTGTGAGGGGTGCCTCGCCACGGGGTTCGTACCAGGCCGACCCTGGCAGAACCGCGCGTCGGCGGCACGCCGGGACGCGCCGGAAGGCAATTCGGGGTACGGCCACCGACGGGGGCCGCCCTCGCCTCCCGCCCGGCACATGGGCCTCGTGCGATCATCGGCCGTCGTGACGGAACGGGAGGGTCGGATGCTGCTGACGTTGACCGGCGGTGCGGGCGCGGGCAAGACGACGCTGGCCGCGGCCCTGGTGGAGACCGCGCCCCGCGCTCCCGTACGGGTCCTGCACGGAGACGACTACTACTTCCTCACTCCGGAACGCGGGGTGTGGGCGCCCGACGAGGCGGGGACGCCGCGCCTGGACGTCGGCGATCCCCGCTCGATGGACGCCGAGCGCCTCGGCCGCGACGCCGACGCCGCCCTGGCAACCGCCGCATACGTCATCGTCGACGGCATGTTTGCCCACCACATAGCCCCGATGACCCGGCACGCCCGCTTCGACGTGTTCGTCGATCTGCCGGCCGACCTCCGCCTGGCACGCAAGATCCGGCGCAAATGCCTGCGCGAGGGCTTCCCCCTCGACGTGCTCCTGCGGAACTACGTCGACCACCGCCGGGACGCCCACACACGCCACATCGAGCCTGTGCGCCACTCCTGCGACCTGGTCGTCGACGCCACCCTGGATCCACGCGACCTGGCGGCAATGGTGTGGTCAGCCATCACCAACAGGGGCTCCGCACAGAGAAGTTGAGCCGTCAGTGGGTCTGCCGCACACCCAGTCCGCGTACCAGCGTCGACGCGGTGCTCGCGACCACCGCGTTGTCCGCGGCGGCATCGGCGGTCGTGTGGTTGGTGTAGATCGCGATGATCACCGGGTGTCCCGACTTCGGCCAGGCCACGGCGATGTCGTTGGCGGATCCGTAGGCGTCGCTGGTGCCGGTCTTGTCGCCGACGGTCCAGTCCTTGGGCACTCCGGCCCGGATGCGTTCGTCGCCCGTGACGGTGGCGCGGAGCCAGTTGTTCAGCCGATCCCGGTCCGTGGGTACCAGGGCGCTGCCGAGGGAGGCCTTGGCGAGGTCGCGGCCCATGGCGGCGGGGGTCGTGGTGTCGCGCCGCTCGCCCGGCTGCCAGTCGTTCAACTCGGGTTCCCAGCGGTCCAGTCGGGAGACCGGGTCACCGAGGGACCGGTAGTAGTGGGTCAGCCCCTGGGGGCCGCCGATCCGGCCGAGCAGCAGGTTGCCCGCCGTGTTGTCGCTGCGGGTGATGGCCGCACGGCAGAGTTCGGCCACGGTCATTCCCTTCTCGCCCTGGCCTTCGGTGGCCGGGGAGTTGGGGACCTCGTCACTCTTCTTCCAGTGGATGACCTTGTCCAGCAGCCCCGGCTCCGTGCGCCGCGCCGTGTCGAGGACGGCGGCGCACACCATGGCCTTGAAGGTGGACAGGGACGGGAACTTCTCGTTGCCCCGGTAGGTGACGGTCCGTCCGGTGGCGGTGTCGAGGGCATAGGCACCGATCCGTACGTGGTGTGTCCTCTCCAGGCGGCTCAGCTCGTCCGCCACGTCATGTGTGCCGCCCACATGGAACGGCACCGGTGCCGTGGTCGGGGTCCGGTCCCGAGCCTCGGCCGCCTGCACGGTGGACGCGGTACCCGTGGTGAGGACCGCGAGGGCGAGCAGCGCGGTGGGCCACTTCGTGCGGGAATGCGTACGGGGACGGCGGAAGGAGGCAAGGCGTGTCGTTTTGTCTCGCATGGCTCCAGAAGAACAGGCACGGGCCGCCGCCGTCCAAGACCCGTCCCGGCAACGCGGCCATAGCGATCTGCCTATGACGCCTGTTGAGGGCGCGGTCGCGGGGCGGAAGCCCGAGGCCCCGGATACGGGGACGAATCGTCCCTGGCGGGAGGGCCGTATGGGGGTCGAACGGGACAGCCGGGGTGCCGTATTGGTCATTTGTCACTCGGATACATCAATGATCCGTTGGATTTACTGACAAGTTGGCGATTGTTCACCCTGTGGCCTCCTAGAGTCTGGGGTCTCTTCCCGTACACACACGTACGGCCTCGCACGCACGTAAGGAGCGGAGCCATGGACTCGTTACGTCACCTCGTCGCCCATCTGGGGCTGGACCTCACCGCCATCTGCCTGCTCACGTTCGCGATCTACTATCCGAGGCACCGGCGGCGCGATCTCGTGCCGGCGTATCTCGCCCTGAACGTCGCCCTGTTCACCATCGTCGCGGCCCTCGCCGAAGTGGGCGGCAGTGGCGGCATGGCGCTCGGCTTCGGGCTGTTCGGCGTCCTCTCGATCATCCGGCTGCGCTCCGACGCGGTCCAACACGAGGAGGTGGCCTACTACTTCACGACGCTCGTCCTCGGTCTCATCTGTGGTCTGCCGCACCTCGGGTTCGCCCTGGCCGCCGCGCTCAGCGCCGTTCTGCTCCTTGTCGTCTACGCGGCAGACCATCCGCGCCTGTTCGCCCGCGCCCGGCGCACCGTCATCACCCTGGACACCGTCCACACCGACCCCGCCACCCTGCGGGCCGACCTCGCACGGCGCCTGGGCGAGCCCCTGCACTGGACGGTGATGGAGATCGACTTCGTACGGGATCTGATGGTCGTCGACGTCCGCTATCGCGAACCCGAATCGCGGCCGGTCGGGCAGCAGACCGGTTCCGTCGAGGCTCTTCGTCCGGCCGCGCCCGCGCTGGACGCCGTATGACCGTCCAGACCGCCGCGCTGCCGGCCACGGAAGCCGTACGGGCCATCAACGAGGCGGCCCACCAAGCCGATCCGATCTCACTGGCCGAGCTCAATGAGCGGTCCTCCCTGCTCACGCGGTTCGACCGCAGCTATCTCGTACCCGCCCCCACGTTCCTGCGGGTGGTCGGCCGGCTCACCGATGGCCGGCACCCCGGCGGGGCCTTCCGGGCGCTGGCCATCGACGGCCGTCGCTCCTTCCGCTACCACTCGGTGTACTACGACACTCCGGGGCTCCGCTCCTTCCACGACCACCGCCAGGGCCGACGCCTGCGGTTCAAGATTCGTGAACGCATCTACGAGGACAGCGGGGAGCGGCAGTTCGAGATCAAGCTCAAGGGGGCCCGCGGCGACACCGTCAAACATCGCTGCCCTCTGACCGGCACGGACACCCCGCTCGACACCACGCAGCGGGCGTTCCTGGCCGACACCCTGCGCCATGCCTACGCGATCGACGCGCCCAGCGCGCTGGGGCCCTCCCTGTCCACCGACTATCTCCGGACCACCTTCGTGGCCGACGGGCAGCGCATCACCTGCGATGCCGGGCTCGTGTGCGTCGATCTGCGCTTGAAGCACAGGGTGCGCGCCAACAATGGCCTCGTGCTGGTCGAGACGAAGTCCGCCGAGCATCTCACCGAGGCGGACCGGCTGTTGCACGCCCACCGGGTGCGGCCCGCCGTGTTCACCAAGTACTGCGGCGCGTTCGCCGTGCTGCGCCCCACACTGCCCGCCAACCGGTGGCGGCGCGCCGCGCGCCAGGCGTTCGGCCCGCAACCGCATTGACGGCACATATGGCCGAAAGCCATACCGCCCGTTCGTAAGGGGTGGGGCCACCATGTCACCGACTCGGCGCGCCCGGGCAACTTCGAGCGCTTCTGCCCGCAACCGTGCCAGTCGTATGGTGGGCCGTCACATGTGTCCGGACAGAGGGGTACTGATGGTGCGTAGAACGAGGCTCATCCGACAGGCCACCGCGGTCGCGGCCGCCCTGCTGCTGTCCGCCGGGCTCGGCTCTGCAGCGTTCGCCGCAGGCTCCCCGCCCACGCCGAACCCGGACGCGGCCGCGCTGGGCGCCTACTGGACCCCGGCCCGTATGACGGCCGCGGTGCCCGACGACACAGGCCGGGGTGGTTCCCTGTGGGCCCGCACCACATCGCCCACCGTGGACGGGCCCCGGCCCGGCGAGTTCATCCCGCCGAGCAAGAGCTTCGACGGCATCCCCCAGGCCGGCACCTTCTTCTGGACCGACGCCTCCGGCAAGGGCCGTACGTGCAGCGGCTCGGTGGTGCGCAGCCCGGGCCGCGACCTGGTCCTCAGCGCCGGGCACTGTCTGAAGGGGTACTCCGGCACCTCCCCCAAGCGCCATCTGGGTTTCGTGCCGCAGTACCACGACGGGCTCACGCCGTTCGGCATCTTCCCCGTCAAGGACAACGGCGTGTACGTCTCCCAGGAGTACTACGACCGGGGTGAACACGCGGGTGCCGCCTACGACTTCGGGTTCGCGGTCACCGAGCCCAACCAGGACGGAAAGCGGCTCCAGGACGCGGCCGGCGCGGTCCAGCTGCTCACCGGGACGGGGTTCTCCCACGCCCCTGTGCGGATGATCGGCTATCCCGGCGGCGCGCAGAAGCCGCTGGAGTGCCTGAGCTGGACCACCAAGTGGGTCAGCGACGACCCGGCCGACCCGGGCACCTTCGAGCGCATCGCCTGCGACGCCTTCGTGGGCGGGACCAGCGGCGGCCCGATGCTGGTGCCGTGGCCGGGCGGCTGGGCGGTGGTGGGGGTCATCGGCGGCTACCACACCGGCGGCAACACCCCGCAGGTCTCCTACAGCGCGGAATTCGGCGCCGCCACACAGGCTCTTTACAACGCCGCGACCACCGGCGCCCCGCCGGCGAGGCCCGCCTCCTGATGACCGTGACGATCACCCTGCGCGAGGTGCGCGACAGCGACCTGCCCGCCTTCTGGGAACAGCTCTCCGACCCGGAGGCGCAGCAGGTCGCCGCGGTCACCAGGGAGTACAACTACGACCGCCAGAAGTTCGACGCCCACTGGGCGCGGGTTCTCGGGGATGCTTCGGTCACGATGCGCACCGTGCTCGCCGACGGTGTGGTGGTCGGCTATGCCGCCCTCTACGGTCCGCCGGACGAGCGCGAGGTCACGTACTGGATCGACCGGGCGCACTGGGGCCGCGGCATCGCCACCGCTGCCCTGGCCCAGCTGGTCGGCCTCGAAAACGGCCGCCCGCTGTACGCACACGCGGCGGCCGACAACACCGGCTCGATCCGCGTTCTCGAAAAGTGCGGCTTCGTCGTCACCGGGCGCGGCCGGGGTTTCGCGTTCGCCCGCGGCCAGGACATCGACGAAGTGCTGCTCACCCTCGACTAGGGCCTGGCCGGCGGATCTGGTCCCCCGCTATGCGGCCCAGCATCTTCGATGCTGGTGAGCGGGGGTCTGGTGCGTCCAGCTGCAAGGCGGAGGAGGGCGGCGACGCGATGGGGGTCTCCCCTGTTCGAGCGGAGCCGAGAACTTGGGGGAGTCGGCAACCGACGACAACGCCGTGGGGGTCCCCCCTGGCCGATTAGGCCTTGGGGGAGGGCGTGC
Organism: Streptomyces sp. NPDC001415; assembly: GCF_053597395.1. Classification (NCBI taxonomy): domain Bacteria; kingdom Bacillati; phylum Actinomycetota; class Actinomycetes; order Kitasatosporales; family Streptomycetaceae; genus Streptomyces; species Streptomyces sp. NPDC001415. Next base: position 41,053 of record NZ_JBSFIE010000016.1, read on the forward strand.
CAGGGCCACGCGTCCCAGACAAGATCCGCCGGACAGGCCCTAGCCCTCAGTCGTCCGCTGTCGCCGGCCGAGTCGGTCCGAACCATTCGGCCGCGCCGCCGACGCGGGCAGGGCGGAGAAGTAGCCGCGATTCATGGGCCAGTTGGAGCGCTCCCGGCGGGAAGGTACTCGCTCTGCCACACGGCGCCCGCCGAGGTCACCACCAACGTCTCGTATGCGCTGTGGGCCCGGGTCCAGGCCTGGGCGGCTTCGGCCCCCATGGCGAAGAGGGCGGTGGCGTATGCGTCGACCTGCGTGAGGTGGCGTCCGGTGACGGTGACCGACGCGAGGCCCATGGCGGGCAGCCCGGTGTGTGGGTCGAGGATGTGATGGCCGCGTTCGGCGGTGCCCGAGGTGGCGATCGCGAGGTCTCGGCCGGTGACGACGGTCAGGAGCCGTCCGGGGCGCAGCGGGTGCGCGATGCCGATCCGCCATGCGCTGCCGGGGGCCGGCTCGCCTCTGAGTTGGAGGTCGCCGCCGCCGTTGACGCAAGTGTTCCGCGCCCCGGCGTCGTACAGGATCTGCGAGGCGTGTTCGGTTGCCCAGCCCTTGACGAGCCCGGACGGGTCGAGCCGGCCGCCGGGGGTGTGGCTGAACCAGCCGTCCGTCGTGGCGGCGGCCGCCTCGCAGAGGGCGAGCACCTCACCCACCTCGGGCGGGCAGTCGCTCACTCCTATGTGGCCCCGCGCCATACGGCTGATCTCGCTGTCGGGCCGGTAGGTGGAGAAGACGGCGTCCACGTGGTGCAGCCACGCGACAGCCTGGGCCAGGGCGTCGCGGACTTCGGGGGTGGGCCGGTCGCGGATGTCGAAGGAGAAGACGGTGCCCATGACGTGTTCGGCGTGGCGCAAGCCATCGGCCGTGCGGGAGGGGTGCGATCCTCCGGCCGGACCGGATGCGCGCGGCCCTTCGGCCGCGCGGCTCGGGCGTGGTTCCTCGGCCGCGTGCGCCGGGAGCGGCTCCTCTGCCGGGCGGGCCACGTCACTCACCGGCCCTGTCCAACGCGCTCTGCAGGGACTGGATGTAGCCCTCGCTGGTGTAGCTGGCTCCCGACACGGCGTCGATCTGGGCGTTCTGCGCGCCGAGCGCCTCCTCCTTCAGGCGGGGCACGGCCCGTGCGGCGATCTCCTGGTCGCGCCCGCTCTCGGATGGCACTTGGAGGACGTGGACGGCGGTGAGGCGTCCCTTGGCAAGGGTGACGGCGACCTGGACCGGCCCGTAGCGGGTGTCGATGACGTCTCCGGTGAAGTCGCCGGTACGGGTGCCGGTGGCTGCCTGCCCCGGCGTCGAGGCGGCCGGCCGGGGTGCGGACACGGCGGGCGGATGGCTCTGATGGGGCTTGAGGGACAGCAGCAGGACGACGCCCGCGGCGGTGGACAGGGTGGTGACGGCGACTCGGCGCACGGCGGGTCTCCTCGGGGCTTCGGGGCGCGCGTCAGAACGCGAAGGACTCGTGGTGGATACGGCGGCGGTGCACGCCCGCGCCGCGCAGGGCGCGCAGGGCCGCGTCGGTCATGCCGGGAGGGCCGCACAGGTACACGTCCCGGTCCCTCAGGTCGGGCACGTACTGGAGCAGTGCCGCGGCCGTCAGCGGCAGGCGGTGCGCGGCCGGTTCGTCGACCGAGTACAGGATGCGGGCGCCTCGGGCGGCGGCCAGGGCGTCGAGTTCGCCGCGCAGAGCGAGGTCCTCGGGGCGGCGGGCCCAGTAGATGAGGGTGATGTCGCCGGGCAGGGTCTCCAGGAGGGTGCGCAGCGGGGTGATGCCGACGCCGCCTCCCAGGAGAAGCGTCTTGGTGGTGGTGCGGCGGGCCGCGGTGAAGCCGCCGTAGGGGCCTTCGGCCCAGACGCGGGTGCCGGGGGCCAGCCGGGCGAGGGCGGCGCTGTGGGTGCCGACGGCTTTCACGGTGATGCGCAGGGAGCGTTGGTGGGCGGGGGCGGAGAGCGAGTACGGGTTGGCCGCCCACCACAGGCCCGGGGTGAGGAAGCGCCAGCGGAAGAACTGGCCTGGTTGCGCGCCGAGTTCGTCGAGGTGCTCGCCGGTGAGGTGGACGGACACGACCCCGGGGGCCTCGCCGCGGACCTCGGCGACGCGCAGGCGGTGGCGGATGCCGCGGCGGACGGGGACGACGAAGCGGTACCACAGGAGCAGTGCGGCGACGCCGAGGTACATCGCGTACCAGGCGAGCTGGACGGACCGATTGCCGACGAAGTCGGCGCCGTTGGACAACTGGTGCCCGAAGGCGAGGAAGACCGCGAGGTAGGTGGCGAAGTGGAGGTGGTGCCAGGTCTCGTAGCGCAGCCTGCGGCGGGCGGCGCGGGCGGAGACGATGCCGGTGCCCATCAGGAGGAGGAATCCGGCGGTGCCCTTGAGCAGGTCCGGATAGTGCAGCACGAGGGTGGTGGTCTGGTTCACCACGTTCGTGTGCGAGGTGACCGCGTAGCCCCAGATGATCAGCAGGGTGTGGGAGAGGGCGAGCGAGAGGGTGTAGCGGCCGCCCATGGCATGCCAGCGGGCCAGGCGGTCGGTCCCCACGCCGCGGTCCAGGACGGGGACGCGGGCCATGAGGGCGAGCAGGACGGCGCATGCGTACCCGGCGAGGAGGCCGGTGATGCGGCCCCCGTCGGTCAGCCATCCACCCGTTCCGACGACCGATGTGGTGTCGCTCCACCACAGGCCGAGCACCCCCGCGGCCCCGCTCCAGATGAGGATCTGGGCGGCGACGGGTATCCAGGCGGTGCTGCGCGGTGCGGTGTGCGCGACGCGCGCCGCGGGCCGGTTGTCGTACATGCTGGCGGCCATGCGGCCCCCTTTCCGGGCAGCGGACCATGTGGTCCGGCACTATGTGGGCAGTGCACGGCCAGCCTCACACCGGCACTTCTGAGTTCCCTCTGAATGGGGCCCTGGGGCCGGATCCACAGGTGATTCAGAGGAAACTCAGAGCTGCGGGTTCCCCCGTCGGCGGGGCTCCGGGGGGATGCTGGAGGCACCATGGAAAACCCCTCACCACCTGCCGTGCCTGCCGTGCTCCGCCGGCCCGATGGCAGTCCCGTCCGGATCCTCGTCGTCGACGACGAGCCCGACCTGACCGAGGTGCTGTCCGGCGCCCTGCGCTCGGAGGGCTGGGAGGTCCGCTCGGCGGCCGACGGCGCGAGCGCGCTCAGCACGGCGTCCGCCTTCCGCCCCGACGCGGTGGTCCTGGACTGGATGCTGCCCGACCTGGACGGGCTGCATGTCCTGCGCGCGATGCGGGCCGGGCTTCCGGACGTCTGCGTCCTGTTCCTGACCGCGCGCGACTCCGTCGAGGACCGCATCGCGGGCATCACAGCGGGCGGCGACGACTACGTCACCAAGCCGTTCAGTCTGGAGGAGGTCCTGGCCCGGTTGCGCGGCCTGCTGCGCCGGGCGGGCATGGCACGCGAGCCGGGCGGGAACCGCCTCGTGGTCGGCGATCTCGTGATGGATGAGGACGCGATGGAGGTCAGCCGGGCGGGCCGGCTCGTGGACCTGTCCCGCACCGAGTTCGAGCTGCTGCGCTTCCTTATGCGCAATCCGCGCCGGGTGCTGTCCAAGGACCAGATCCTGGACCGGGTCTGGTCGTACGACTTCGGTGGCCGCGCGCACATCGTCGAGCTGTACATCAGCTATCTGCGCAAGAAGATCGACGCGGGCCGGGCGCCGCTGATCCGCACGGTGCGCGGTGTCGGCTACGTACTGAAGCCCGATCCCTCGTGAAGCGGCCCGGTCTCCCCCGCACGCTGCGGGCTCGCCTCACGGCCGGGCTCGTCCTGCTCCTGGCGCTGGCCTGTCTCGCGGTCGGGGTCACGTCCGTGCTCGCCCTCGAAGGGTTCCTGGTCAGCCGCCTCGACCAGCAACTCAGCGCGTCCGGCGGCCGGTTCGCGGCCAGCCTCGAACACGACGAGAAGCCCGACGCCGACAACCAGCCGGACACCAGAGGCCAGTCGAACGGCACATTCGGCGCCCGGCTGCTGCGCGGCCAGACCACCCAGGCGGCCGTGGTGCATGCCCAGACCGACGCCGCGGTGCCGCTCAGCGCCGCGGACCGCGCATCGCTCGCGGCCGTGCCGGTCGACGGGCGCGGCCACGACGTCCGGCTGTCGACGCTGCACCACTACCGGGTGGTGGCGGTGCCGGGCGACGACGGCGACGTGCTGATCACGGGGCTGCCGCTGGAGCCGGTGGAGGAGACCGTGCATCGCCTGGAGGTCGTCGAGGCCGTTGTGTTCGGCGCCACCCTGGCGGCCACCGGAATCGCCGGAGCGCTGTGGGTACGTCTCTCCTTGCGCCCGCTGCGCAGGATGGCGGCCACCGCGACCGAAGTCACCCAACTTCCCCTGGCCAGCGGGGAGATCGCGATGCCGGATCCGGTTCCCGACACCGATCCGGGTACGGAGGTCGGCCAGGTGGGCGCGGCGCTCAACCACATGCTGGGCCACGTCGGGGACGCCCTGGCCCAGCGGCAGGCCGACGAGGAGCGGCTGCGTCACTTCGCCGCCGATGCCAGCCACGAGCTGCGCACCCCGGTCGCCACCGTGCGCGCCCACGCCGAACTGGCGCTGCGCCACCGCGGCCCCGTACCGCGCGAGGTGCGGCACGCCCTTGAGCGGATCGAGTCCGAGACGCAGCGCATGACCGGTCTCGTCGACGACCTGCTGCTGCTCGCCCGTCTGGACGCCGGCCGCCCCCTGGCTCGTGAGCCCGTCGACCTGACCCGGCTCGCGCTGGACGCGATCAGCGATGCGCAGGCCGCCGCCCCCGGTCACCGCTGGCTGCTCGACCTGCCGGAGGAGCCCGTCACGGTGACCGGCGACGAACACCGCCTCCACCAGGTCATCGCCAACCTCCTCACCAACGCCCGCACCCACACCCCGCCCGGCACCGAGATCACCCTCAGCCTCGGCGAAACCGGCTCGGGTGCAAGGGAGTTGAGCGTGACGGACACCGGACCCGGCATCCCCGAGGACCTGCTGCCCGACGTGTTCGGGCGCTTCACGCGGGCCGGCCACAACCGCGCCAGGTCGGCGGGCTCCGGCCTCGGCCTGGCCATCGTGCTCGCGGTCGTCCAGGCCCACGAGGGAAGCGTCGCCGCCACCAGCCGCCCGGGCCGCACCACCTTCCGCGTGACGCTGCCACACTGACATCATCGACATGACGGTGCGTCAGGAGGCGTTCACTACATGAGCACTTGAGCTGTCTCAGCCGTACGAAAGATTCGAGCAGGGGTCGTCGTCGGCGGAGCGGGCGGTCCCGGCCACGCTGGTGGGGAGGGCGGTGGGCGCGGTCACGTCGGCGGTGGGTGCGGACGACGCGGTGGACGCGGGCGGCGTGGCGGCCGCGGGCGATGCGGCGGGCTGCGGGGCGTCGGCGTAGGTCCGGCCGAGGATCACGTTGATCCCGGGCGCCGCGGCCGAGGTGACTTCCGCCCCGGGGAAGACCTGGGCGACCTTCTCGGCCTGGTGCTGCTGCCCGGGTCCGTACTCGATGACCGTCTTGGTCTGCGTACGGACCATGGCCGGCGCGGTGCCGGTGACGGTGAAGCCGTGCTGCTTGAGCGCGTCCGCCGCGCGGGTGGCGAGGCCGGTGACGGTGGTGCCGTCGTAGACGGCGACGGAGATGCCCGTGCCCGCCGCCGGCGTGCTGCCGCTCGGGGAGGGGGACGTCGCGCCGGGCGCGGCGGTCTGGTGGCTGCCCGCGTCCTGGCCGTCGAGGGTTCGGTCGGTCTTGAGCGCGGCCCACAGCGCCTCGGCGTCGGGGTGGACGATGGCGACCCGCGCACCTTGGTAGCGCCATGGCAGGGTGACGAACTTCGTGTTGTGCAGATCTATGTCGCGCAGCGACATGGCGAACGAGATCAGCTTGTCGGCGGAGCCGAGTTCGGGATCCACGGTCAGGGACTGGGTGGCGGCGTCCGCGAGGGGAAACAGCTTGGTGGGGGTCAGGCCGTCGCTCTTGACCTTCTTGATGAGGGAGGCGACGAAGGCCTGTTGGCGTTGTATCCGGCCTATGTCGGAGCCGTCGCCTATGCCGTGCCGGACGCGTACGTAGTCCAGGGCCTTCTGACCGGAGACGGTCTGCGGGCCCTTGGTGAAGATCTGGTCACCGCGTGTGGCTCGGTTGGGGTTGAGGTCCCGCTGGTAGACGTCCTGGGGCAGACAGACCTGGACGCCGCCGACAGCTTCGGTCATCTTCGCGAATCCCTTGAAGTCGACGACCATGGTGTGGTCGACGCGCAGCCCGGTCAGCTTCTCCACCGTGTTCTGGGTACAGGCGGGGTTGCCCTTGGCGCTCTCGCCCACCGAATAGGCCGCGTTGAACATGGTGTTGGTCTGCGGCTTGGTCCAACTGCCGTCAGGGAGTTTGCAGGACGGGATGTCCAGGAGGGTGTCGCGCGGTATGGAGACTGCGACTGCATGCTTGTGGTCGGCATACACATGCAGCAGGAAGGCTGTGTCGGATCGCCCTATGTCGTCCTTGTCGCCGCCGCCGAGTTCGCTGTTGCCGGCGATGCGCGCGTCCGTGCCGATGACCAGGACGTTCATGCCCTGCGTCGAAGCCGGCGGGCGGTCGCCGGAGATACCGTCCGCGCTGAACGTGTCGATGTTCCCGTCGAGCCGCAGATAGGCCCAGCCCACACCCGCCGACGCCAGGACGAGCACGGCCAGCGTGATGCTCAGACCGATCCGTACTCCTCTGTGTTTGCGCCGCCGCCCGCTCACCCCGGCCTCACCCCCTCGCCCGGCCCCCTCTTGACCGCCCCGACCGCCCCGATCGCCTGCCATCCCACACCCTCCCAGTCTTTCCGGCCCACCTCGAAGGGGATGGACCGCCCCCACCCACTAGATTTTCAGTGGCGCAATCTAGCAACTTCTCCTGTCACGGCACCCCGGGCGGAACGCTCACGCAGGCCGTCGCGGCCGACGCCGCCGCGTTCTCGCGCGATGCCAGCCGTCGCACCACCCCGGCGCCGCCCAACCCGCCGGGCACCGGCGGCTCCATCAGGGGCTGGCGCCGTCGAATCCGTAACGCAACGGCTCTTCGTAGCTGCGGTGGTCGCGGCGGTAGACGTACACCGCCTCGGCGCGCACCCCCGGTGTCGGCGACTCCCATTCACACGGGTACGTCACCTGCACCACCGACGGGCGGCCGTCGACGTACATGCGCAATCCGTCCGCGGGGCCGCCCGACAGCACGGCGACTTCCCTGCGCATCTCCGTTCCCGCGTCCGTCGCATCCCCTGCACCCATCCCCACATCCATGCGGTTACTTTAAAGCTTGCGCAATAATTGAACTATGGTGAGGTCCGTCACGCGCCGAGCGGAACGCCTCACTTGGGGAGCGCCTCAGTTCCGGCAGGCCGCCGCATGCACAGGGCGGACGCCGCACGCCGCCGGGGCGAGCCCCTCCGGCACTGATCCATACTTCAGGGATTGCGCAATCATGGAACCGTAGCGACGTTCCGGGCGTTGTAACCGGACGACGGACCCGGCACAACCACGGAGGTAGAAAATGGGCGTGAGCCTGGCCAAGGGCGGCAATGTCTCGCTGAGCAAGGAAGCCCCCGGACTGACGGCCGTCACGGTCGGCCTGGGCTGGGACGTGCGGACGACCACCGGCACGGACCACGACCTCGACGCCAGCGCACTGCTGTGCAACGAGAGCGGCAAGGTGCTTTCCGACAGCCACTTCGTCTTCTACAACAACCTGACCAGCCCCGACGGTTCGGTCCAGCACACCGGCGACAACCTCACCGGCGAAGGCGAGGGCGACGACGAGACGATCAACATCGACCTCACCTCGGTCCCCGGCCCGGTCTCGAAGATCGTCTTCCCGGTCTCGATCCACGACGCGCAGGCCCGCGGCCAGAGCTTCGGCCAGGTCCGCAACGCCTATATCCGCGTGATCAACCAGGCGGGCGGTGCCGAACTGGCCCGTTACGACCTGAGCGAGGACGCCTCGACCGAGACCGCGATGGTCTTCGGAGAGCTCTACCGGCACGGCGCCGAGTGGAAGTTCCGCGCGGTCGGCCAGGGTTACGCGTCCGGCCTCGCCGGCATCGCCTCCGACTACGGCGTCAACGTCTGACCCCCGCCGGCCCACACCCCCGCCGCCCGTGCACCATCCCGAGGCGGGCGGCGAAGGCCGGGATGCCGCGCGAGACCCCGGCCGGGGCGGGGGCGCACCGGCGCCCCCGCTTCGTTCTGATGGTGCGTCTGACGGTGTACTCAACGGCGCGTTTGACGGTGCGTCAAATCCTCAGCACGCCTTGACGTGCCAGGCCGGGGCGAAGTTGTAGCTGCCGTTGTACCAGTTGTAGACGGGGTCGGTGTCGACCAGTGTCCGGTAGTTCCGATCCTGGATCAGGGCGTGTGCGCCGCCCGTGTTGTCGTTGATCCAGGAGCCGACGCCGTTCCAGTTGTTGAGGTTGTATTCGCCGCAGTGGTACATCCGGAACATGGTTCCGGTGTAGTCCGGGCCGGTGTAGATACAGAAGTAGCCGGGAGTACAGCCCTCGCTGGGGCTGACGCCCGCGACGCCGGTCACGCTGGCACCGTTGTTGTCGCCCGGGCCGGCGAAGGCGACTCCGGACGTGGCGGCGACGAGTGAGAGCGCCATGGCGCTGATGCCGAGTGCGGCCTTGGTTGCCTTGCGCTTTGTTGCCATGCTGATTCCCCTGACATTCCCCTGGCGGGATGGGCGGGACCGGCACCGTACCGGTCCTCGTGCCGTGTACGTGATCGCCGAATTCGCCCCGTTGGCAGAATCGCTCGGCCTGTCGATGTGGTCAGTCGATCCGGCCCGGCACATCGGCCTCCGTCGACCCGGTCCACGACGCAAAGACCGTCGCACGAAAAGCGACCTGTCACGAGGGGCATATCGGCTGTCCCGATGTCGCCGACCGAGTCCCCATCGAATCCCGTTCGGCAGTGGCTCGACGTCGAAAGGATCGTGGAAAGGATGCAGAAGAGGGGAGCTACCAGCCCTCTGGGAGGTACGGGTCCAGGGGGCTTCGTGCTCGATACGGCCACCCGGTCGTCGGCCGCCGAGTTCGGCCTGGCCGGATGACAGCCCCCTCGCCGCCCGGCATTTTCCGATGATCACGGTTCTGACGCGAGCGGGTGAAGTGAGCGTCCAGCGCCTCGACCTGGCACCTCGATCCCCGCTACGAAGAGGTCGCAAACTCTCTCCGCTGCCCACCCGGACCAGGAGGTGCCCCCGTCGTGGAATGGTTCTCGTCGTCGGCGTACTGGCTCGGCCGACTGGTGTTCCAGCGCTCCCTCGCGGCCGTCTACCTGGTGGCCTTCCTGTCGGCGGCCCTGCAGTTCCGGGCGCTCATCGGGGAACGCGGCATGCTGCCCGTGCCCGCCTTCGTCCGGCGCGTGCCGTTCCGCAGCGCGCCCAGCCTGTTCCAACTGCGTTATTCGGACGGGCTGTTCGCCTCCTGTGCGTGGTCGGGCGCGCTCCTTGCCGGGGCGGTGGTGGCAGGGGCGGGCGATGCCGTTCCGCTCTGGGCGGCGATGGCGTTCTGGGCGGTGCTGTGGGCGCTGTACCTGTCGATCGTCAACGTGGGCCAGACCTGGTACGGCTTCGGATGGGAGTCGCTGCTCCTGGAGGCCGGATTCCTGGCCGTCTTCCTGGGCAACGACGAAGTCGCCCCGCCGGTGGTGCTGCTGTGGCTGCTGCGCTGGGTGCTGTTCCGCGTCGAGTTCGGCGCCGGGCTGATCAAGATGCGCGGCGATCCGTGCTGGCGCGATCTGACCTGCCTGTACTACCACCACGAGACCCAGCCGATGCCCGGCCCGCTGAGCTGGTTCTTCCACCATCTCCCCAAGCCGCTCCACCGCGCCGAGGTCGCGGCCAACCACTTCGTCCAACTCGTCGTCCCCGTCGCCCTGTTCACGCCTCAGCCGGTGGCGAGCATCGCCGCCTGCCTCATCATCTGCACCCAGCTGTGGCTGGTCCTCTCCGGCAATTTCGCGTGGCTGAACTGGCTGACCATCGTCCTCGCCGCCTCCGCCCTGGACGGCTCACTCATCACCGAACCGCCTTCGCTGCCCGGCCCCCCGCTCTGGTACGAGATCCTGGTCATCATGGTCGCCGTACTCGTACTGGCGCTCAGCTACAGGCCCGCCCGCAATCTTCTCTCCCACCAGCAACGCATGAACACGACGTACGAACCGCTGCATCTGGTCAATTCCTACGGCGCGTTCGGAAGCATCACGCGGATCCGGCACGAGGTCGTCATCGAAGGAACGGCCGACGAGGAGATCACCCCGCACACCACCTGGCGGGAATACGAATTCCATGGAAAGCCGGGTGATGTACGGCGCCTTCCGCGCCAGTTCGCGCCCTATCATTTGCGGCTCGACTGGCTTCTCTGGTTCGTCGCGCTCTCACCGTCGTACGGATACTCCTGGTTCGGCGGATTCATCGAACGGCTTCTGGTCAATGACCGGGACACGCTGCGGCTGCTGCGGCACAATCCTTTCCCCGACGTGCCGCCGGTGTTCGTCCGTGCCCGTATGTGGCGCTACCGCTTCACCACCTGGCAGGAACTCCGTACGACCGGAGCGTGGTGGCATCGTGAAGCGCCCCGCGAGTTCCTTCCGCCGACGACACTGCGCTGACGGCGACACTGCGCTGAAGTACCGTCGCTCTGAAGTACCCGTCCCGATCCACCCGTCCCTCTGCGCCCGCTGCTATGCGGCGGGCTCGATGTTCTGGTTGGCGTGGAACAGGTTGTGCGGGTCGTACAGCCGCTTGATGGCGGCCAGGCGGTCGTAGTGGTCACGGTATGTGGCCTTCACCCGGTCCTGGCCCTCGCCGGCACCGATGAAGTTCACATAGGAACCGCCCATCGAGTGTGGGTGCAGCTCACCCCAGTAGTCGACGCACCACTGCCGGACGAGTTCGGCATTGGCCGGGTCGGGGTCGATGCCGCCGATGACTCCGGACCACATGGCGTCCCGGTAGGCCCAGGCGGTGTCCTTCTGCGCGACGCGGTGGGCGGCGCCGTCGACCGGGTAGAGGTGCATCGTCGACAGGGCGGTGGGCAGGCCTTCCGCGTACTTGGTGTGCACATCGATGGCGCCGTCCGTGATCCGGTCGAAGAAGTCCCCTCGCCAGTACCACTGCAACCCCTTGGGGATCAGCTCGTCGAACATGGACTGCAGCATGGGGTACGGCATCGGGCTCGTGAAGTGGAACGTCGGCGGGCCCGCCTCGTTCACCGGCTCGAAGGTCTTGTCGGCGGCGTCCGGGTCGCCGGTCCAGCACCACACCACGCCGCACATCTTGTGGCCGTGGATCTCCTCGGGGAACGGCGGCCCCGGCGGGACGACGAGCTCGGCGAAGAAGCCGTTCAGGTCGTTGGGCGCCTGGGGCAGGAAGTCGCGGTACCACCGCAGTACGTCACCGATCCGGTCCAGCGTCCACAGGGTCACCCCGAGCACCACGGTGTGCACGGGGTGCAGCCGGAAGGTGAAGGAGGTGACGACGCCGAAGTTGCCTCCGCCGCCGCGCAGCGCCCAGAACAGGTCCGGGTTGTCCCGCTCGGTCGCGGTGACGAAGGTGCCGTCGGCGAGCACCACATCGGCGGCCAGCAGGTTGTCGGCGGTCAGGCCGTACTTGCGGGTCAGGTGGCCGTGGCCGCCGCCGAGGGTGAGGCCCGCGACGCCCGTCGTCGACATGATGCCGGCGGGTGTGGCGAGCCCGAATCCATGGGCGGCGTGGTCGAGGTCGCCGAGCACGCTCCCGCCACCGACCTGGGCGGTCTCGGTCACGGGGTCGACGCGCGCCCAGCGCATCGGCGACAGGTCGATGGTGACACCGTCGTCCACCAGGCACAGTCCGGCACCGCTGTGTCCGCCGCCGCGTACCGCCAGTTCGAGGCCGTGGTCGCGGACGAAGTCGACCGCGTCGATGACATCGGCGGTGTCCGTGCAGCGCACAACGGCGGCCGGTCTCCGATCGATCATCGCGTTGTAGATCGTGCGGGCCTCGTCGTACTCCGGGTCGTTCGGGCCGATGACCGGGCCGCGCAGCACGGTCCGCATCGCCTCCAGCGTCGTGCCGTCCATGACGATCTCCTTGCAGAGGGCACGGTACGGGCCGTGTCCGCCCGGCACTTCCCCTGCTGGGCCGCCGGTGGTGACACGCGCGCGCCGGTGCCCCGGCACCCTCTCGGGCCGCACGCGCGGCCGGACGCCACAGGGCTGACCCTTCAAGCGTCCCGCCGGACGCGCGGAGCCGCAATCGGTGGCTCGGCGTACGTGGCTTGGCGCCGCGCATCGGCATCGCGGTTCGGCGTCGCGCATCGGCGCCGTGTCTGGGCGTCGCGTCGCTGCGTCGTGTCGCTGCGTCGCGTCGCTGCGTCGCGTCGCTGCGTCGCGTCGCTGCGTGATGGCTCGGCATCGGGCGCGAGATGCCGGGATCCGGCCTCCGGGCGCACCATGGATCCATGGACCGTCGCATCGGCGCCATCAGTCCACCGGGGCGCCTCGCCGACCCGGCCGAAGGCATCGGCTCCGAGGAACTGGCGCTCGCGACCCGGAATCACGGAATGCCGCTGGAGTCCCTGCGGTACGACCTCACGCCGCCGGGACTGCACTATGTGCTGGTCCACTACGACATCCCGGCCGCGGACGCCAATACATGGGCGCTCACCCTATGTGGCCGGGTCCGTACACCCCTCACACTGGACATGGCGGCGCTGCGGTCCTTCACGGCCGTCACACACCGGGTGACGATGGAATGCGCGGGCAACGGCCGGGCCCTGCTCATGCCGAGGCCCGTGAGCCAGCCCTGGCTCGTCGAGGGGGTCGGGACCGCCGAGTGGACGGGTGTGCCACTGCGCACACTCCTTGCCGAGTGCGGTGTGGCACCGGGCTCCGTCGAGGTGGTCTTCACCGGCGCCGACCACGGCCTGGAGCGCGGCGTCGAACAGGACTACCAGCGCAGCCTGCCCCTGGAGGTGGCTACGGGCCGAGATCCCGAGGTCGTCGTGGCCTACGCGATGAACGGTGCTCCCCTGCCACCCCAGCACGGCCATCCGCTGCGGCTCGTGGTCCCCGGCTGGTACGGCATGGCGCACGTGAAGTGGCTGCGCGAAATCACCGTCGTCGACACCGAGTTCACCGGATTCCAGCAACACGTGGCCTACCGCTACCGGCAGACGGCGGACGACCCGGGCGAGCCGGTGACGCGGATCGCCCCGCGCTCGCTGATGGTCCCGCCGGGCTTCCCGGACTTCATGTCCCGTACTCGCGTGGTGCGGCCCGGACCGCAGCTCCTTGAAGGCCGAGCCTGGTCCGGCCGGAGCCCCGTCGTACGGGTCGAGGTGAGCACCGACGGCGGACGCGGCTGGCACGACGCCGAGCTCACCGAGAGGCACGGTCACGCCTGGGCCTGGCGGCACTGGCAGGCGCCCTGGGTGGCGACGCCCGGCGCCCATGTCCTGAGCGTCAGAGCCACCGACGCCGAGGGCAACTCCCAACCGCTGAAGCAGAGTTGGAACCGCGGCGGCTTCGGCAACAACGTCGTCCAACGGGTGGCGGTGCATTGCGAGGCGGCAGGCGCGCCTGACGACGGCGACCAAGACGCCGCCGACCATCTCGACTCCCCCGCCCGCAGCCACGCCGGCTCACCCGCTCCCTCCCCGCCCCGCTCCCGCGCCGACTCCTGACGACGCGGTGAACAACCTGGACGCGCGGGCAACGGAGGCGTGCGGCAGCGGAGACGCGCAGAGGACCCAATGCTGCGGCAACCCGGGTCGACAGCGTGGGTCAGCGGACGATCTGGTCGCCGTCCGGCACGTCCTGGACCGTCACGATGCGGCGGGTGCGGCCGAGCCCGTCGGCGACGGCATGCGCGATCCCGTCCAGGTCCTGGCCGGTCGGGACCGGGACCTGTTCCCCTTCGCCGTAGCTCTCGATCGCCTTCGTGAAATAGCTCGGGTGCCAGGCGCCGACCGCCCCCTTGACCTCGATCGCGGTCACCTGCCGACCGCCTACGAGGACCTTCAGGGCGGGCAGTATCTCGTCGGAACGCAGCTCACCCGGCACCTGGAACAGGCTGGCGTGCGCACCCACCAGGCCCCCGCCGCGCAGCCGGACCGTCACGGTGAGGCAGCTCGTCACACTCGGGTACGTGATCACACCGCCCGGGCCGACCTCCTTGACCTGCCCTTCCGAGACCGTGGCTTCGAGCGGAGCCCTGGTTCCCTGTGCGACAGCCTTGGTTCCCTGTGCGACAGCCTTGGCCGTGACGCCGCTCCCGGCCTTCACCGGCTCACGCGTACGGGCCTGGGCCGACGAGCCGGTCTCCAGCGCGAGCAGCACCAACGGAAGCACCAGGGCGCCGGCCGTCGCGGCCCTCCATGCCGTCGACCGGCCGGGGCCTGGGGCGGACTGACGGGCAGGCGGGAACGACACGTGAACTCCTGGCGGGTAAAGCGGGGCCGACCACACAAGTGCGGCCGACCAGTGGTCGGCCAACAACTGTACGCAGCCGAATGGGTGGCCACCGGCCGGGGCGTACGCGAGCCATGTGCGCAGGCCATATGTGCTCGGCAACCATGTGGCCGCGCGCCATAGCCGCCTCACCCATAGGGACGCCATGTGGCAGCCCTATGGCCGCGCCACATGGCTCGGCCCCTTCGGTCGACACATCCCAACGACGCGGCCGCGTGGCCGAATTGGCCCTCCTGATCTCTATGGAAAGGGCGGATAACGTCGCACAAACACCAGCACCAGCACCAGCACCAGAGCAAGGACTGCAGCGATGAGCCAAGAGAGCACGGCCGGTGCCGCCGAGTCGGCACGCCGCTATTACGACACGAGCGACGTCGACGCCTTCTACGCCAAGGTGTGGGGCGGCGAGGACATTCACACCGGGATCTACACCGATGAGCGGGAGCCGGTCGCCGATGCCTCCCGGCGCACGGTCGAGACCGCGGCGGCGAAAATCGCCGAACGGCTCACTCCCGCCTGTACCGTGCTGGACCTCGGATCCGGATACGGCGGCCCCGCCCGCCATCTGGCAGGCGAGTTCGGCTGCCGGGTCGTCGCGCTCAACATCAGCGAGGGGCAGAACGACCGGCACCGCAAGACCAATGCCGAGCGCGGGCTCGACGGGCTCATCGATGTGGTCACCGGGTCCTTCCAGGACATTCCGTACCCCGACGGACGGTTCGACATCGTGTGGTCGCAGGAGGCCTTCTGCCACAGTGGGGACCGCGAGCGGCTGCTCAGCGAGGCCGTGCGGGTCCTCAAGCCTCAGGGCGCCCTGGTCTTCACGGACCTCATGGCCGCCGATTCCGCGCCGCCCGAGGCGCTGCGACCGGTGGTGGCCCGTCTCGGTGTGGAGGAGTTCGCCACGCCGTCGTTCTACCTTCGCCAGTTGGCCGAACTCGGCCTGAATCAGGTCGAGTTCGACGACCGAAGCGACCAACTGCTCACGCACTACCTCCGGCTCACCGAGGAGACCCGGGGTCGCGCCACGGAGCTGCGGGACGTCATCAGCCCGGCGTACATGGAGAGCCTCCTGGAAAATCTGCCCCTCTGGGTGGAGGCCTGCCGCCAGGGCTACCTGAGCTGGGGCATCTTCACCTGCCGCCGATAGCGAGCCATCCGCCAACCGGGAGATCCTGACCGAGGGCCTGTGGCTGAACCGGGCGGGGTTCAGACACAGGCCCTCAGCTGCCGCTCAGGGCTCCATGCCCTTGATCATCGAGGCGAGCACCGAGCGCAGGTCCTCGCCCGGCGCGGGGCGCAGAGCCGTCGCGAGGCGGTCCGCGCGGTAGTGCCAGCGGTGGTCGAGGTCGCGGTGCGCCTCGCTCTCGAAGTCCTCGAACGTGACGGCGCTGTCGCTGCCGAGCAGCGTCACCAGTTCGGCGGTCAGGTCGGACCAGGCCACGTGCCCGCTCACCGCGTTGGCCACGCCGTGGACGGGTGTGTCGAGGCACGCGGTCACGGCGCGGGCCAGCGCGGCCGCGTGCACCCAGGGCGCTCCGTACCAGTCGTGCCCGCCGGCGCCGGGAGCGGGCAGGCTGATGGGCCGGCCTGCCAGGGCCGCCTGGTACAGCAACCCCGTTGCTCCCCAGCGCAGTTGGTCGCGCAGCCGGTCGTGGGCTCCCCACACGATGGGCGAGCGGACGGCGCTCGCGCCGCCGCGCCCCTCCGTGCCCGCCGCCTTCAACAGGAGCCGCTCGCAGTCGAGTTTGGCCTGCCCGTACGCGCTCAAAGGGGCCTGGGACGGCGATTCCTCCGCGACCTGGCCGCTCGTGGGCTGCCCGTAGGCGTCCACGCTGCTGACGAAGACGAAGGGGCCGCCGCGCCAGGCGTCGACCATGGCCTCCATCGCGGCCACGTCCACCTCGGGGCGGGTGAACGTACACGCGGCGTGGATCACCGCGTCGGCGCTTTCGACGGCGGCACGCAGACTGTCCAGATCGCCGAGGTCACCCTCGATCACCTCGATGCCGTCGCCCCCGACCAGGTGCGCGGACTCCGGGCGGGCCAGGGCGAGCACCGGCCGTCCCTGCGCGGCCAGTTCGCGCAGCACGAAGGCGCCCACGCCGCCCGTGCCCCCGGTCACCAGGACCGTACCCTCGCGCACCCGGCGCGGACGTGGGGTCGTGGCGGCGGTCGCGACAGCCGCCGCCCGCTCCGCCTCGCGCGCGTCGAGGAGGGCCGCGATGGCACGTGGCGTACGGGTCTGCATGATGTCGAGGCCGATGAGCGGCAGCGTGAGGGCGGACCGCAGGCGCTCGGCGAGTTGGACGGCGGCCAGCGAGTGTCCGCCGAGGGCGAAGAAGTCGTCGTCCGGGCCGGGCCGTCGGTCGAGGAGGTTCGCGAACGCCTCCGTCACCGCTTGGAGGTGGCGGCTCTCGGGCAGCGCGGGACGAGGGCCCGCGGGAAGCCTGCTCGCATCCACCGCCCCGTCGGCCGTACGCGGCATCGTGTCCAGCAACATGACGGCGGCCGGGACCAGTTCGCGTGCGAGCACACCGCGCAGATGGGCGCGGAGCTGGGCGGGCGAGGGGCCGCCGGTGCGGCGCAGCACCGCGTACGCGAGGAGGGGTCCGCCCGCAGGGTCCGGTACGTGTGCGTCGGCGATCTCGGGGTGGGCTCGGAGCCGGATTTCGGCCGGGTGCCCGGCGGTTGCCTGCGGCCGCGCGAGCCGGCCGGGCAGTTCGGAGAGCCGGAGCGCGGGGTCGGCCGCCACGGCGGTCAGCAACTCGGCGAAGGAGGCGCCCAGGGCCAGGCCCGTCTGCTCGTCGAGGGCGGCCCGGCCGTACTGGACCAGGCTCGCGGGGGTGTCGGCGTCCAGCAGACCGAAGGTGAGGTCGAACTTGGCTTCGCCCACACCGACTTCGACAGCGCGGGCCTCAAGTCCCGGGAGGCGCAAGGCGGTTTGCTCGCCCACCACGTCCGAGGTGACGCGTACCAGGGCGGTGCCGTCGTCGCCCCGGGCCGCGGCGCCGAGCCGCTCCAGGATCAGGTCGAACGGCACCTCGCGGTGCTGCTGCGCTTCGAGCAGTGCGTCGCGTACGCGCTCGACGAGGGTGGCGAACGCGGGGTCGCCGGACAGGTCGACGCGTATCGGAAGGGTGTTGACGCACAGGCCCACCAGGCCGCGCATCGACTGGCCCTCGCGGTGCGTGGCGGCGCAGCCGATGACTAGGTCGAGCTCGCCGGTGAGGCGGTGCAGCGCGGCGAACGCGGCGGCCAGGCCCACCGTGAACACCGTGGCCCGGCGCTCGCGGCCCAGCTCGCGCAGCGCGGGCAGCACCTGTTCGCCGAGTTCGGTGGTGCGGGTCGCGGCGGGGTGTTCGGCCACGTCGGCGGGCAGGGTGGCGGGCCGGGGCAGCCGGGGCGGGGTGGCTCCGGCGAGACGCCGGGTCCAGCGGGCGAGACCCTCGTCGAGGCCGGACGCGTCGGTGTGCTCGCGGCGCGCGAAGTCGGCGTACTGCGGCGGCTCGGGCAGTGTGCGGGGGCGGCCGTCCACCGCGGCTTCGTACAGCGCCGCGAGTTCATCGGCGACGGTCTCCAACGAGCCGCCGTCGATGGCTATGTGATGGAACGTCAGAAGAACGGTGTGGTCCTGGGGGCCGTGTCGCAGGACGAGGGCGCGCGGGACCGTGTCCGCCGCGAGGTCGAAGGGGCGGCGGGCCTCCTCGGTCAGGAGGTCGTCGCCGTCGCCGGGCGACTCGACCACCCTCACCGTCACCACCTCAGGGGCGGGCAGCGGCTCCTGGTACGGCTCTTCGCCGTTGCGGCCGTAGCGGGTGCGCAGGATTTCGTGGCGGCGTACCAGCTCGGTGAGCGCGGTGCTGAGCGCGTCCACGTCGAGCGGGCCGTGCAGCCGGGTCGCGAACGGCACGCTGTACTGGGCGCCGTTCTGGCCGAGCCGTTCCATCAGCCACATGCGGCGCTGGGCGTGGGTGAGCGGGGCGGGGCCGGCTTCGCGGGCTGCCGCGGGCGCCGGGGCGGCGGGCCGGGCGGCGCGGGCGCGGGCCCTGCGCAACAGCTCTTCCTGCAGGGCGGCGGAGGTGTCAGTGGCCATCGGAGTCCTCGGGCGCGTCGGGGTGCAGATCGGTGTGGGCGGCGAGCAGGGCGCGCTCGACGAGGGCGGCGTGTCCGGCGACCGTGGGGGCGGTGAAGAAGTCGGCGAGGGACAGTTCGACACCGAGGTCCTCGCGCAGTTCCTCGGCGACGACGAGGGCGAGCAGGGAGTGGCCGCCGAGTTCGAGGAAGTCGGCGTCGGGGCGGGTGACCTCGCAGCCGAGCGAGCGGCTCCACACGTCGGCGACGGCCTGCTGGAGCGGGGTCAGCGGCTCGGCGGCGCCGATGGTCCCGGCCGCCGTGGCGAGGTCCGCGAGCGCCCGGCGGTCCACCTTGCCGGAGGTGGTGAGCGGCAGCCGGTCGACGACGGTCAGCTCGTCCGGGACCAGGTGCGCGGGCAGGAAGGCGGTGAGGCGGGCCAGGAGTGCCTCGGAGCGGGGCACCGGGCCGGGCGCCGCCACCACGAAGGCCGCCAGGCGCGCGTCGTCGGGGGTGGGGCGGCGGACCGTGACGGCCGCGTCGTCCACCTCCGGCTGCTCGCGCAGGGCGTGCTCGATCTCCCCGGGTTCGATGCGGAAGCCGCGCACCTTGACCTGGTCGTCGGTGCGGCCGTGGAAGTCGAGGACGCCGTCGGGGCGGGCCGAGACGAGGTCGCCGGTGCGGTAGAGGCGGCCGAGCGCGGGATGGTCGACGAAGCGTTCCGCGGTCAGCTCGGGCTGCCGGGTGTATCCGTGGGCGAGGCGGCTGCCGCCGATCCACAGTTCGCCGCGGGCTCCGTCGGTGACGGGCAGGCCCGCTTCGTCGAGGACGTGGGCCGTGGCGCCGGCCATGGGGCGGCCGATCGGCACCGGTCCGTCGCAGTCGGCGTCGCCGACGCGGTGGGTGGTGGCGAAGGTGGTGGCCTCGGTGGGGCCGTAGCCGTTGACGAGCTCGACCCAGGGGAACGCGCGAAGGACCGCGCGGGCGTGCTGGGCGGCCATCGCCTCGCCGCCCACGACCACCGTGCGCAGCAGCGAGAAGACGCGGGAGCGGCGCGCGGCGAGCTGGTGGAAGAGGGCCGTGGTGAAGAAGGCGACGGTGACGCCGTGCCGCTCCACCTCCTTGGCGAGGTCCTCGAACGAGGGCCGCTCGGTGGTGCACACCACGACGGCCGCGCCGTTGGCGAGCGCCGACCACACCTCGAAGGTGGAGCCGTCGAACGTCGCCGGGGAGTGGAGGAGCACCCGGTCGCGCGCGGTGACGGTGACGTACTCCGGGTCGGTGACGAGCTCGGCGATGGCGCCGTGGCGGATCGCGACGCCCTTGGGGCGGCCGGTGGAGCCGGAGGTGAACATGACGAACGCGGTGTCGTCGGGACCGGGCCCGTCGCCGGTCGTCTCCGCGTCGGCCAGCTGCTCGTCGCTGGGCAGGGCCAGGGTGGCGCCGGGCGTTCCGGCCGCTTCGAGCAGCTTGCTGTCGCCGACGGTGAGCGTGGCGCCCGAGTCTTCGAGCATCGCCGCGGTACGGGGCCCGGGGTGCGCCGGGTCGAGGGGCACGCAGGCCGCGCCCGCCCACCACAGGGCGAGCTGGGCGACGACGGTCCTGGCCGAGCGCGGCATGAGGAGCGCCACGGAGTCGCCGGGGCGTACGCCCTGTTCGTGAAGGTGGGTGGCCAACCGGCGTGCCGCTCCTGCCAGTTGGGCGTAGGTCAGTGTGGTGTCGCCGTCCGCCACCGCGAGGGCGTGCGGGGTGCGTGCGGCGTGCCGCGCCACGAGGGCGGGCAGGCCGGTCCGGGCCACGGTCACGGTCGTTTCCTTCCGGTCGTCGAGGAGGTTCTCGGGGTTCGTCATGTCAGGACCTCGCCTTGCGGCGCTTGTCGATGACGGCGGCGATCGCCCGAAGGTCGGGCTGGCGCAGCAACTCCGGTGCGCGGAGCCTGACTTGGGTCTCCTTCTCCAGGACTTCGAGGAGCCGGGCCGCGAGGAGTGAGGTGCCTCCGGCGTCGGTGAAGTTGTCTTCCAGGGTGGTCTCGGGGCGGCCGAGCAGGTCACGGACCGAGGTGAGGACGAGTCGCTCGTCGGCGGTCGCGTCGTCCGGGAGGGCGAGGTCGTTCGCGGTTGCCCCAGGTGCTTCCTCGGCGTGCTTGAGGAGTGCGGCCCGGTCCACCTTGCCGTTGGCGTCCAGCGGGAAGGCGTCCACGACGCGCACGGTCGAGGGCACGGCCTGCTCGGGCAGCCAGGCCCGTACTCCGGCGAGCAGTTCGTCCGTTGCGGGCGCGGCGCCAGGGGTCGGCAGTACGTACGCCACGAGCCGGGCGCGGCCCCCGGTGTCGCGGGGGGCGGTGACGACGGCGCTGCGGACGGCCGCGTCGTGCTCGAACGCGGCCTCGACCTCGGCGGGTTCGATGCGCACTCCGCTGATCTTCACCTGGTCGTCGAGGCGGCCGAGGAAGACGAGCCGGCCGTCGTCGAGCATGCGTACCCGGTCGCCGGTGCGGTACATGCGGTCCACGCCGGGCAGCTCCGGCAGGGGGGCGGTGAAGCGGCGCGCGGTCAGCTCCGGGTCCAGGTAGCCGAGGGCCAGGCAGGTTCCGCCGATGCGCAGTTCGCCGTCCTCGCCGCGTGCGAGTACGGTGCCGTCGGCGTCGGTGACAGCCACGGTGGCGCCCGCGATCGGGGTGCCGATGGGCGGTGGGGCGTCGGAGTGCACGTCCGCGTCGTCGGCCCGCATGGCGTGGGTGGTGGTGACGACGGTGGCTTCGGCGGGACCGTAGGCGTTGTGGACGGTGGCGGTCACGTCGGGGCCGGGCCGGCGGCGCATCCGGTCGCCGCCGACCATGAGGTGACGCAGCTTCAGGTCCTGTGGCCAGGGCCGGTCCAGGAGCGGCTCGATCATGGGGGTGGCCGACACGGCAACCGTGACCTCGGCCTCGCGCCACCAGTCGGTGAGGGCGGCCGGGTCCCAGCGGACGTCGTCCGGGGCGGGTATGAGGGCCGCGCCGGAGGTGAGGCCGCCCCACAGCTCAAGGAGGTGCGGGTCGAAGGCGACGCCGATCAGCAGGGACTGGCGGTCGCCGGGCGCGAGCCCGGTCTCGGCGCGGTACCAGTCCAGGAGTGCGGCCAGGGCGGGTTCGGCGACCGCGACGGCTTTGGGCCGGCCGGTGGAGCCGGAGGTGAGCACGGCGTACAGGGCCTCGGGTGGGGCGGTCCGGGCACCTGGTGTGACCGGGCTGAAGGCCGCGACGACGGAGGCGGCGGCGTTGACCCCTTCGCCCGACAGGGGCAACTCGACGTTCTCGACGCCATTTTGACGGGACGTCAGGACATCAGGGTCGCCGATGAGGCAGACGACGCCGATGTCGTCGGTGACCGCCGCGATACGGCGCTCGCCCGGGCGCGGGCCGAGCGGCAGATAGACCGCGCCGATCCGGGCCAGCGCGACCGCGGTGATCACCAAGGCCGCCGAACGGTCGAGGCAGACGCCGACGAGGTCGCCGGGCCGGACGCGGTCGGCCAGCGCCTTCGCGACCGCCTCGGCCGCCTCGTCGAGCTGCGCGTACGTCCAGCGACACTCCCCGTCGATCACCGCTGGGGCCCCTGGGGAGCGGCGCACCCACTCCTCGTAGCGCGACAACACCCCGGACTCGGGGGACCCGGGAAGGGGCGCGCCGTGCAGCACGCTCAAGGCGGCGTTCGTACGGCCGGTTTCCTGACGGTCCATCAACTGCTCGGTCATCACGACTCCTTCGGCGTGGCGAGGGCGGGGGTGGCGGTCCCGGCGAGGGCGGAAGCGGCGGTCTCGGCGACGGCACGGGGTGCGGCCTCGGCGAGGGCGCGGGCCTGGTCGGCGAGGACCGGGTGCTGGAAGAGCAGGCGCAGCGAGGGGCGTTCGCCCAGGCGGGGTTCCAGCCAGGCCGCGAGCTGGGCCGCGAGCAGCGAGTGGCCGCCGATGTGGAAGAAGTGCGAGCTCTCCTCGAAGCGGTCGTGCCCGAGCACCTCGCGCCAGCCCTCCGCGAGCAGCACGACGGCCGGGTCGTCCGACAGCGTGGGGTCCGGCATCGGGGCGGCTTCCTCGACCGGGGCGGCCGGGGTCAGCTCCGCGGCCGTGCGGGCGAGGGCCACCCGGTCGGGCTTGCCTCCGGCCAGCGTCGGCATGGTGTCCAGGAGCACCCAGCGGCTGGGCACGAGGGCGCCGGGGAGGCGGGTGCTCAGCTGGGCGTGCAGGGCCTGCTCGTCCCACTCCTCGACCTCGTCGGCGCGCTCGCGGAAGGCGACCAGGCGGGGGCCGCCACTGGCCTCCTTGTCGAGGACGACGGCGCAGGACCGGCCGCCGAGTGCGGCGGAGGCGGCGGCCTCGACCTCTTCGAGTTCGATGCGGTAACCACGCAGTTTGATCTGGTTGTCGCGGCGGCCCAGGAAGCGGAGCAGTCCGTCCTGGCCTCGGTAGCCGAGGTCGCCGGTGAGGTAGACGCGTTCGCCGCCGAGCGCCTCGACGGTGACGAAGCGGGCCGCGGTGGCCTCCGGGTTGCCGACGTAGCCCTCGGCCAACCCGGCGCCCGCGATGGCCAGTTCGCCGACCGCGCCGGTGGGCAGCGGTCGCAGGCCCTCGTCCAGGACGTGGATCCGCTCGCCGGGCAGCTCGGTGCCGAGCGGAATCTCGGCGCCTTCGACGAGGCTGTCACGGGTGATCTCGTGCACGGTGGAGCTGATCGCGGCCTCGGTCACGCCGTACACGTTGAGCACGCCGAATTCCCGGCCGGTGTCCGTGTCGGCGAAGAAGGCGCGCATCACGTCGGCCGGGATGCGTTCGCCGCCGAGGACGAGCAGGCGCGGCGTCCAGCGGCCTTCCTTGAGGACCGGCAGTAGGTCTTCGCGGGTGGCGAGGAAGTAGCTGGTGGGCAGGTTGGCCACCGTGATCCGGGCGGCGGCCAGGAGCTCCGCCAGCTCGGTGCCGGTCGGCACGTCCTGCTCGGGTACGACGAGGCAGGCGCCCGCGTACAGCGAGGGCAGCACCTCTTCGAGGGCGACGTCGAAGGACGGCTGCGCGAACAGGAGCACCCGGTCGCCGGCCGCGAGGCCGAACCGCTCTGCCGCACCGGTCAGATGGTTGATCAGCGCGTCCCGCCCGACGGCGACGGGCTTGGGGATGCCGGTGGAGCCGGAGGTGTGGATGATGTACGCCGCGTTCGGCACGATCTGCGCCGAGCGTGCGGTCGGCAGGGTGGGGGCATCGACTTCGGCGCCGGGCAGGCCGTCGGGGATGCGTACCGGGCTGTTCTTGGCGGTGAGGACGAGCGCCGGGCCGAGGCGTTCGAGCAGCAGATCGAGGCGGGCGGCGGGGTCGGACGGCGACAGCGGGCAGTACACCGCGCCGGTCCGCAGACAGGCGAGCAGCGTCACCACCGAGTCGGCGCCGCGGGGCAGCACCGCGGCGACCGGCTGGCCTGCCGTGACGCCCGCGGCCAGCATCCGCTCGGCGAGGGAGGCGACCTGCGTGTCGAGGTCCCCGTACGTGAGGCGGCGGGCGCCGATGAGGAGGGCGGGCAGGGACGGGTCCTGGGCGGCGGCCGGGTCGAGCGGGTCGCGGCCGTCCGGCGTCACGACAGCAACAGGCGCTGCTTCCTTGGGAGTTGGCGGAAGCGCGAGGTCGGCGAGGGCGGTGGCGGGCGCGTCGAGGTAGGCGCGCAGCAGGTCGAGGAAGCGGTCGGCGAGCAGCTTGGCGACGTCCTCGCCGAACAGGTCGGCGTCGTAGTCCCAGACGAGGGTCATGCCGGCCGCGCCGTGGCGGAGGCTGACGCCGCGCCGGTCGTCGGGGAGCAGCACCACGTCGAGGTCGAAGCGGGTGGTGCCGGTGTTGAACCCTTCGAACAGGGTGATGTCGAGCCCGGGCACGTCGATTTCGGGCAGGGCCGCGTCGTGGGCGCTGAACATGACGCTGAACAGCGGGTTGTCGGCACCCGAGGTGTGCAGGCCGAGGGCCCGGGTGAGTTCCTGGACCGGCACCTCCTGGTGCGGGAGCGCGCGGATGAGGGTGTCGGTCACCTCGTCCATGGCGTCCTCGGCCGGTGCGCCCGAGTCCAGGTTCAGCCGCAGCGGAATGGTGTTGACGAACATACCGACGGCGTCCTCGAAGCCGCGCGGCCGGTTGCCCACAGCGGTTCCCACCACCATTTGGCTGCGACCGCTGTGGCGCCGCAACAGTTCGGCGAACAGGCCGAGCAGGGTGGCGAACGGGGTAAGGCCGCGCTCGCGGGTGTGGGCGCGCAGCCGCTCGGCGAGGTCCGCTCCGATGGACTGGCGCAGCTGGCCGCCGTGGTGGCGGCGCCGCGCGCCGGGCCGGGTCAGACCGGGCAGCGGCATGTCGTACGAGGCGTCGCGCAGCGCATCGGCCCAGTACTCCAGGCTCGCGCCCAGCTCCTTCGCCCGTACGTCCTCGGCCCGTGTGCGCACATGGTCGGCGTACGAGCTGGGAGTTCCCAACTCGACGCTCTCACCCAGCACTTGAGCCCGGTAGACGCTGAACACGTCGTTCAGGAGGATCGCGAACGAGTGCCCGTCGTGGATCAGGTGGTGCTCCACGTGGATGAGCCGGTGCTGGTCGTCGGCGAGCTTGACCAGGGTCCAGCGCAGCAGAGGTGCCTCGAAGGTGTCGAGGGGGGTCTCCGCCTCCGAGCGAAGCAGCTCCTCGAAGGCGGCCTCGGGGTCGGCCTCCCAGGTGACGTCCACGGTGCGCAGGCGCGGCAGGCAGACGTCGGCCACCCGCTGGCCCGGCATCGCACCCGCCACGGGCACGAGTTCGAGCCGCAGCCCGGGATGGCGGGCCAGCGTGGCCGTCAGGCCGCTGCGCAGGGCCTCGACGTCGAGGGTGCCCCACAGGTCGAGGGAGGCGGTGAAGTTGTAGGCGCGGCTGCCCGGCTGCACTTCTTCGTGCAGCCAGACGATCTCCTGCGAGGAGGAGAGGGGGAGCATGGGCGATCCCTTGGGTTGTCGGGTCGGGTGGCACGGGACGCGTTCGTGCGCCCGCGCGGCGGCGCGCCGACCGGTCCGCGGATCGCGCGGCACGGCCGGATGCTGGGAGTTCAGGGGGTACGCGGTCGTACGTCCGCGCGGGAGACGGAACCGGCCGGGCTCAGTGGGCGGGGGCCTCGGCGGGCAGTGCTCCGCACAGGGCCGCGAAGGCGTCTTCGGCAGCGGCGTCGTCGAGGACCGAGCGGTCCCACACCATACGGAGGTGGAGTTCGGGTCCCTGGGTGGCGGAGAGAGCGAAAGGGGCGCGGACCTGTCGGCCGCCGATGTGCACCTCGCGGCCCGCCGTCCCGCCGAGCCTCAGCGGGGTCCGGTTGCGGGAGTCGTCCACGGTGAGCAGGCCGTCGAGCCTGCCGGACCAGGCGGATCCGCCCGCCCGGGCCGCCCGTACGACTTCGTCGAAGGGGGTGTCGGCGCGGTCCAGGTCGTCCCACCAGTCGGTGGCCGTGACCTCCGGCGCCGGGGCGCTGCCCGTGTCGGCCGGGAAGACCACGGTGTTCAGGAAGCAGCCGAGCACTGGCTCGGCACCGGCCGGGCGGCCGCCCCACGGGTATCCGACGGGTGACACCGCCCCCGCTCCGAACAGGGTCCCGGCCGCGACCCGGCAGGCGTCGAGCAGCACCGGGAAGGGGACGCCCCCGGCGGGCGAGGGGAGCCTCAACTCGGTTGCGCCGGTGGGCAGTTCGGCGGATATGGGTCGCGAGCCGGGCAGCGGGGCCCGCTCGCGTACCGTACGCAGCCGCTCCCCCCAGTACGCCAGCGCCCGGGGCGAGGCGGCGTGGTCCTCGGCGTCGAGCTGGCGCAGGACGGCGTCCCGGTAGGCGGCGAGTTCGGCGGCCGCCTCGGCGGGCGACAGGTCGTCGGGGCCGAGACGGTCGCGGTAGGCGTCGCCGAGTTCCTCGACGATGCGGGCGAGCGACTGGCCGTCGCAGGCGGTGTGGTCCAGGACGACGGCGAGCAACTCCTCCTCGGCGCGCGGGCCGCTGTCGGCGAGGAACAGCCGCAGCGGCGGGCCCTCGGCGGCCCACCCGGCCAGGGTCCGGCGCAGCGCGTCCTCGGCGTCCTCGCCGGGTGCGCGGGCGACGTGTTCCAGGGGTACGTCCGCCGGTTCGGGCCGCAGCGCGGGCGTGCCGCGTACGACGCACGGCCGGTGGCGCAGTACCGGGTGGCGGGCGGCCAGGTGGTTCGCGGCGGCGCGCAGCCGTGCCGCGTCGACGGTGCCGCGCGGGAAGGCGAAGAACATCGGGACGATGTCGGCGCGGCCCTCTGGATCCAGGGAGCGCACGAGCAGGAAGCGCCGCTGGGCCCCGGTGACGGGCAGCAGTCCGGCCGCCGGGTCACCTGCGCCGAGGCGCTGGTAGCGGGCCAGATACTGGCCCGTGATGCTGGGGAGCACGTGATCCTCTCTCGGGGTTGGGAACTCTCGGGCGGGGGGGGGGCGGCGGGCTTGAACTGGCCTGCATTCAAGGGGAGTTGCCCGGGCGGTCGCTATGAGTCAGCGGTCGCTATGAGTCAGGCGACGGGGACGGTCTCGTCGTGGCCCGGCGTCGTACCCTGCCGATCGCCGTCCTCGGGGTGCGCGGTCTCGGGGGTCTCGGGGTGCGCGGTCTCGGGGAGGTCGCGCATCCGGCGCAGCGGGGAGAGCAGCAGCGGCAGCGGCACTGCGAGGAAGCCGATCGCGCAGATCCACAGCGCGGAGCGCGCGCCGGACGCGTCCGCGACGGTGCCGCCGACGAGCGCGCCGAGCGGCAGGGTGCCCCACATCATGAAGCGCAGGGTGGCGTTCATACGCCCCAACAGACGCGGAGGGCACAGGGTTTGACGGAAGCTCACCTGGGCGACGTTGTAGACCACGGCACCGAAGAAGACCATGGCGGAGGCGACCGCGAAGAGCGCTGCGGCCAGGCCCTTGCCCGACAGCGGCCACAGCAGCGCGAACGGCCCGGTGACCAGGGCCGACAGCCAGATGACGCGGGCCTGGCCGAAACGGCCGGCCAGGCGGCCCGCGCACAGCGCGCCGGCGAGTCCGCCGACGGCCGACGCCGAGAGCATCACACCGACGGCGGCGGGAGGCAGGTCGAGGACCCGGACCAGGAAGATGGTCTGGGTGGCCATGAGCATCGCGGTGAAGAAGTTGCCCAGCGCGGTGGTGCCCGCGATGACGCGCAGCAGCGGGTGGCCGAGGACGAAGCGCAGGCCTTCGGCGACCTCCTTGCGCAGGGACGCGCCGGGGACCGGTTCGGGCTTGCTCTCCGGGCGGCGGATGGCCAGCAGGAACAGCGCCGAGACGGCGTAGCCGATGGCGTCGGCCACGATCGCCAGATGTGCCCCGACGAGCTGGACGAGTCCGCCGCCGAGCCCCGGCCCGGCGACCTGCGCCGAGGAACGCACCGTCTCAAGGGCCCCGTTGCCCGCCACCAGGTGCTCCCTGGGCAGGAGTTGGGGCAGATAGCTCTGGTGGGCCACGTCGAAGAAGACGGTCGCGACACCCACGACCAGGGCGACGACGTACAGCTGGCCCATGGTCAGCACGCCCGCGACCGCGGCGAGCGGGACGCTGGCCATGGCCAGGGAGCGGACCACGTCGGCGCGGATCATCAGGGTCAGCTTGCGCATCCGGTCGACCCAGGCCCCCGCGGGCAGACCGATGAGCAGGAAGGCGGCGGTCTCCGCTGCGGTGAGCAGCCCCACCTGGAAGGCGGGCGCCTTGAGTTCGAGCACGGCCACCAGGGGCAGGGCGACCAGGGTGACCTGTGCGCCGACCTGCCCGGCCGCGGCTCCGGCGAGCAGAAATCGGAAATCGCGCATGCGGAGCAGGCCACTGGGAGCGGCCCGGGACGAAGGGGACATACACGAGACCTTCACCTCGCGCCGATCAGGAGTCAAAACAAACAGGACACTTTCGGTCGTTTCTTGCGCCATCCTGACAGTGGATCAAGAAAATCATCGGCCAGGTCAGGGCAACAGCCGGATGAATTGCAGATGTTGAGGCTCACGGGCAGAGGACTTCCCCCGCCTCAGGGCGAGCAATTCAAGGGGACAGTGCACCCCCGCACCCCATGAATGCAGGTATGTCCGAAACTCACTGTCCGCACACTTGCGCAGGCAACCAGAAGCGGTTTCAGACGTCGGGGGTGCCGGAACGGCGTGGGGCGCGCCGTCAGTCCTTGGCGGGGCGCAGGTCCAGGGCGTGCCAGTCGGCGGCGAGGATGGCGGGCAGCGGGAGGCCGCTGCGGGTGTTCAGCTGCAGCAGGGTCGCCTCGATCCTGGCCGGCCCGGACGGCAGCGGCGTCCCGTACGGCCTGGCCTGGTTGACCCAGGTGTGTTCGGCGCCGTCGCACACCGCGGACGTGCCGCCGATGCCGTGCTGCACGTCGCCGGTCCGCACCGAACTCGACACGAAGACCGGACCGGATCCCGACGGGACGGAACACCGGTAGGTGCCCGAGAGGGTGATGGTGCCGTCCTTGGAGACAGTCCCGGTCGGGTTGGCGGACACGGTGCCCGAGGGGGCGGCGGCGGCCGGGCCGGAGGCGGCACCGAGAAGGACTCCGGCGGCGACGACGGCCCCGGCGGCAACAAGACTTACGCGCATCGGCAGATCTCTCCTAATCCGTACGTTCGGGTGGTGTGCGACTTTCCTGTGGTGGGGGCCATGTGGTGGGACCCATGTCCAGGTGGGCGATGTGGTGAGCGCCTGTGTGGTCGGGGCCCATGCGGGGACGGTTCGTGTGGTGGGGCTTCATGCGGTCGGGGTTCATCTCGTGAAGCGCTTCATGTGGTGGAGCTTCACGTGGTGGAACTCCATGTGTGGTGGCACGAGGCCGACGGCGTTCGCGCCCGCGCCTCGCGCCCCAAGGAATACCGCCCAGGCACCCGCCCGCCGGGGATTCCCCCCGGTCGGTGGCGTGTCAGGCCGGGCAGGTTTGTGGCCCGAGTGACGGCAGAGGTGCGGGGGCGGCCCCTGGGGCAGGCGGTGCGCGGCCCTCCCGGGTGTGACCGAAAGAGGGCCCCCTCACCAGGAGTCGGGGGCGGCACCGGCCGGGCATGCTGGTGCCCCCGGCCGTTTACCGTGCCGCCCGATGGGCGCTCGGACAGGATGGGAGCGTCATTTTGCGCACCGTAGGCGTGGAAGAGGAACTGCTCCTGGTCGATCCGGGCACCGGGCAGCCGTGTGCCCTGTCCTCGGAGGTGCTGGCCCGGCTGGGCAAGTGCGCCGCCGACGGAGGCGGCCCGTCCAAGGACACGTTCGAGCGTGAACTGCAAGGCCAGCAGCTGGAGTTCGGCACCAAGCCGCACGTCGACATGGAAGAGCTCGGCGCGGAAATCGTCCGCTGGCGCCACGAGGCGGCCCGGCACGCGGCCGAAGCCGGAGCGGCGGTCGCCGCTCTCGCGACCTCTCCCCTGCCCGTCCGGCCCGCCGTCAATGAGGGCCGCCGCTACCGATGGATGGAGGAGCAGTTCGGTCTGACGACCCAGGAACAGCTCACCTGCGGATGCCACGTGCATGTGTCAGTCACGTCGGACGAGGAGGGCGTAGCCGTCGTGGACCGGATCCAGCCGTGGCTGCCCGTCCTGACGGCGCTGAGCGGAAACTCGCCGTACTGGCAGGGCAACGACACCCTCTACAGCAGTTACCGCAGCAGGGTGTGGGGGCGCTGGCCCATGTCCGGGCCGACGGGTGTCTTCGGCTCGGCCGAGCGCTACCACGCCCAGGTCGACGACATGGTGACGAGCGGCGTGGTGCACGACCGGGGCATGATCTATTTCGACGCCCGGCTCTCCCACCGCTACCCCACGGTGGAGATCCGCGTGGCGGACGTGTGCCTGGATGCCACCACCACGCTGCTCGTGGCGGGTCTGGTCCGCGCGCTGGTCGAGACCGCCGCCCGGGACTGGCGCGGGGGACGGCCGCCACTGGGCCACGGGGTGCAACTGCTGCGGCTCGCCGCGTGGCGGGCCGCGCGCTCGGGGGTCGACGACAACCTGCTGCACCCGCTGACCATGCGACCGGCCCCCGCACCCGTCGTCGCACGGGCCCTGTTCGATCACGTACGGGGGGCGCTCGAAGACACCGGGGATTTCGCGTGGGCCCACAAGGCGACGGCGGAGCTGCTCGCCCGTGGCAACGGCGCCCGCATCCAGCGCGAGCTGTTCGCCCGCACCGGAAGCCTCAGCCATGTCGTCGCGGCATGTGTGCGGCGCACCCTGGGCGAGCGCGAACTCCGGTACGTGACACCAGAGTGACGTCAGATCACTGTGGTGACGTCACTCCGACGCCTGATGGTGTCATCACTCCGACGCCTGCGGACCGTCGCGGACAGACTCATTCACCCTGAGCGGTCTCATCTACTGTCAAGTGGGTGCCCCTACACAGTGGAGGCGCGTAACATCCGGCAGCAATCACGTACGCACACGCCCCGGAGGAACGACTCGTGCCGGACAGCACCACGCTCCAGTCCCAGTACGCTGCCCAGATCCAGAGCGATCTCGACAGCAACGTCGCCGAACGCGAACACATCGCCGGCCAGATCAGTGCGCTCCAAGAGCAGTTGAGCGTCCTGGAGAACAACCACGCCCTGCTCGCATCCATGCAGCAGGCGATCGGCACCCCCGCCGTGCCCGCGCCGGGCAAGGCCCCCAAGAAGGCTGCCGGGGCTTCGGCCCCGCGCATCCCTCAGGCGCGTTCCGCAGCCAAGTCCGCAGGTCGCGCCGCCAAGAAGCAGGCCAAGCCCGCCGCCAAGGCCAAGGCATCCGGGGGCACTCCCACGCTGCGGGAGCTCGTCGCGGCCCACCTCGCCCAGAGTGGTGAGCCGCGCTCGGCGGCCGAGATCACGGCGGGTCTCACCGAGGCCCACCCCGGCCGCAGCATCGCCGGCACCGTGGTGCGCAACACCCTCGAAAACCTCGTGGCCAAGGGGCAGGCGCAGCGCACCCGGCAGAACCGGTCCGTCTTCTACACGGCTCCCGAGAGCGGCGCCGCCCAGGCGTCCGCGGACCCGGCGGACGGCGACGTCAAGAAGGGGGAGGACGCCGTCACCCCCGTGGCCACCGACTGACCGGCGCGTGGTGCCGGCTCGCCCGGCACACCCGCAACCACCGACCGGACAGGTGACATGGCAGCCCCGTGCCTCACACCACAGGGCTGCAGTCCGGGTGACCCCAGCCCTGCTCACGCTTCATGATGGGAGTACCCGCGGCATAGGGTCGGCCGCACGGGCAGCGTCCGGGGAACTTCGCCTTGATGGTCCGCGGCTTGCCCGAACCGGCTCCCGAGGCCGCCGACTTGGCCCCGGACGGTGCCTTCCGCGCGGTGGCGGGCCTGGCTCGCGTCGCGCCGGCGCGTGCCGGTGCGGGCACCGGCATCTCCTGGTCGCCGAGGGCGGTACCTGCGGCCCGCTGGGTGGTGGCCGCGTCGCTCGCGGCCTGGTCGGCGATGGCGTTCAGCGGGTCCCCGCCCACCTGGTGTGCGGGGACATAGACGAATTCCACCTCCCGTTCGGCCAGCAACTCGTCGATGCGCTCGACGAGTTCACGGTTGGCGACCGGTTTGCCCGCCGCGGTCTTCCACCCGTTGCGCTTCCAGCCCGGCAGCCACTGCGTGACCGCCTTCATGGCGTACTGGGAGTCCATGCGCACCTGCATGGGCGTGCCCGGCTCGACTGCTTCCAGGAGTCGCTCCAGGGCGGTGAGCTCGCCGACATTGTTGGTTGCGGTACCGAGCGGCCCCGCGCCCCAACGCTCCGGCCGCCCCTCCGCGTCGGCGATCACCCACGCCCATCCGGCAGGGCCGGGATTGCCCTTCGAAGCCCCGTCACAAGCGGCAACAACAACACGATCAGACATCGCGCCATCATCCCACCACCCTCCCCCACACCAGAAATCCTCCACCCCACAGGCCTGCGACAGCCCGGTCCGGCTCGGCTCGGTCCGACGCGGCGCCCAGGGTCCTGCGGTGGGATACGAGTCCGGGAAAGGGACCGGGCCGCCACCGTCGTCGGCCGACGCACCCAGGAACACGGCCGCACCGAAGCCGATCGCGGCGAAGAACAGGCCCACACATCCGAACACCACCCCGAAGGCCCCACCCACGGCGAACATTCCCCATCCCCATGAGAGGCCCGGGCATCCCGAGAGTCCCACCCACGGCCCGACGCCGCCGGTGAAGATGCACGCATAGGTGTGCCGGTTCCCTTTCCCGGGGCAACGGGCGCGGGCATACGGGCAGGGCGACGGCCGGCACTCCCCTCCCGAGGTGCCGGCCGTCGTCAACTACCGCTACACGCCCATCAGTTGGTGCGTGGCGGGATCAGTGGTGGCCCCAGGACTTGGTGACGACGACGTGGTTGCGGTTGTCGCGCAGCGTGGCGGTGTCCCCCGCGTTGTTCCACACGTAGGCGCGACGGTTCTGGTACACGTCGGTACGGGAGTTGCGGCCGATCCCGGTGTGGACGCGTACGGACGTGTGGCCGCCCAGGGTGAAGCCGCCGAAGGTGTACACATGGTGGCTGCGGTCGCTGAGCGTCCACCCCTTGAGGTTGACGGAGGAGCGGCCGGTGTTGGTGACGGTGACCCACTCGGCGTTGAGGCTGCGCTGCGAGCCGTCGTCCTTGCCGGGGCTGTCGTACTGGATGGTGCCGAAGGCGATCGGTGAGCGCGGAGCGGCGGCGGTGGCGGGCAGAGCCGCGGCGCCGGCCAGGGCGGCTCCGGCGGCAAGGACGGCGCAGACACGGGATATGGATCGTGCGGACATGGAAACCCCCAGTTCAGGACGGCGGGCAGCGTGCTGCACGGCCGTCCGACGGTGCGATTGTCCGGCGCTTCCCGCTGCCGGACATCCACACTCTGGACCTCATCCGCACCGGTCGAAGTAGGTAGTTCAACGCGTAACAGAATCCGGACATCGGCACACCACCAACCCGACCAGCGCACACGCCCCCGCGCACACCCACCCCAACGAGCCCGGCTCACAGGGTTCCCACAGGTGGGTGGGTCAGGCAGACCTACCCGCGGGCAGCCACCTCACGCACTTCGGCCCCCGGCACACTGGGTGCCGGGGGCCGAAGTCTCGTAGCGGGGACAGGATTTGAACCTGCGACCTCTGGGTTATGAGCCCAGCGAGCTACCGAGCTGCTCCACCCCGCGTCGGTGAACACAACCCTACGCCACCCGCGGCGGAGCTTTGACCACCCGGGAACCATCGAACCCTACGGGAACCGTCCGGGCCCCCGGGGGCCGCTCCGGGACCACTCGGGTCCGCTCTACGCCCCTGCGCCTCCGCCTTTTTTCCTTGTCCGCCGGGCAGACCTAGACGGTCGCCTCGTCCTTCAGCGTCTTCCTTATCTCTTCGCGGAGTTCGGGGGAGTCCGTGTGGCCGTGCACCGATGCGGCATGCTCGGCGGCCGCCCGGACGACTTCCTCTTCCGTACCTGAAATCATCAGGCTGCAATTCGATTCGCTCGGGTAGTCCCGACAGTCGACGACCTTACGCATGAGATGCCTCCTCGGGGCGATATGTCCCGGTTCCAGGATCTCACCGATTGCCCGACCCCGGCAGTGCTACTTCGCGTGAGCGGCGGTCGCACCGGGTGCACGAAAGGACGCATGGCGATGAGCGATGATTTCGCGCCCCGTGGGGAGTCTCCCTTGCGACCGGCCGGACTTCGAGAACCGGACTTCCAGAAGGTGGACTCATGAGTGCATTGCAGAAGATCCTCGCCACGTACGTCGACGACGGCACGGTGCCGGGCGTGGTGGCCCTGGTGGCCCGCGGCGACCGCGTGGAGTGCGCGGCCACCGGCTCTCGCGACACCAGCGGCGCCTCCCCGATGACCAGGGACTCGATCTTCCGCATCGCCTCGATCGGCAAACCCGTCACCGCCGCGGCGGTCATGATGCTGGTCGACGACGGACGGATCGGGCTGGACGACCCGATCGCCGAGTGGCTGCCGGAGCTGGCCTCACCCGTGGTCGTCCGTACGCCGTCCTCCCCCGTGGACGATGTCGTGCCCGCCGAGCGGCCGATCACGGTGGCCGATCTGCTGGACTTCCGCGCTGGATACGGTTTCCCCTCCGACTTCTCGCTGCCCGCCGTCGCGCCACTGTTCAGCGAGCTCCAACAGGCGCCCCCGCGGCCGCAGTTGGTGCCCGCCGTGGGTGAATGGCTCGCGAGGCTCTCCCGCATTCCGATGCTGCACCAGCCCGGCGAGGCCTGGCTGTACAACCTCTGCTCCGACCTTCAGGGCGTTCTCATCGCCAGGGTTTCCGGGCGTACGCTGCCCGAGTTCCTGGCCGAGCGCCTCTTCGAACCGCTCGGCATGGCCGACACGGGGTTCTCGGTTCCGGCCCGTGATCTGGACCGGTTCACCAGCTGCTACCGGCCCCTTCCGCAGGGTGGTCTGGAACTCGTCGACGCCCCCGACGGGCAGTGGAGCAGCCCTCCCGCGTTCCCGTCGGGAGCCGGCGGACTCGTCTCGACCGTCGACGACCTTCACGCCTTCGCCGGGCTGCTGCTCGGCGGCGGGACCGTCGAGGGGCGTCGGCTGCTCTCGCCCGAGTCGGTGCGCCGGATGACCACCGACCACCTGACCCCCGCCCAGCGCGCGGCCAGCACCCTGTTCCTGCAGGGGCAGGGCTGGGGATTCGGCGGCTCGGTCGACATCGAGCCCGTCGAGCCGTGGAACGTGCCGGGGCGCTACGGCTGGGTCGGCGGCACCGGCACCGCGGCCTACATCGTCCCGTCCACCGGCGACGTCACCATCCTGCTGAGTCAGGTGGAAATGACCGGGCCGACCCCGGACGCCATGATGCGCGACTTCTGGCGGTACGCCTCCGAGCGTCACCCTGTGTAGCTCTTCGACGTGCGCCGGGTGATGACTCATGTCACGGTGAAGGAGTTGTATCTCCCATCGCACAGCAGGAGTGAATCTCCATGGGCAAGGCCGACAAGATCCAGGACAAAGCGCGGCAAGCCGCCGAGCAGGCCAAGGCCAAGGTCTCCGAGACCAGGCAACAGATCTCCGGGCGTCCCGACCCGCAGCGCACTGACATGCAGCGAGTCGAGGACGAACAGGAGAGGGCCGAGCAGGCGATGCGCGACGCCGGGATCGACCGCGGCTGACCCCATACGTGGCACGAGAGCCGGGGCCCCACCCACCAGGGTGAACGCCCCGGCTCTCGTATGCTCACCGTGCCGGGGCCTCGCGGCTGCGGGTCCAGGTCAGCAGGTCGTCCATCGTCCAGGTCGTGATGACGCGCTCCGGCGGCACGCCGCATTCCTCCGCCCGGGCGCAGCCGTAGATCCCCCAGTCGAGCTGGCCCGGCGCGTGCGAGTCGGTGTCGATGGCGAACAGGACGCCCGCCTCGACGGCCCGGGTCAGGAGCCGGCGCGGCGGGTCGAGCCGTTCCGGGCGGCTGTTGATCTCCACGGCGGTACCGCCCTCGACGCAGGCGGCGAAGACCGCGTCCGCGTCGAACTCGGACTCGGGCCGCCCGCGCCCGGTGACCAGGCGTCCGGTGCAGTGCCCCAGCACGTCGGCCAGGGGGTTGCGCACGGCCGCGACCATCCGCCGGGTCATGGCGGCGGCGTCCATGCGGAGCTTGGAGTGGACGGAGACGACCACGACATCGAGCTGGTCGAGCAGTTCGTCCTCCTGGTCGAGGGAGCCGTCGTCGAGGATGTCGCACTCGATGCCGGTGAGGAGCCTGAATGGCGCCCAGCGCTCGTTGAGTCCGGCCACCACCTCCAGCTGGCTGCGCAGCCGCTCGGCGGTCAGCCCGTTCGCGACGGTCAGCCGGGGCGAGTGGTCGGTGAGTACGGCCCATTCGTGCCCGATCTCCGCCGCCGCGCGGCCCATGTCCTCGATGGTGCTGCCGCCGTCCGACCAGTCGGAGTGCATGTGGCAGTCGCCGCGCAGCGCGGCCCGCAGGTGTTCGCCGCCGACCGCGAGCGGTGCCGCGGCCTCCAGTTCCGACTCAAGGCGCTGGAGGTAGCCCGGCACCTGATCGGCCAGCGCCTCGCGCACCACCTGTGCGGTCTTCGGGCCGATCCCCTTGACCGACTCCAGGCCCCCGGCCATCGCGGCGCGCTCCGCGACCTCGTCCGGCGGCATCTCCTTGATCGCCGCGGCGGCGGTACGGAAGGCCTGTACGCGGTACGTGGCGGCCTGGCCGCGTTCGAGCAGGAAGGCGATCCGCCTCAGGGCCGAAACGGGATCCATGGACACCTCCTGGGGGCGGGGCCCCGCGACCACCCTCCCAGCTTCCCCCAGCCCCGGCCCGCTCGCAGGCTGTGGGCCGCCCGAACGTTTTGAGCCCGGTTGGCGGTCGTGTCGGCGCGGCTCCTTCCGGTACCCGGGGCCTAGCCTCGCCAGAGTGCTTATGAGAAGAAATGTGCACGGTGGCGGCCGGCTCAGGGCGCTGTTCGGCGTCGCCCTGGGGACGGCTCTGATCACGGTGCTCACCTGCACGTTGACGACCTGCCCGGCTTCTCGGGACGACGAGGCGACCACCGCCCTCGCCTCCTCGGCCCGCGCCGCCGAACTCCCGGCCGGCCCGCCGGGCGCTGCCGCCGCGCACCACCCGGGCGGCTCCCCCGTCGACCCCGGGGTCGACGGCGCGGGCCACCACCGGCTCGGCTCGCAAGGGTCGCCGGCCTGTGCCGCGGAGCAGCTCCGTCCGGATCCGCACGATCTGCGGTCGGCCTGCTCCTACCCGGCGGTGGGGGTCTTCCTGCGATCCGGTGGCAAGCAGTCCTGCACGGCCGCCGTCGTGGACAGCAGGCACGGCGATCTGCTGGTGACGGCGGCGCACTGTCTTCCGCTGGACGGGGCTTCGTTCGCGCCCGGCTATCACGACGGGCTGAGCCCGCGGGGCGAGTGGCCGGTTCTCGCCACGCTGCCGGACCCGCGGTTCGCCGAGGCCCGCGAGGGGTCCGAGAACTGGCTGTACGACTGGGCCTTCGTGCGGGTGGCCCGGGTCGGCGGCAGGAGCGTCCAGGAGGCGGTCGGCTCCCCGTTCCGCGTGCCCCCGCGCCCGGAACTGCTGCCGGACGACCTCGGCCGGGTCACCCTCATCGGCTATCCGCACGACAGGCCGGGGCAGCACACCTGCACGGTGGGTTCCCGGCCCGCCTACAGCGACTTCCGCCAGGCCCGGTGCGCGGGCTTCTCGACCGGGGTGTCCGGCAGCCCCTGGGTGACGGCGGGGCC
Organism: Streptomyces sp. NPDC001415; assembly: GCF_053597395.1. Lineage (NCBI taxonomy): Bacteria > Bacillati > Actinomycetota > Actinomycetes > Kitasatosporales > Streptomycetaceae > Streptomyces > Streptomyces sp. NPDC001415. Next base: position 78,887 of record NZ_JBSFIE010000016.1, read on the forward strand.
GGACGGCGAGGGCACCGTGGTCGGGGTGCTCGGCGGCGCCGAGCGCGGCGGCGGCTTCGCGGACGACGTCTCGTACACCGCACGCTTCGACGCGGGGCTCAGCTCGCTGTTCGCGACGGCGCAGGGGGCCGGGCCGCGGGATTCACCGCTCTTCCCCTGACCGGCCGCACGGCAAGCCGCTGACGACCCGTCAACTAGCTTTATTTCACAGCACGTTGACCGGGCCGCCCGTCGGGGGATTCGACGGGCGGCCCGGTGCTTCAGCGCGGTGCTTCGATCAGCACTCGCGCAGGCCGGGGGCCGGGTCCTGGCCGGTGCTCACGTCGACGGCCGGGACGTTGCCCCAGGCTCCGTTGTCGAGCTGCGTCCAGTACCAGATGTCGTTGCCGCCCGGGTGCGGGTCGCCGTGGCCCCAGCACTGGAACCAGCTGAACGTGCCGACGAGCGTGCCGCGGGTCGCCGACCGGTAGGAGCGGTCGGCGTAGCCCTTCGCGCCGGCCTTGTTACCGCAGTACAGCCGGCCGTCCGACCGGACCCCGCACTCGGCGGCGGGCTTGGCCGCCTTGGCGGGCGCGGCGACGGCGGCGGGCAGCCCGGCCGCGCCGAGGCTCGCCGTCAGGGCGGTGGCGGACAGGAACAGGGCGATCTTCTTGCGTACGTTCACGGTGAACTCCTTGCGGATCGGTTGGGCGAGGCCGTTCAGGCGCAGGTGGGGACGCCGTCCAGCCAGGCGGAACCCTTGATGTAGATGTTGGTGATCCATGCCTTGTAATCGGGCAGGTACGACCAGGCGTCGTTGCGGTAGCCGTCCGCCTCGACGAGCTGGGCGTGCTTCTGGCAGCCGACCTTCACGCGGGTCGGGCCGGCGAACTTGTTGACCCGGGCGCTCGTCGTGGACGGCTGGGCGTGGGTCCACACGTCGGTGCCCCAGGTGGAGAAGGTGCCGCTCGGCGCCGGGTCCCCGCCGATGCGTACGGCGCCGTTGTAGTCGCCGCCGAGGCGTACGTCGCTGACCATCACATGGGTGCCGGACTGGCGGGCCTCGACCATCTTGCCGGCACCGAGGTAGACGGCGATGTGGTGGATGGAGTTGTCGCCGCCCCAGGCCATCAGGTCGCCGGGCCGCAGCGGTCCGGTGCCCTGGGCCGCACCGAAGCGGGCGGTGACGTGGGAGGAGTGGTACTGGCTGTTGGCGTTGCCGGCCAGGATGTCCTGCCCGGTGGCCTGGGCGTAGGCGTACCGGACCAGGCCCGAGCAGTCGAAGCCGAGCCGCTCCGGGTCGTGGTTGCTGGCCGGGTCGGTGGGGTCGACCTGTCCGTAGGTGGCGCCGGGCCTCGGCCCGTGTCCGCCGCCCCACGTGTACCAGATGCCGAGCTGGGAGCAGGCCGCCCGGACCGCCGCCTCGGCGGTGGCGGACGCGCCGGGGGCGAGCACGTCGCAGCCTCCGGCCGCCACCGCGGACGGCTTCATGTGGGGTGCCGCCGCGGAGAGTTGGGCGGTCGGCACGATGGCGCAGGCCGCCACTATGCTCGCCGCGACGAGGGTCCGCCGCGCTCTGACCAGCGTGTGGTGCATGTCCGTTTCCCCGTTTCGTCGTGCGTGTCGTTCGTGTCATTCGTGTCGCACGTGTCTCACGTGCACCGGGCCGATGCCCGGCGGGCGGCGGGGTGCTTCCGGGCGGAGCCGGATCACCTGCCGCGGTGCTTCGAGACTGTGCCGTGCCGAGGGTCGCTGTCGAGGTGGCAGCCGTCTCCTGTGCCGACGGGAAACGGGAAACACCTGGGAAACAGCCTGGTTCCGCAGGTCAGTTGGGGGCCGGGCACAGGGGTCGATAGGGCAGGTCGGGCAGCAGGTGGGCCCAGCGTTCGGGACCCGTGTCGCCCAACAGGCGGCACACCTGGGCCTGTTGGCGGGGCACGTCGGTGTTCCAGAGCCGGACGGTTCCGTCGTTGCTGCTGCTCGCCAGCGTGCCGGGCAGTCCGGGGTCGAAGGCGACGCCCCAGACGGCTCCGGTGTGTCCGCTCAGGGTGGCGATCTGCTGGGCGCGGGCGGGGTTCCACAGGCGTACGGTCTGGTCGCTCCCGCTGCTCGCGAGGGTCTTGCCGTCGGGGCTGAACGCGACCGCTCGAACCGATCCGCTGTGTCCGGCGAGGGTGCCGGCCGCCGTGCCGTGGGCGACGTCCCACAGGCGTGCGGTGCCGTCGTTGGCGCCGCTGGCCAAGGTGCGGCCGTCGGGGGCGAAGGCGACGGAGCGCACCGAGCCGGTGTGGCCGCGAAGGACCGAACGCGGCCCGTGACCGGGGTCGTTGACGTCCCACAGCCGGACGGTCAGGTCGTCGCTGCCGGTGGCCAGGGTGCGGCCGTCCGGGCTGAACGCGACGGCGTTGACGAAGTCCTCGTGGCCGTGCAGCGTGGCGTACGGCTTGCGGGTCGCGACGCCCCAGAGGGTGATGGTGCGATCGGCGCTCGCGGAGGCGAGCAGGTGCCCGTCGGGCGAGAAGGCGACCGCGAACACCGAGCCGTCGTGGCCGGTCAGGGTCGCCTGGGGGCGGCCGGTCGCCGCGTCCCAGAGCCGGACCGTGCGGTCCGCTCCCGCGGAGGCGACGAGGCGCCCGTCGGGCGAGAAGGCCACGGCGAACACCGAGCCGTCGTGGCCGGTGAGAGTGGCGCGCAGCCGGTGGTGGGTCACGTCCCAGACGCGGACGGTGCGGTCCGCCTCCGCCGAGGCCAGGAGGCTGCCGTCGGGCGAGAACGCGGACTGCCACGCCTCGGTGAACGGCCGTGCGGTGAGCGCGGAGCGGCCCGGGTCCCACAGCACCACCGACTGGTCGAACCCGGCGGTGGCGAGGCGTTCGTCGGGCCCGGCGGCGATGGCCAGGACGTAGTCGGTGTGGCCGGACAGAGTGGCGACCACCCGGTGGTTCTCGGCGTCCCACAGTTTGACGGTGCCGTCTCCACTGGCGCTGATGACGGTGTCGCCGGTCCGCGTGAAGGCGACCGCGTTGACGTCGTCGCTGTGCCCGGTCAGGACGCCGCGCAGGGTGTTGTCGGGCAGGTTCCACAGTCGTACGGTGCGGTCGGCGCCGCCGGTTGCCAGGGTGTGTCCGTCGGGGCTGAAGGCGACGCCGAGGACTTGGTCGCTGTGGCCGGTGAGGACCACCGGTGGCTGACTGCCCGTCACATCCCATAGCCGTACGGTGTGATCGGCCGAAGCCGAGGCCACGCTGTGCCCGTCGGGGGCGAAGGCGACCGCCATCACGGCGTCCCCGTGACCGGTGAGGACGGCGCGTGCGGTGCCGTCCGGCACGTTCCACAGGCGTACGGTGCGGTCCGATCCGCCCGACACCAGGGTGTGGCCGTCCGGGCTGAACGCCACGGAGCGGGCGGCTCCTTGATGGCCGGGCAGCGTCGCGGCCATGCGGTGGGTGACCGCGTCCCAGAGCCGGACGGTGCCGTCCGCGCCCGCCGTCGCCAGGCGCGTGCCGTCGGCGGAGTAGGCGACCGAGGTGACCGCTCCGGTGTGGCCGGTCAGGGTGGCGGTCACCTGGCGGCCGGCGGTGTCCCAGAGCCGCACGCTCGCATCCGAACTGGCCGTCGCGAGCGTCTTGCCGTCGGGGCTGAACGCCACCGAGTTGACCGGCCCCGAGTGGCCGCGCAGTCGCCCGTCGAAGTACGTCGCCTGGGTGCTGAGCAGGGCGCCGCGCGCCTGCGGGGTGCGGTTGGTGCGGTAGGCGCCGGCGGCGAGCAGCATGGAGGCCTCCGGCTGCCCGGCGGCGAGCGCCCCGGACCGCACGGCCAGGGCCTGCGACTGGGCGGTGCGGCTCTGGTCCAGGGCCCGTTGACGCTGCTGGAAGGCGAGCGCCCCGGCCGTCACCGCGACCGCGAGGAGTCCGGCCAGGGTGACGAGCAGGGCGCGGCGGATCCGGGTCTGGCGTCGCGCCATGCGCTCTCCGCGCCCTTCCTCGGCTTCGCAGGCGTCGATGAACCCCCTTTCCACCGGCCCGAGTTGGGCGCGGTCGGAGGCCTGCTGCGACCGGTCGCGCACGGCGGCGAGCCGGGTGCCGCGGTAGAGCAGGCTCGGATCGCGGCCGGCCCGTACCCACTGGGTCGCGGCGTCGGACACCTCCTGGCGCATCACCAGGCCCGCCCGGTCGGCGTCGATCCAGCCGCGCAGGCGCGGCCAGGCGTGCAGGAGTGCCTCGTGGGTGATCTCCACCGTCTCGCTGCCCGCGGTGACGAGCCGGGCGCGCACGAAGGCGTCGAGGGCTCGGGCGCCGGACTCGGGGTCGGCCAACTGCCGTATCAGCAGCTCGCGTTCGACGGGTTTGCGGGTCTGTGCGCTGTCGTCCGCCACATGCACGAGGCGCACGAGGAGCTGACGGGCTGTCACCTGCTCGGCCGGGTCGAGCCGGGCGTACACCGACTCGGCGGTGCGGGCGACCGCGCCGCGGATGCCGCCGGTGGTCTCGTAGCCGGCCACGGTCAGGGTCCGGCTGGTGCGCTGCTGCCAGGTGACGAGCAGGGCGTGCGCGAGCAGGGGGAGCGAGCCGACCAGGGCCGCGGAGTCGGTGCCCAGATCCCTCAACAGCAGTTCCACCAAACCGGGTTCGAGGCTGAGCCCGGCTCGTTCGGCGGGTCCCGTGATGGCCTGGCGCAGTTGGGTGCCGGACATCGGTCCCAGCGCGAAGAGGCCGTGCGTGAAGACCTCCACGAGGTGCGGGTGGTCCAGGCAGCGGCCGCAGAAGTCGGCGCGCAGGCCGACCACGACGGCGGCGCGGGCGGTGGCGCCGTCGAGGTCGCGGGCGGTGGCCAGGGAGTGGAGGACGGCGACGAAGTCGCGGCGCTCGCGGTCGTTCTCGCAGAGGGTGAAGGTCTCCTCGAACTGGTCGACCACGAGGACCAGGCCCGGGCCGCGGCCGTGCGCGGCGGAGGCGTCGAGCAGGGCGCGCGGGTGCTCGGCCAACACCTCGGGGGTGATCTCCGCGCCCGCCGCGCCGAGCACGTCTGCCGCGCAGCGCAGAAGCTCCTTGAGGGGATGGGCGGTTGGGGTGCACACCACGACCGGCCAGTCCCGCGAGCCGGGCACGGGCAGGGCGCCTCGACGCAGCGCGGGCAGCAGTCCGGCCTGGAGCAGCGAGGACTTCCCGGCGCCCGAGGGGGCGACCACGGCGAGCGGGCCACGACCCATCCGCTCGGCGAGGCGTCCGGTCAGTTCGGCCGTCGCGCTCTCGCGGCCGTAGAACCATTCGGCGTCCTGCGGCCCGTAGGCGGCGAGCCCCCGGTACGGGCACAGGGCCGTCTCGGCGGGACCGCCGTGCGGGGTGCGCGCCGCGGGGACGGTCGCCGGTTTCGGCAGCAGGCGCACGAGTTCGCCCCGCGCGCCCAGCGCTTCGTCGCAGCGGCGGGCGACGTCGAGGGTGGGCGGCTTGCTGCCGTTCTCGATCTTGCTGAGGTAGCCCTTGCTGTAGTGGATCGAGCGGGCAAGGCCGGTGAGGGACACCTTGCGCAGGCCTCGCAGGCGCCGCAGCTCCGCCGCGAATTCGCCGGCCGTTTCGTCGTCCATGGGCACGTGCCCTACCTTTCCGTGACGGACGGGACGTACGCCTGAAAAGGACGAACTTCGTCCGGTTCCGGTTGGCAACAGATGTACGAGCCGGGTTCGTTCGGCAACGCGCACTCCGTACCTGGACCTTCACCCAAACCTTGCGCGGGCCGGGCAACCCGCCGACGCGATCATGCATCTCCGCCGGTGAAGGGGAGTTGGACACCTTCCGGCCACCCACGTCGCGGCAATTGTTAAATCTGGGTTCCGGGAGCACAGAAACTGGATCATCCCTCTTTACATGTTCATGCCAGGCATAGCAGGGTTTCGGCCGGGACCTCATGGTCCCCGCGGTGCACAACAGCACCGTGCGTACGGGCGGTTGAGCCGACCGCCCCCGCACCACTAAGGACCCCCCACCGTGCGTACACCCCACATACGCAGCCTGGCGATAGCCCTGGCCGTCACCACGGCCGTCACCATCACGGCGGGAGGCGGGGCCACGGCCTTCGCCGCCCCGACCGCCCCCGGGGCCACCGCCCCCGCCGCGAGCGCCGGTTTCCAGCCGGTGATCGACGCGGCCCGCACCGCCGCCGTCGCCCACTCCTCCGCCACCGGAGTCGGCAAGGACGACACACTTCAGGCCAACGACGTCCTGGTCGACGCGGACGGCAAGCAGCACGTCCGCTTCGTCCGCTCGCACCGCGGACTTCCGGTCCTCGGCGGCGACCTGGTCATCCACCTCGACGCGAGATCCGGCTACGCCGGCGTGACCCGGGCGCTGCGCCACCAGGTCGACGTTCCCACCACCAGCGCCAAGGTGACGGCCGGGCAGGCGCAGGCGAAGGCCGCCGCGACCGCGAAGGGCACCGCCGGGGCCGCCCAGCTCGTGGTCGACGCCCGCGCCGGGCGCTCGGCGCTCGCCTACCGGATCCAGGTGACGGACAGCTCCGCCGCCGAGTCCGGCAGCCGTACGGTGGTCGTCGACGCGGCCACCGGCACGGTCCTCAGCAACACCCCGGCCAGCGATTCGTTCCTGTCGCCCAGCGTCCGGGAGAAGCTCCGCAAGAGCGGCCAGAAGCTCAGCCCGGCGCTCGGCACCGCCTCCCCGGCCCCGTTCGCCTCGTCCGCCGCGACCGGTTTCCCCGCGCAGGCGACCGGCACCGGCTCGTCCCTCTTCGTCGGCAGCGTGCCGCTGACCACCACGCAGACGGCGGCGAGCGCCTTCACGCTCAAGGACCCGAGCCGCGGCCAGACCGAGACCCGCGACGCCGGCAACAAGGAGCTGGGGCAGTTCGCCGGCGGCAAGGAGTTCACCAGCACTACCAACAGCTGGGGCACGGGCAAGGCGAGCGACCGCGCCACGGCCGCCGTCGACGCGCAGTACGGGATCACCAGCACCCTCGACTTCTACAAGAAGACGCTGGGCCGCGACGGGATCAAGAACGACGGCGCGGGCGCGCACGCCCTGGTGCACTTCGGCAACAAGGTCGGCAACGCCTTCTGGTCCTCCGACTGCGGCTGCATGCTGTACGGCGACGGTGACGGGCAGACCTTCGCACAGCCCCTCGTCGTCCTCGACGTCACCGGACACGAGCTCACCCACGGTGTCGTGGACGCGACGGCGAACCTCCAGCCGACCCGCGTCGACGCCAACGACAACCAGTTCGGCGAGCCCGGCGCGCTGAACGAGTCGCTGGCCGACATCTTCGGCACCAATGTCGAGTTCGCCACCAACAACCCCAACAACCCGCCCAACTACCTGATGGGCGAGAAGCTCGGCCTTGAGCAGAAGTTCCTGCGCCGCCTGGACAAGCCGTCTCTCGACAAGCTCGAAGGCACGGTCGACTACTGGTCGACGGCGTCGTACGACACCGAGGTCCACGCGGGTTCCGGCGTCTCCTCGCACGCCTACTACCTGCTGGCCGAGGGCAGCGGCAAGAAGACCATCAACGGGGTGGACTACGACTCGCCGACCTCCGACGGCTCGACGGTGACCGGCATCGGCCGGGACAAGGCGACGCAGATCTTCTACCGGGCGCTCACCCGGTACATGGTCTCCACGACCGACTTCCACGACGCCCGCACCGCCACGCTGAGCGCGGCCGCCGACCTCTACGGCGCGAGCAGCACCGAGTACAAGACGGTGGACAAGGCCTGGGCCGCCGTCAACGTGACCGCGGCGAACGCCCCGTCCGGCCACTGATCGAGCGTGCCGCTGCCGCCCCGCGCAGTGCGGGGCGGCAGCGGTATGTCCACCCCTCTACGGCACCAGGGTGTCGAGCGGTGTCATCACCACGTCGCTGGTGGGACGCGACAGATGCAGGGCCGTGTGGAAGTAGCCGTCGGACTCCTTGCCGTCGGGGTCCTGGCCGACCGCGGTCACCGCGTCGACGGCGTAGCGCCGTTCGCGTTCATCGGTGAAGCGGCGCTGCGGGAAGGTCGGCACGGCCCGCTCGGTGGCCAGGCCGAACGCGGCGAGGCAGCCGGCGACCTCCTCGTACGGGGTGGTGCGCAGCACGAACGAGGCGACCCACACCGGTCCGTGGGCCGCGGACAGCAGCGGCCGGAAGGTGCGGTGCGACAGGAAGCTGGTGCCGCCCGTCACGGTGATCAGCCGGGCGTCCCGCACCGCGCGGCGCAGGGCGGGGCTCGGCGGGGCGTCCTCCAGGTTCTCGGCGAACCCCTCCGCGAGCAGCCCGACGGCACGCGCGTAGGCGACGGCGTGCGAGGCGATGTCGAGCCCGACGACCGGAACCGGGTCGCGGCGGCGCCGCGCGGTGAAGAACTCCCGGTCCCACGCGACCAGTTGGGCCGTGCTCATCGAGGCGGCCTCGTGCGAGGTGTAGCGCTGGTAGAGGTCGTCCAGCGTCACGTCGTGGTTGAGCAGGGCCGCGTTGATGCCGTACGAGCAGCAGAGGTCGAGCACGGTCGGCGGCGGCCCGTCGGCCGGTGCCGTCGCGTTCAGTACGGACCGCAGCCGCCGGAAGATGGGCTGTGCGTGGCCCGGCGTGCGGTATTCGAGCGGGCCGAGCACTCTGAAGTAGGCCCGGGGGTCGGGCTGGTCGTAGATGTCGTCGAACTGGACCATTCCCTCTACGGCGGCGGTCTCCGCCACCACGACCCCGCCGGCCGCTCCCGGCCCGGTCCGCTGAGCATCGGTCATCGTGTGCCCGTCCCCTCTCGCTCCGTCGCCGTTTCCCGGGCAGAGCATTGGGGACGACAACGGCACTTGGGAACACGGCCGGTTCGAATCCAGCCATGCTCAACTCACCTACAGGAGCGCCTGGTTGGACGGCACCGCACCGGGTGAACAGGGCGGCGACCAGGCAAGGCACTCCACAGGATTCACCCCACCCGTCACACTGGACGCATGACCGCTCGCAACTCCGGAGAACTGCCGGACCCCGATGGGCATGTGGCCCCGCACCGACCGGACGACTTCCAGTGGCCCGGAGCCGGGCTTCTGCCTCCCGCCTCGGAGCAGCGGCAGCCGCCACCGGTCCAGCCGGGGTACGGCCAAGGACACCCGACGCCTCCGGGGCAGGGGCCCGTGCCGGGGAATCCCTACGCGCAGCCGCCGTCGGGGGGCTTCGGGCCGCCGCAGCAGCCGCCGATGGCGCCGCCCCCGCCCGGCCGCGACCCGTTCAGGGGCAGGCGCGTTCTGATCGTGGCCGGGGTGACCGCGGGCCTGCTGCTGGCCGGCGGCGGGGTGTACCTCGCGACCACGGGCGGCAGGGGCGGGACGCCGGTCGCCACGTCCAACCCCTCCCCCACCCCGTCCGGCTCGCCCTCCGTCGACCAGGGCGACGGCAAGGGCACGGGCGGCGGAGGCGACTACGACCCCAACGCCGGCATCAAGGCGGGCGAGGCGCGGGTCTGGCTGAACCAGAACAGGACCGCGCTGACCAAGCAGGGCGCCCAGCAGTACGGCCCGTGGCGGGTCGGCGACGTGATGGTCAAGGCGATGTACAAGGAGGTCACCGGCTACGGCGCGGCCGACGGCAAGGAGCGGTGGAAGGTCACCTTCGACACCCCGTTGTGCGGGGTGCCGCACGCTCCGTCCGCGCAGAACAAGCTGGTCGTCGGCCTCCTGGAGAGCAACACGAAGGGCGCCCACTGCAAGATCCTCCAGCAGATCGACCTCGCTGCGGGCAAGGCGGGCTGGAAGGCGGTCAGGGCCGAGGACAGGCCCGGCAACTCCGCGCTCACCCTCAACATGGCGATCTCCGGCGACACCGTCGCACTCGCCTGGGCGGGCGGCGCGACGGGCTTCTCCGTCGCCGACGGGCACAAGCTCTACGACCTGCGGAGCCAGGGTGGTTGCAGCTCCCAGGGGTTCGCCGGTGGCGCCCGGCTGATCAGCGCCGGGTACTGCTTCAACCCGAACGACCTCAAGGACCAGCCGGGCGACCTGCTCCAGGAGCTCGACCCGGCGACGGGCAAAGCCAAGTGGAACTACCAGTACGAGAAGGGCTGGCGCATCGGCCAGGTCCTGTCGGTGGATCCGCTGGTCGTCACCGCGCTCCCCCGCGAGGGCAAGAGCTGGAAGATCCTCGCCTTCACCCCGGACGGCAAGCTCCGCTCCCAGACCGAGCCGAAGTTCCAGATACCCAGCGTGTGCAGCGGTTGGGGGCAGAGCGTGGACCGGCTCCAGGAGTGCTTCGCCGCGGTGGCCGACGCCCAGACGCTGTATGTCGCGGGCGACGGCAAGGACATGGACCTGACCAAGGACGCCGAGGGTAACCAGGTCGTAGCCGTCGACCTGAACACCGGCAAGGAGAAGTGGCGCGCGAACCCGCCCCAGGCCCGCAGGATGCGCCCGCTCGCCGTCGAGAACGGCAAGGTGGTGGTCTACCTGGACGCCGGTCCCCAACTGGGCGCCGCGGTCGCGACGTTGACCGCGCAGGGCGGCGCCCCGCAGGTGTTCCTGCAGAGCCCCCAGGTCGCCGCCGAGGCCCAGCGCAGCTTCTTCCTTCCGCGCCTGGGCTGGGCGGGCGGCCGTCTGTTCATGCTCAGCGACCGGGTGCAGAACCCGACGCCGAACGCCAGCGTGAACGCGGCCCTGTCCTTCGGCTGACCCAAGTCGCCTCCGCGGTCCGCGCCCCGGACCGCGGAGGCGACTTGGGCAGGAGGCGAGGGGGCGGTCGGTCAGAGGCGCGGGGCCGTCGCCGGGGTGAGATCCCGCGTGGGCGGCAGCGGCACGGCGGGGGCGACGGGCTCGCCCGCCCGGTCCCCCGCGTCCTTGCCGCACAGCGCCTGGAGGTAGAAGCCGTTGAACGCCGCGTCGATCGGGCTCGGCTCCAACTTCCCGTCCTTGCCGATCTTCTGATACTTCGTCAGGTTGGAGGCTATGGCCATCTGGCGCTTGCCGTCCGCGCTGGACAGGACGGACGTCCCGGCCCCGAACACGACTCCGTTGTGCCCCCAGAACCGGCCGCACGGCGAGTCGACCGCGTACACGCCGAGCCCGTAGTGCATGACGACCTTGCCGTTCTCGTCGAGCACCGGCACCGTGGTCTGCATCTCGTGGAGCTGCGCCGCGGGCAGGAGCCGGCCGCGCAGCAGCGCCCGGTAGAAGTCGTTGAGGTCGCCCGTCGTCGAGACGAGGGCGCCCGCGGTCCCGCCCCACGACATGTCGTAGACGCTGTAGTCGCGCGGCGGGTCGATCAGCCCGAAGAACGACTCGTACATCTTGGGGTGCGGTCCGGCTATGTAAGGGGAGCGCGGGAAGTAGGTGTTGCGCAGGCCCGCCTTCCGGATGACGTCGCGGGTGATGTACGCCTCGGGGGCCTCGCCCGTGACCTTCCGGATCAGCATCCCGGCGATGGCGTAGTTGGTGTTGGAGTACGACCACTTCTCGCCGGGTTTGCCGGTGGGCGCGGCCTCGACGCCGAGGCGGGCCAGCTCCTCGGGTCGGAAGTGGCGGAAGCGGTTGTCCTCCAGGCTCTTGACCGGGTTGTCGACGAGCGAGGGGAAGGCGGCCGGAATGTAGTCGCCGATGCCGCTGGTGTGGTTGAGCAGCATCCGTACGGTGATGGCCCGCCCGCGTTCGCCGGGGACGGTGCCGGGGAGGTAGCGGCCGATCGGGGCGTCGAGGTCGATGCGCCCCTTGGCGACCTGCTGGAGCACGGCGACCGAGGTGAACGCCTTGGTGACGCTGCCCACGCGGTGCTGGAGCTGCGGCCGCATGGCGCGCCCGGTGCCGATGTCGGCGAGCCCCGTGGCGCCCTGCCACTCCTGGTTCCCGTCTCTGACCTCCGCGTCCGCGCCGTACATGCCTGCCGCGTGGACCGCGTCGAGCGCCGCGCCGAGCGCCTTGCTGTCCAGACCGCTCGAAGCGGTGGCCGCCGCGCCCGGGGCGGAAAGGACTGTGGGGGCGGGCGCGGCCTCGGCCGGGACGACGGTCGCGAGGAGCGCCGCCGCCAGTGCGGCGGTGGTGCCGGCGACCCGTACGCGACGACGTCGGTCCGGGCGGGGTTCAGACACAGGCTCTGAGGACATGGGGCCTCCCCTTCGGATGGGCGAACTGGGCATCAACTGTCGCAAGGGGCCCGGTCCGGGCAAATCATCCCGGGGAACGATCTTGCGCCCGCGCACTGCGCCGAAGGGACGATCCGCTCTCGGCCACCGGGGCGCCAGGCCGGCGGGGCTCGAAGTCGTCCTTCTCCGGGCCCGCCTGGGGGACCCCGGCGGCGTTGTCGTCGCTTGCCGCCGGTTCAGCGCAGCCGGCGGTCCGCCTCGGCGATCGGCACGTCATTGATGCTGGCCTCGCGGCGGCGCATCAGACCTGCGTCGTCGAACTCCCACTGCTCGTTGCCGTGGCTGCGCCACCACTGGCCCTGCGCGTCACGGCACTCGTACTCGAAGCGCACCGAGATGCGGTTACCGGTGTACGCCCACAGTTCCTTGCGGAGCCGGTAGTCCCGTTCTCGCTGCCACTTCTCGGTGAGGAAGGCGCGGATCTCCTCGCGGCCGGTCAGGAAGCGGTCGCGATTGCGCCACACCGAGTCCTCGGTGTAGGCGAGGGCGACCCGCTCGGGGTCCCGGGAGTTCCAGGCGTCCTCGGCGGCCCGCACCTTGGCGCGGGCGCTCTCCTCGGTGAACGGGGGCACGGGCGGGCGTACGTCGGCAGTCACGACAGCTCCGATCGACTCGGCGAAAGCGAAAGCGAAGGAGCGAGAACGTTCGTTCTCGGCCTGGTTCCGTACCGTAGAGAACGGACGTTCTCAGTGCAAGTCATAATGGGGGCATGGGTCGGACGGATGGCGTGATGGATGACGACGAGGCGAGGGTGCGGCTGCTGGACGCGGCTGACGCGCTCTTCTACACGTACGGGGTGCAGGCGGTCGGCATGGACCGCATCCGCGCCGAGTCACAGGTGCCGCTGAAGCGGCTCTACCGGGTCTTCCCCTCGAAGGAGGCGCTCGTCGCCGCCTATCTCGACCGCCACGACCAGCGCTGGACGGCCGGTCTGCGCCGCCATGTGGCGGGCGCACAGGGAGAGCCGCGCGAGCAGGTGCTCGCGGTGTTCGACTGGCTGGCCGAGTGGTTCAGCGAGCCCGCCTTCCGGGGCTGCGCCTTCCTCAATGCGCTCGGAGAGCTCGGCGACACACCGGCCGCCGTGAACGATGTGGCCCGGCGCCACAAGGCGGAGCTCCAGCGGATCCTGAACGAGCTGGCGGCCGCAGCGGGAGTCCCGGACGCGCTGGGGGCTCAGCTGATGATCCTCGTCGAGGGCGCCACGGCCGTCGCGGCCCTCGACCCCGGGCCCGCCCCGGCCCGCCGGGCCCGCGCCATGGCCGAGACGCTCCTGGAGCACTCCGGGAGGTGAGCGCCGCCCGGGGCGAGGCCGGAGCCCGCGTCCGGACCCCGCCCGGGCCCGCGGCGCACACCTTCGGCGGGTGTTGCGCATGCGTCGGCGTGGTACCGGTGACAGTGTCGAATGGCCGGGGCGTACCCGGCATCCGCGACCGGGCGGCCCGGCGCGGCCCGACACGGATGAGGAGTCACCAGTGCGCCACCGCATCGTTGCCGAAAGGCTTGCCGACGGCACCCTCAAGGAATGGCACATGGTCCGCGGCGACGAGGAACAGGTCATGTGCGGACGCGACTTGCCCGAGGGCACGGAGGAACTGCCGGACGACGCCTGGGGAACACAGCGCGCCCGTCCCTTCTGTCACACCTGCGGCGCGCTGTACCTGCGCGAGGTCCCGTAGGACCTGTCCGGCCACGGCGGGCGGGCCGCGATCCGCCCGCCCCCGGCTTCCGCCTCGTGCCCCAACTGGCCGCACACTCCGCCGAGTTGACTCCCGGGCACATCCGGACCCCCCTCTCCAACCCCTCCCCCTCGGCTCCGTATCGTGGAGTCCCGTTGCCGAGAAGGGACATCGCATGACCGGACCCACGCGCGCACCCGAGATCCGTACAACCGCCGGAACCGTCCGCGGACGCGTCACGGACGGCATGGCCGTCTTCCGCGGCATTCCGTTCGCCCAGCCGCCCGTCGGCCCCCTGCATCTGGCCCCGCCCGTGCCCGCCGTGGCGTGGGACGGCGTCCGCGAGGCCCTCTCTTTCGGCCCCACTCCCCCGCAGTCCCTCGCCCTGGGGTTCGGCTCGGGTCCCGAGAGCGCGGCCGGTTCGGACGAGTGGCTGACGGTCAACGTCTGGTCGCCGGACCCGGGCGGATCGGCCCGGCTGCCGGTCATGGTGTGGATATACGGCGGGGCCTACCTGGTCGGCTCCGCCGACGGGCCCACCTACGACGGTACGGCCCTCGCCCGCAGGGGCACGGTCGTCGTGACGTTCAACCACCGGGTCGGCGCCGAGGGATACGGCCACTTCGAGGGTGCGGTGCCCAACCGGGCGCTGCTCGACCAGGTCGCCGCCCTGGAGTGGGTGCGGGACAACATCGCGGCGTTCGGCGGTGACCCGGACCGGGTGACCGTCTTCGGCGAATCGGCGGGGGCGGGCGCGATCGCGGCGCTGCTGGCGATGCCGAGGGCGGCCGGCCTGTTCCACCGGGCCGTGGCGCAGAGCGTCCCGGGCTCGCTCTTCAGCCCGGCGCTGGCCGCGGACGTCGGCGCGAGCGTGGCCGCCGAGCTCGGCCTGCCCGCCACCCTGGACGCGCTGGCTCCCGTCGCGCCCAAGGCCCTGCGGGACGCGGCGGACGCGGTACTCGGCAAGATCACGCAGTACGGGGCGCGTTGGGGCCGGATCGCGCACGCGCACCTCCCGTTCTCGCCGGTGGTCGATGGCGAGGTGCTGCCCTGTTCGCCCTGGGAGGCGCTGCGCGCCGGCCACAGCCGCGACATCGAGCTGATCGCAGGTCACACCCGGGACGAGACACGGCTGTTCACGGTGATGGCGGGCCGCTACGGAAAGGTCACCCAGGAAGAGGCCGACACCACCCTGGCGAGGTTCGCACCCGGCCGCGAGGGCGTGGCCGCCTACCGGGCGGGCTACCCGGAGGCCGACCCGACCACGATGCAGGACCTGGTCATGTCGGACTGGCTGTTCCGGATGCCGAGCCTGCAGCTGGCCGAGGCGCACGCGGTGGGCGGCGGCACCACGTACGCCTATGAACTGGCGTGGCCCGCACCGGCGTTGGGCGGTGCGCTGGGTGCCTGCCACGGGCTGGACGTGCCGCTGGTGTTCGGCATGCTGCGCGGCGGGATCGCCACGGTCGCGCTCGGCGAGGAACCGCCGGCCGACGCCGTGGCCGTCTCGGAGGCGATGGGCAGCGCATGGACCGCGTTCGCCGCGCACGGCGACCCCGGCTGGGCCCGCTACAGCTGCGAGGACCGGCTGACCCGCGTGTTCGCCGCCGAGCCGCACACCGTGCCGTATCCGCAGGAGATCTCCCGCCGGATCTGGGCCGAACACACCTTTGTGGCAATGGAGTTGAGCCAGGACGCGGATCCCGTGCCGTCCGTCTGAGAGCCGCTGACGGCTGCGGGGCACCACCTGTTCGGGTCCGACTGCGTGCGGGCGATCGCGGGGAGTATGTCCGGTGGGCGCCGGGTACTCGCGTCCGGCAGGTGCGGTTTCGGCTCGCGGCGGCGGGAGGCAGTTCATGAGCGGCGCGGTGCAGGGCCCCGGCCCCCGGACCATCACGACCGAGGTGCCGGCGAGGCTGGACCGGCTGCCCTGGTCGCGCTGGCACTGGATGATCGTGATCGGCCTCGGCACCGTGTGGATCCTGGACGGGCTCGAAGTCACCGTCGTCGGGAACATCGCGAGCCGGCTGTCGGAGCACGGCAGCGGGCTCGCGATCACCGACGCCCAGGTCACGGGTCTTGGCGCCGCGCTGTATGTGGCGGGGGCCTGCTCGGGGGCGCTGTTCTTCGGCTGGCTGACCGACCGGTTCGGGCGCAAGAAGCTGTTCCTGGTCACCCTCGCGGTGTATCTCGCCGCCACCGCGATGACCGCGCTGTCCTTCTCGGCGTGGTGGTTCTTCGTGTTCCGCTTCCTGACCGGGTTCGGTATCGGCGGCGAGTACGCGGCCATCAACTCCGCCATCGACGAGCTGATTCCGAGCAAGTACCGCGGCCGGGTGGACCTCATCATCAACGGGAGCTACTGGCTCGGCGCCATGGGCGGGGCGCTGCTCTCCGTCGTCGCCCTGAACACCGGTCTCCTGCCGAAGAACCTCGGCTGGCGCCTCACGTTCGCCCTGGGGGTCGTGCTCGGTCTCGTCATCCTGCTGGTGCGGCGGCACGTGCCGGAGAGCCCACGGTGGATGTTCATCCATGGCCGTGAGGAGGGCGCGGAGCAACTGCTCGACGACGTGGAGCGCGAGGTGGCGGAGCAGACCGGCGAGCCGCTCCCGCCGCCGGGACGGTCGATCACCATCGAGCAGCGCGAGAGCGTGGGGTTCGTCGAGATCGCGCGCACCCTGTTCAGGGCCTACCCCAAGCGGGCGGTGCTCGGCTTCGCCCTGTTCATCGGGCAGGCCTTCCTCTACAACGCGATCACGTTCGGGTTCGGCTCGATCCTGGTGAAGTTCTTCGACGTCTCCAGCGGGAGCACCGGCTACTTCTTCGCCGTGATCGCCTTCGGCAACTTCCTGGGCCCGCTGCTGCTCGGCAGGCTCTTCGACACGGTCGGCCGCCGCAGGATGATCGCCGGTACGTATGTGCTGTCGGGCGTTCTGCTCTTCGTCACCGCGTGGTTCTTCGCCCAGGGTTGGCTCAACGCCACGACCATGACGGCGTGTTGGTGTGTGGTGCTGTTCTTCGCGTCGGCGGGCGCCAGTTCCGCGTACCTCACGGTGAGCGAGATCTTCCCGATGGAGACGCGGGCGATGGCGATCGCCTTCTTCTACGCGCTCGGTACGGCCGCGGGCGGCATCTCGGGGCCGCTGGTCTTCTCGGCACTGACGTCCAGCGGCGTGGTCGGCGACGCCGTCGTCGCCTTCAGCATCGGAGCCGCCCTGATGACGGCGGCCGGGGTGGTGGCGGCGTTCCTCGCGATCGACGCGGAGGGCAGGTCCCTGGAGGACATCGCGGCCCCGCTGTCCGCGCGGCTCGCCGCGGCAGCCGAGAGCACGACGCCGCCGGGGGCGCCGGCCTCGTGAGAGGTGGCCGCCCCGCCACAGGCGGAAGGCGGCGATCAGGTCCAGTCGGGCGGCGAGCAGAGCTCCCGCCCGACTTTCCCTTTCCTGGGTACGGGGCGCACAAGGCTGCCCCAGCGCCCCCCGACGCGCAGACCTTGCCCTCGATTGCGTCAGCCACACACTGGCGTTATAGTCTCTAACTAACGGCAAAGCGCATAACGAAGCCGGGGGCTGACGCCATCCCGGCCATGAGGGGAATCGACATGTCGCACACGGAAAGCAACCTCCACGTGGTTCTCGGCGCGGGCCCGGCCGGCACGGCGGTGGCCACCGAACTCGCGCACCGCGGCCACCCGGTCCGTCTCGTCGACCGCTCCGGAACCGGCCCTGGAATAGCGGGAGTTGACCGGATGAAGGGTGACGTGGCGTCGCCCGAGGGCGCGGCGGCGGCCATTCGGGGAGCCGGGGTCGTCTACCACTGCGTCAACGTCGCCTACCAGCTCCAGGTCGACGTCATGCCGCGGATCCAGGAGGCCGTACTCGCCGCCGTGGAAGCGCGGGGCGCGCGCCTGGTCGTCCTCGACACGCTCTACCCGTACGGCGAGACGCACGGCGAGGTCATGACCGAGGACACCCCGTGGCGCGCCACCGCCCGCAAGGGCCGGATGCGTGCCGAGCTCGACGAGAAGTACCTGGCCGCACACCGCGAGGCACGCGCTTCGGTGGTGCTCGGCCGGTCCGCCGACTTCGTCGGCCCCGGGGTCCTCAACTCGACGCTCGGCGCGGCCGTCTTCCCCGGGGCGCTGACCGGCGGCGAAGTGCTGACCCTCGGCGACATCGATCTGCCGCACAGCTACACCGACATCCGCGCGGTGGCGGCCGGGCTCGCCACCCTGGGCGAGAGCCCGCACGGCGACGGCCGCGTCTGGCACCTCCCGACGGCGTCGGCCCTGACCACCCGCGACGTACTGGAGATGATCGAGGACCGGGTCGGCCGCCCGCTGAAGATCGTCACGCTCGACGAGCCGCGTCCCTTCGGCCCGTTCGACCAGGTCTTCATGGACGCGTACGCCGAGATGTTCTACCAGCACACCGAGCCCCAGATCATGAGCTCGGGCGCCTTCGAGGCCGCGTTCCGCACCGCCCCGATCCCCATGGGCGACACCCTCGACGCCACACTGGCGTGGTACCGCGGCCTGCTGGCCAAGCGTGCGTGAGTCCGGTGCCGGGCCCGCTACTCGATGACGATCTCGAACGGGATGTTGCCGCGGGTCGCCTTGGAGTACGGGCAGGCGGCGTGCGTCAGCTCGACGAGCTTCTCGCCGCTCTCACCCTCCAGGTGCGCGGGAAGCTCGACGCGCATGACGACACCGATACCGAAGCCGCCGTCGGCCGGGTCCTTGCCGATGCCGACCTCGGCGGTCACCGAGACGTCCTTGACGTCGAGCTTCAGCTGGCGTGCGACGGAGCCCATCGCGCTGGCGAAGCAGGCCGCGTATCCGGCGGCGAAGAGCTGCTCGGGGTTGGTGCCCTGGCCATTGCCCCCGAGGGCCGCGGGGAAGGCGAGGGGCAGGTCGAGCTGCCCGTCGGAGCTGACGGTGCGGCCTTCGCGGCCGTTGGCGGTCGCCACTGCGGTGTAGAGCGCGTCCATGGAGATCGGTTCCTCTCGTGTCCGTCCGTACGGAGTCGGTGCGACTCCCTACGGGGAAGCCTCGGCTGCCCGGAACCAACTGAAGCACACAATTCAGTTGTGCACAACTAAATGACGCGCGTGCTAGCCTGGCCGCATGGTGACCACGCCCCCCGCCCGCCCGCACGACGAGGACTATCTGCGGCTCGACCTCCAGCTCTGCTTCTCGCTGCACGCGGCCTCGCGCGCCTTCAACGGCGTCTACCGCACACTCCTGAAGGACCTGGGGCTCACCTACCCGCAGTACCTGGTGATGCTGACGCTCTGGGAGCACGGGGAGCTGCCGGTCAAGAAGATCGGCGAGAAGCTGCGGCTCGACTCGGGAACGCTGTCGCCGCTGCTCAAGCGCCTCGAATCGGCGGGCTTCGTGGAGCGCCACCGCAGCCGGGCGGACGAGCGTTCCGTCACCATCCGCCTCACGGAACAGGGCACGGCCCTGCGTGAACGCGCGCTGGCCGTCCCCCACCACATCGCGCGGGCCGTCAATCTCCCCCCGGAGGACTTCCACACCCTGCGCACGCTCCTGGCCACCCTCACCGAGGGCCTCGACGCCGCGCAGGGTCCGATGCCGACGGCCACGGACGAGGCGGCCTGCGCCGAGGGCTGAGAGCCTGTGTCCAGGAGGGAGGCCATTCGCACCGCGCGCGAACAGGGGCCCCGTCTTGCTGTCTGCCGCGCGTGCGATAGGACTGGCTGTCGAAGCATGCGTACACCAGCAAGCCCGGGAGGCGGCACATGGCACGTCCGGTCACCATCGTCACAGGCGGCAGCCGGGGAATCGGGGCGGCGACCTGCGCCCGCCTCGCGGCGGACGGGCACGACCTGGCGCTCGGGTACGTCAGCAACGGCACGGCCGCGCGGGAGGTCGCCGAGGCGGTCCGCGCGGCGGGGGCCCGCTGCGTCACCGTGCGGGTCGACACCTCCCAAGAGGCAGACGTGGAGCGGCTGTTCGACACGGCCGCAGCCGAACTCGGGCCGGTGACCGGCCTGGTCAACAACGCCGGAGTGACCGGCCCGCTCGGCCGCCTCGCAGACACCCCCACCGAGGTCCTGCGCCAGGTGGTCGACGTGAACCTCCTCGGCTGTCTGCTCTGCTGCCGGCGCGCCGCCCGCGACATGGCGGCGAACGGCGGCGGCGCCATCGTCAACATCTCCTCCGTGGCGGCCACGCTGGGCGGCCCCGGCGACTACGTCCACTACGCCGCGTCCAAGGCGGCCACCGACGCGCTGACCATCGGCCTGTCCAAGGAACTCGGCCAGGACGGCATCAGGGTCAACGCGGTCGCCCCCGGCATCATCGACACCGACATGCACGCCACGATGGGCGACGCCGAGCGGCCGGCCAGGATGGCGCCGACTATCCCGCTCGGCCGCCCCGGCGAGGCCTCCGAGGTCGCCGCCGCCGTCGCGTGGCTCCTGTCGCCCGACGCCTCGTACACCACCGGTGCGATCCTCAAGGTCTCCGGCGGACGGTGATCCCGGCTCGGCACGGTGTCTTCAGGGAGGTGGGCGGTGGAGCACACGGCGGGACCATTCGAGGCGGCCACCGGGGACGGGCCCGTGATGCCTCCGGACGCGGGCCGGGATGCCGCCGTACGCACCGCTTTCGAGGGGCTGCTGCACATCCGGCGGGTCATGGGCACCTCGGGCCCCGCGCGGTGGGAGCGCCTCCAGCCGGTGCGGGCGGTCGCGCTCGCCCTGGAGGCGGCGGGCATCGAACCGTCCGCAGTCGACGAGGAGGGCAAGCGGTACGCCACCGGCTACCGCGTCAGCGCGGCCGAGGGCGCCGCCGTCGTCCGCGTCGAGTGGCTCGGCCCGCCCGGCAGCGGCGCCGAGTACGCGGCGAACGAGTCGCTCCGGCGCTGCGCCGCCGCACTGCGGCCGCTGGGGTGGGTGGCGCTGGAGTACCGCGGACCGCGCCGCCACCACTACCTCGAAGTCGAACCGGCGGGGTGAGGCGGGGCCGGTTCGCGAGCCGCACCGGCTGCCGCTAGAGTGCCATGCTTGTTCGATTGTCGAGGGGTGACGGGGGAAGCGTGAGCGGACAACTACGGGACACCGCAAGCGAGTTGGCCGGACTGCTGTGGCGGGAGCACACCGTGTACCGCGAGCGGTCGGGCAGTGTGGTCATCCGCGGGGCACACGTGGAGCGCTGGATCAGCCTCTCCCCCACCGGCGGCCAGGACCAGGTGCTGATCCGCGCGGGCCGGATCCTGGACGGCGGCACCACCGCCCCGGCGCGCTCGGAAACGGTGGCCAGCCTCACCGACGGCACGAGTGAACTCGCCGCCGTCTGCCGGAGGTTGCTCGCCGAGACCGCGGCGGGGCCCGCGCCCCGGAGCGAGCGGCCAAGACCTGGCAGAGGGAAGAGGACCAAGGCGGCCAAGCCGTCCAGAAAGCCGGTGCGCAAGGATCGCCACACCGGCTTCGCGTCCTGGATGATCATCCTCGCCCTCGTCGGCGTCATCGCCCTCTTCGTACGCAACCTGGCGACGGGCTTCTGAGGACGGCGGTCAGCCGGGCCCGTTCACACCGCTTCCGCCTCGATGATCGACGGCAGCGACGGCGTCGGCAGGATGCGGTTCAGCTTGAACCCGGACCGGGTGAGCAGGTTCTCGAACTCCGTGGCCGTACGCTCCCGCCCCTTCACCAGCATCAGCATGATGATGTCCAGTTCCACGGCGGGGTGTGCGTCACCGTTGTCGGGCAGCACCGCGTCGACCACGAGGAGTCGTTTGCCCGGGGCGGCGGCCCGGCGGATCGCGCCGAGAATGCGCAGGCAGTCCTCGTCGTTCCAGTCGTGCAGGATGTGCTTGAGCATGTACAGGTCGCCGCCGGCCGGTACCTCCGAGAAGAAGTCGCCGCCCGCCACGCTCCAGCGTCCGCGCACCTCCTCGGCGTCGAGCAGGTGGTCGGACACGGTGTTCGGCTGGTCGAAGAGCACGCCGGTCAGGGCGGGTTCGCGGCTGAGCACCGCGCGCAGGAATCCGCCCCGGCCACCGGCCACGTCGATCACGGTTCCGCTGCCGGGGAACGCGTAGCTCTCCGCGACGAGTTCGTCGACCCGGCCGGACATCGCGGCCATCCCGGCGTCGAAGAGCTCCCCCTCGGCGGGCGAGCCCGCGAGGTGGGTGAAGAACGGCACCCCGTAGGCGGCTTCGAAGGGCGTCTTTCCGGTCCGCAACGTGTCCGGAATTCCGTCGGCGGCCCGGTGGAACATCTCGTGGGTGATCAGCATGACAGCCGCGTGCTGCGAGCCGGGTACGTCGGTACGCAGCACTCCGCCCGCCTCGGTCAGCGCGAAGGCGCCCTTCTCGTCCTGGGTGAAGAGCCCGTGCATCGCGAGCAGGCGCAGCACGCGCCGCAGGGAACCGGCGTGCAGACCGGCGCTCGCGGCGAGGTCCTCGACCGTGCGGGGCCCCTCGGCCAGGTGGTCGGCGATGCGGTGCACCGCCACCGCCCGGACCGAGGCCGAGTACACGTGGCCGTACAGCAGCCGATTGAGCGGTGAGGGGGTGAAGGGGTCGGTGGGGTCGATCGGGCTGTCCGAGCTGGTCGCCACGGTCCGCTCCTGTCGTCACGGGAGGTCTGCCTTTGTCACCGCAAAGGCGTGCCTTGCCATCGTCGCAGTGCGCGCCGCGCCCCGGTGCGGGTTCGCCGGGGCGCCAAGGGCGTCAAGTCGCCTTCCGGTCAAGGGCCGGGTGCGCCGGGCGGGCGGCTGCCCGGCCGGGTGTCTCACCGAGGGGAAGGGGACGGTTCGAGGCCGGTCGCGACGTTCGAGAGGCTGTCGATCCGGTCGAGGAAGAACAAGAGCATCTCGCCCCAGTGGCCCAGGACGATCAGCAGGCCCGGGTGCCGGTCGAACGTGCCGCGCAGGATCAGGCGAAGCGCCGCGAGCCCTGCCTCGACGTGCCACCCCCAGCCGAACGTGGCGAGCGCCCGCTCGACGGTGGGGTCGAACCCCCGGTGGGAGGCGTCCCGGACCGCGTTCGGCGGGATCTGGGGATGGATGAACACCGGCCGCCCCAGGGCGGCGGCCGTCGCGAGCAGCTCGTCGTGGGCGGGATCGTCCAGCGGGCGGTCGCCGCTGCGGCCGTAGGACATGATCCCGACGTGGGCGGGCACGTCCGCGGTCCGCCGGAGTTCGGCCACGGCCGCATCCGGATCCGACATCGGCAGCGTCGTCATCGCCCTCAGCCGCGTCGGATGACGGCCCACGGCCTCGGTGGCGCGGTCGTTCGCGTCGCGGCTCAGCGCGATGGCTTCGCGGGCCGGGAGCCCGTGGTTCCCGGGCGGGGCGAGCGAGAGGATCTGCAGGTCGACGCCCGCGGCGTCCATCGCCTCGATCCGTCGGTCGCCGATGTCGAGCAGCCGCTCGGGGATGTCTCCCCGGTCGTTCAACGCCACGCTCTCGTCGCGCGCCCGCGCCGGCCGCGCTCGCAGGGCCCGGTCGATGCCGCGCGACGACCTGCTCGGCCGCCGCCTCCCCCGCGCCGCCGCCGTGCTGGACCTGCAGGCATCCGTGATGCTCCGTCAGTTCCTGGGTGGGCGTGGGCATTACTGGGCCGCACTCGCCGGAACCCTGACCCCCGAGCAGGAGTCCGCCCTCGGGCCCGGCACGGAGCCGTTCACCGAAGGCCCGGTCGTACGGAGTGAGCCGGCACAACTCGACGCGCGGGACGAGGAGTTGCTCGCGGCCCTGGCCGCCGACGGGACGGCGACCTTCTGACCGATCCGCCGACCGGTCCGCCGACCGGTCCCGGCCGCTAGGAAGTCCTCCGGCCGGCACGTGACCCGATGGCCAAGAGCCCGTCGGCACCCACCTGCTGCGGCCCACCTGCTACAAAGAGCCTCCCACCCGCTTCGCGACCTCAAGGATGGCCTCATGAGTGCCGATGTGCTGGACCGGCTCGGCGCCGGCAAGTACCTCCTCGTCACGAGCTACAAGAAGGACGGCACGGCCGTCGCCACCCCGGTGTGGGTCGTCCGGGACGGCGACGCCCTGATGATCTGGACGGTCACCGACTCGTGGAAGGTCAAGCGCATCCGCAACCGGCCCGAGGTGCTGGCCGGGCCCTGCGACGTGCGCGGCAATCCCACCGGGGAACAGCACCCCGCGACCGCCGTGATCTGCGACGCGGCCGCCACCGACGCCTGCCGGGCGCTGCTGCGCCGCAAGTACGGGGTGCTCGGGCGGCTCACCCTGCTCGGCAGCCGGCTGCGGCGCGGCACGAGCGGCACGGTGGCCGTCCGGATCGCCCTCGACTCCTGACCGGGCTCCGCCGACGGGGGCGGGCCCGGCCCCGTCACGCGTTCAGGCAGGGAAGAAGTTCGCGTACGCGGGACGGGCGGCTGGTAGCTTGACGCGTCCGGAATTCGCGTCGCAGGGGGACGATCAGCAGTGCACAGGTTCTCGCGTACCACCGGCCTCGCCTCGATGGGGCTCGTCGGCGTTCTCCTCGTCTCGGGGTGCAGCAGCAGCGGCGGCGGCTCGGACAAGGCGTCGGACAAGCCGTCGTCGGGCAAGGGCTCGTCGGCGAGCGGCTCGCCCGCCAAGCCGCCCGCCGGGTCGGGTGGAGCCCCAACTCCCGTGCGGAGCAAGGGACATGGCACCCCGCCCGCGGCCGGCGGCATCGACGGCGACTGGGTCGCCGTGACCCAGGGCAAACCCGTCGCCCTCGTCATCAAGGGCAAGAACGCGTCCGTGCTCGGCGAGCACCTGTGCAGCGGAACGGCGAACAGCGCCGCCGGTACGGCGACGCTGCTGCTCAAGTGCCCGGACGGGAACACGACTCGCACCAAGGGCACGGCCAAGCTCAACGGCTCCACCCTGGAGGTCAGTTGGGCCGGCTCCGGGACCAAGGACGAGTTCACCCGGAACAAGACGTCCGGCTGAGGCTCCTTCGCCCGGTCCGGTCCGATCAGGCGTCGGCGAGCTGGGGCTCCACGGTGGCGTGAACTCCCTTGTGGCGGGCGCGAGTTGAGAGCGGGTCCCCCAGCGCCTGGTCGAGGTCGCGCCACAGGTCCTCCGCGTCCTCCAGGCCGACCGACATGCGCAGCAGCCGGTCGCTGACGCCGGAGGAGGCGCGGTCGTCCTCGGGCACGATGCGGTGGCTGATCGAGGCCGGGTGCTGGATGAGGGAATCGACACTGCCCAGGCTGACGGCCGGGGTGATCAGGCGGACCCGGGCGATCACGTCGTGCGGGTCGGTCAGCGTCTCGAAGGCCACCATGGCGCCGCCCACCTTCGGGTAGTGGACGCGCAGCACGCGGGGGTCGGCGGCCAGGCGCGCCACGAGTTCGGCGGCGGTCGCCGACGCGGCGCGCACCCGGACGGGCAGGGTCGCGAGGCCCCTCAGCAGCAGATAGCCGGCGAGGGGGTGCAGGACGCCGCCGGTGGCGAAGCGGATCTGGCGCAGCCGGCGGGCGAAGGCCTCGTCGCAGGCGACGACTCCGCCGAGGACGTCCCCGTGACCGCCGAGGTACTTGGTCGCGCTGTGCAGGACGAGGCGGGCGCCGCTGTGTGCGGGGCGCTGGAGCACCGGGGTCGCGAAGGTGTTGTCGACGAGCAGCGGCACCGTTCCGCAGGCCTCGGCGAGCGCCTTCAGGTCCACCTCGGCCAGCGTCGGATTGGCCGGGCTCTCCACCATGACCAGGGCGGTGTCGGGACGGATCGCGGCCGCGACGCCCTCCGGGTCGGCCCAGGTGACCTCGCTGCCGAGGAGCCCGGCGGTCAGGAGGTGGTCGCTGCATCCGTACAGGGGGCGTACGGCGACGACGTGGCGCAGGCCCGTGGCGTGCTGGGCGAGCAGGACGGCGGAAAGCGCCGCCATTCCGCTGGCGAAGGCGACGGCCGCCTCGGTGTCCTCCAGGCGGGCGAGCGCCGTCTCGAAGCGGGCGACGGTGGGGTTGCCGAGCCGCCCGTAGACCGGCGGGCCCTCGGGCGCCTCGCCGGTGGCGGCGAAGGCGTCGATGCGGGCGGCTTCGGCCCTGCTGTCGTACGAGGGGTAGGTGGTCGACAGGTCGATCGGCGGGGCGTGCAGGCCGAGGGCGGCGAGGTCTTCGCGGCCCGCGTGCACGGCGAGGGTGTCCACGGTGGTGGCGTCCACGGGTGTGGTGTCGGCGTCCATGCGCCCACTGTGAACACTCGCCGGGCCCCGGGAACCGTACGCCGTGTTACGTTCGGGCCATGGCTGAATCCGTCGTACTGGACCCGGTGGATCTGCACATTCTGCGCCTTCTGCAGAACGATGCCCGCACGACCTACCGCGATCTTGCCGCCGAGGTCGGTGTGGCGCCCTCCACCTGCCTGGACCGTGTCACGCGGCTGCGGCGCGCCGGGGTGATCCTCGGCTATCAGCTGCGCGTGGATCCGGCCAAGCTGGGCCGGGGGCTCCAGGCGCTGCTCTCCGTGCAGGTGCGTCCGCACCGGCGCGATCTGATCGCTCCCTTCGTGGAGCGGGTCAGGGCGCTGCCGGAGTCGCGGTCGCTGTTCCATCTGACGGGCCCCGACGACTATCTGGTGCATGTGACCGTCGCCGACACCGCGGATCTCCAGCGGCTCGTACTCGACGAGTTCACCTCGCGGCCGGAGGTGGCCCGGGTGGAGACCCGGCTCATCTTCCAGCAGTGGGACTGCGGGCCCCTGCTGCCACCGGCCTAGGACCGGTTCCGGGGCCCCTGTGAGGGGACCCCGGAACCGGTCCTGCGGACGTCAGCGTGCGTCGGCCTTCAGGAGGTCGGCGCACTTCTCGCCGATCGCCATCGTGGTGATGCACGGGTTGACCGTGACGAGCTCCGGCATGACCGAGCCGTCGCAGACCCGAAGGCCGTCGATGCCCTTGACGCGCAGCCGGGCGTCCACGGGCGCCATCGCGTCGTCGTCGGCGCCCATCTTCACCGTCGAGGCGGGGTGGTAGACGGTGTTGTGGGTCTTGCGGATGTAGTCGAGCAGCTCGTCGTCCGTCCGCACGTCCGGGCCCGGGGCCAGCTCGGCGCCCGCCCAGCCGCTGAGCGCGGGCTGGGCCGCGATCTGGCGGGCCAGCTTCAGTCCGTACGTCATGACCCGCTCGTCGTGCTCGTGCGTGAAGTAGCGGGGGTCGACCATCGGCTTGTCGCGGTAGTCGCGGGTGCGCAGCCGCACGGTGCCGCGCGACTTGGCCTGCGTCACGTTGGGGGTGAGGCAGAACGCGTTCTCGGTGGTCGGGTAGCCGTAGCGGGCGGTGTTCATGTCGAACGGCACCTGGCCGTAGTGGAACATCAGGTCCGGGCGCTCCAGGCCGGGTTCGGTGTCGGCGAAGATGCCGATCTCCCACCACTGGGTGGAGGCCGTCGTCATGGGCTGCTTGGCCTCCCACATGATGACGCCCTCGGGGTGGTCCTGGAGGTTCTCGCCGACGCCGGGGGCGTCCACCAGGACGTCCACGCCCACCTCGCGCAGATGGGCCGCGGGGCCGATGCCCGACAGCATGAGCAGCTTCGGGGTGTCGATCGAGCCGCAGGACACGATGACCTCGCGCCGGGCGGTGACGGTGCGGGTGTGGATGAGGTCCGGGTCGAGGTACTCGGCGCCGGTGCAGCGGCGGTTCCCGTCGATGACGAGCTTCTTGGCGCGCACCCCGGTACGCACGACGAGGTTGGGCCGCTTGCCCATCACGGGGTGGAGGTAGGCCACCGAGGACGACTGGCGGATGTTGTTCTCGTCCGAGTTGATCTGGAACCAGTTGGCCCCGCGCACCACGGTCCTGCCGTCGTTGAACTGCGTGGTGGGGATGCCCTGTTGGGCACACGCCTCAAGGAGAGCCGCGCCGCACGGGTCGGCCGACTTGACGTTGCGGATCTTCACCGGGCCGCTGCGGCCGTGGTGGTCGCCCGGGGCGTCGTTGGTCTCCAGGCGCTGGTAGAGCGGGAAGATGTCGGCGGCTCCCCAGCCCGAACAGCCCGCCGCCTCCCAGGCGTTGAGGTCCTCGGCCGGCGCCCAGAAGGCGATGCACGAGTTGTGCGAGGAGCAGCCGCCGAGCACCTTGGCGCGGGCGTGCCGCATGAAGCTGTTGCCGTGGGACTGCGGCTCGACGGGGTAGTCCCAGTCGTAGCCGGATTCGAGCAGGCCCATCCAGCGGTCGAGCTTGAGGACGTTGTCGTCGCCGACGTCGGAGGGACCTGCCTCCAGGACGCACACCGTGACCGAGGGGTCCTCGCTGAGCCGGGCCGCGACCACGTTGCCCGCCGTGCCGCCGCCGACGACGACGTAGTCGAACTCCTCGGCGGGGACGGGGGATTCAGTGGGAGGTGTGGACATGGGTGTCTGACTCACTTTCGGTTTCCGTTGCGGCATGGCTCGCGAGGACGCCGGTGCGGTGGCGCTGGACGAACCAGTAGTAGGCGAAGCCGCCGAGCAGGACGGCTCCGACGAAGAGGAAGGCGCCCCAGCGCAGGTACCAGTGGTAGGGGGCGGTGGCGTTGTAGACCTCGGCGCGCGGCCAGGCGAGGTTGACGGTCATGAAGCCGCCCCACACGACGCCGACGATGTTCACCGGCAGGCCCCAGCGGCCCAGCGAGAACTTGCCGTCGCCGGCCGGGGTCCACTTGCCGCGCAGCCGGGCGATGAGCATCGGCGTGGTGACCAGGAGGTAGGCGACGTAGATCATGATGATGCCGATGCTGGTGACCACCGAGAAGATCTGCGGCTGGCGGATGTTCACCAGGAGGATCACCAGGGCCAGCACGCCGATGACGACGGCGGGCGCCACGGGGGTCTTGAAGCGCGGGCTGACCTTCGCCATCAGGGACGCGGCGGGCAGGTTGTTGTCCCGGGACATCGCGAACGCGAGGCGGATGGCGGCGGTGTGCACGGCGAGCGCGCACACGGTGACCGCGATCAGGACGCACCAGAGCATCAGCTTGCCGCCGGTGTCGCCGAGCACGTCGAGCACGACGTACTGGAGGCCGTCGGTGGTGATGCCCTTGCCGTCGAGGCTGCTGACGCTCATCAGGGCGAGGATCAGGATCAGACCGCCGAGCACGAACGAGGCGAGCAGCGCCCGCAGGATCGCGCGCGGCGCGTTGCGGGACGGGTCGACGGACTCCTCGCCCAGCGAGGCGGCCGTGTCGAAGCCGTACATCACGTAGGCGGAGGCGAGCGCCGCGGTGAGGAAGGCGCCCATGTAGCCGAAGCTGCCGCTGCCGCCGTGGCCGTGGGTGTCGAGCACCACGGAGGGGCCGCGTACGACGTGGACGGCGAACAGGACGATCAGGACGACGGTGGCGACGAGTTCGAGGAAGACGCCCGCCGTGTTGATGCGGGCCATCAGCTTGACGCCAAACGCGTTGACCAGGGTGGTGAAGAGGATGAGGACCGCGGCCAGGATCACGGCGTTGGTGGCGACGTCGTACGTGCCGGTGCCGTCGCCGACGATCTGGAAGACCTTGGAGATCTGCGGCAGGGTCGCCTGGTAGGCGAGCGCCACGGCGGCGATCGACACGATCGAGGCGACCAGCATCATCCAGCCGGCCAGCCAGCCGACGTGCGGGCCGCCGAGCTTCTTGGCCCAGTTGTAGACCGAGCCTGCCACCGGGTACTTCGCGGCGAGTTCGGCGAAGCACAGCGCGACCATCAGCTGGCCGACGAAGACCAGCGGCCAGGACCACCAGTAGGCGGGTCCGCCGAAGCCGAAGCCGAAGTAGAACAGCTGGAAGGTGCCGGTGAGGATCGAGATGTAGCTGATGCCGGCGGCGAAGGTGTGGAAGTTGCCGAGGGTGCGTTTGAGTTCGGGTCTGTAGCCGAACTCCCGGAGCTCGGCGTCATCCTTCGTCATGCTCATGACCAGACTCCAAGTAGGCAGGGGTGCAGGAGGGGCACGGGGCGGTGACCGGCCGTCCGCGGGGACGGCCGGCCGGGGTGGTGGCGGCTAGCTCTCGAACCACCGCTGGGGTTCGGGGGCCGTGTTGCGCCAGATGTGCTTGGTCTCCTGGTACTCGGCCAGGCCCGCGGGCCCGAGTTCCCGTCCCGTCCCGGACTGCTTGTAGCCGCCCCATTCGGCCTGCGGGACGTACGGGTGGAAGTCGTTGATCCATACGGTGCCGAGCCGCAGTCCGGCCGCGACGCGGCGGGCCCGGGACTCGTCGGCGGTCCACACCGCGCCGGCGAGGCCGTAGATGGTGTCGTTGGCCAGGCGCACGGCCTCGTCCTCGCCGGTGAAGCGCTCGACGGTCAGGACCGGCCCGAAGGACTCGTCCCGCACCACGCTCATCCCGGCCCGGCACTCGTCGAGGATGGTCGGCGGGTAGTAGTAACCGCCTTCCAGCTCCGGTGAGTTGGGGCGTTCGCCGCCGCAGCGCAGCACGGCGCCCTCGGCGATCCCGGCGGCGACGTACGCCTCGACCTTGTCGCGGTGGGCGGCGGAGATCAGCGGTCCGGTCTCGGCCCGCTCGTCGAAGGGGCCGCCGAGCCGGATCAGTCGGGCGCGGCGCACGAGTTCGTCCACGAACCGGTCGTGCAGCGCGTCCTCGACCAGGAGCCGGGTGCCGGCCGAGCAGACCTGCCCGGAGTGCAGGAACACGGCGGTCAGCGCGTTGTCCACGGCGGCGTCGAAGCTCGCGTCGTCCTTCGCCACATCGGCGAAGACGACGTTGGGGTTCTTGCCGCCGAGTTCGAGCGCGGTCTTCTTCACGGTGGGCGCGGCGGCGGCCATGATGCGGCGGCCGGTGACGAGGCCGCCGGTGAAGGAGACGAGGTCGACGTCGGGGTGCTCGGCGAGCGGCGCGCCGGCCTCGGCTCCCGCGCCGAGCACCAGGTTGGCGACGCCCGCCGGAAGACCCGCCTCGTCGAGGAGCTTCATGAGGTGGATGGCGGTGTGCGGGGTCAGCTCGCTCGGCTTCAGGACGAAGGTGTTGCCCGCGCCGATCGCCGGGGCGACCTTCCAGGCGGTCTGGAGCAGCGGGTAGTTCCACGGCGTGATCAGCCCGCAGACACCCACCGGTTCCTGGACGACCCGGCTGTCGACGGCCGGGTTCCCGGTGTCGACGACGCGGCCCGCGCCCTGCGCGGTGACGAGGGCGGCGAAGTAGCGGAAGCAGTTCGCGATGTCGTCCATGTCGTAGCGGGACTCGACGAGCCGCTTGCCGGTGTCGAGGGACTCGGCCCGCGCGAGGAGTTCCTTGTCGCGTACGAGCAGGTCGGCGACGCGCTGCAGGAGCGCACCGCGCTCGGCCGGTGCCGTCCTCGGCCACGGGCCGTGGTCGAAGGCGGTACGGGCCGCGGCGATGGCGGCGGCGGTGTCCTTGGGACCCGCTTCGTCGACGGTGGCGACCAGCGTGCCGTCGGCCGGACACCGGATCTCACGGGTCCGCCCGTCGACGGCGGCGGTCCACTGGCCGTCGATGAAAAGCTCGGGCATGGTTCGGGTCCTCCGATGGGTGCTGGGACAGGGCCATCACCGCCCCTGCCCCGGCATGCGGGGAACATGCCGAAAAAGTCACCCGAAGTGACGGGCCTCACTTTCCGTGGTCCATGCAGGTCAGGGACGTGCACGCGGTCACGTACGGTCACGCTCGGTACCGCATGGACTCCCGCGGGCCGCTTCGCGTACGGAATGTGAGACCGATCCGCCGGTTCGGGACCGCTTGTGCATACTGGCGCGTCGGCAATTGATCACTTCCAACCCCCGCGGGAGCAGCCATGGTTGACCGGGCCACCAGCACAAGGGCCGCCTTCAAGGCGGTCGTCGAAGTCGGCCCGGACGTGCTCGACCAGGCGCGAGCCGCCGAGGCCGTGCTCCAGGAGGCGATCGCGCCGGCGGCCGGGGACTTCGACTTCGGGGCCGTACGGTCGGCGGCGCGGGGTCTGCCGAACAGCTCCGTCGTCAAGATCATCCCCGGTTTCGGTCTTCAGGAGACCGCTCCGGTGCAGGTCATGGTGCTCACGCTGAAGCAGGCCGTGCGCCAGGCCCTGGTCGAGCCGTATCAGAACCCGGCGTTCTGGGCCAAGGCCGATGCCGCGCTCGCCCAGGTGTTCCTCGGCCTCGGCGAGCAGGAGGGGGCCGCGCACCTCGCCTTCCAGGACGGCACCGACGGCACCCATTACTTCTACAACCTCCTCTTCGCGCTCCAGGACGAGGAGACCGGCCGCCATCTCCACGTCGTCGCCTTCCGGGTCGAGGTGAGGGTGGGCGCGGACAAGGCGAAGCTCCTGTCCCTGGGCGCCGAGGACACCGCGGCGGTCACGATCCGCCTCGACGCGATCAGCGTGCGACAGGACCTCGCCGTCACGGCCTGACACGGTCCGTCACACGGGCAGCGACCACGCCTGGTTGGCCTGGTGGTCGCCGCAGGTCCACGTGTCGAGCTTGGTGCCGCTCGCCGTGCCCCCTCCGTACACGTCGAGGCAGAGCCCGGATCCGGCGTTGACGAGCGTGCCGTCCTGGTCGGTGGTCCACCGCTGGGCATCGGCGCCGGTGCACGTCGAGAGGGTGGCGGCGCTACCGGCGCCGGTGCCGCTCGCGGTCAGGCACTTGCCGAGCGCCCGTACGGTGTCGTCGCCTGCCAGGGTCCAGCGCTGGTTGGTGTTGCCGGTGCAGGGATAGAGGATCACCGGGGTGCCGTTCGCGGTGCCGCTGTTGGCCACGTCCACGCAGTTGGCTCCGTTGCCGGTGATCTGCCCGGTGGGCACGGCGGGGGCGCAGCCGCTGCCCGGCGTGAGGCGCCAGATCGCGGTGCCGTGGGCGGGCACGGTCGCGGTCAGCGCGGACGAGGTCGTCGAACTCGCCCCGCTCCAGAGGTCCTTGGCACGCACCTCGCAGCCGGGCAGGCCGATCGAGGCGAGCGTCGTGGAGATGTTCCGCGCGGAGGAGGACCGGTTGAGCACGGCGACAGCTCGGTCGCCATTGGCCAGCGGGCGGGCCAGGACATCGGTGGTGCCGTTGGTGGCGACCACCCCGGCCTGCCGTCCGAGACTGTCCTGGTCGATGGCGACGAGGGCGGTGTTGCCCAGTGCCGCGAGTCCGGCCGGGCTGAGGGCAGCAACGTCGGAGGAGAGGATCAGTGGTGCGGCCATCATCGACCAGAGCGCCACCTGGCTGCGCGATTCGTCGGCGGTCAGGCCGGGCGCCCCGGCGAGCACGAAGTCGGGGTCGTTCCAGTTGCCCGGCCCGGCGTAGCGGCCGATCCAGCGGTTGTAACCGTAGTTGGTCAGCACGCTCGCCCAGCGGCTCGCGTCGGGCTTTCGCGGGTCGTACGTCGCGATGTCGTAGCCCTCGCGCCAGAGCTGGCCGTCCTCGCCGACCCACGAGAGCACGGAGAACCAGCCGGGGTTGCCCCATTCGCCGGTCTGGAAGTAGGCGGGTGCCGATTCGGAGAAGACGATGTCCCGGCCGACTGCCGCCAGGGCCGCGGCCTCGGCGTCGTACGCCTGGCGGTAGGCCTGCTCCTTGGTCTGGCCGGGCTCGACGTACAGGTTGCAGCCGTCGAGCTTGAGGTAGTCCACGCCCCAGGAGGCGAAGGTGGCGGCGTCCTGGGCGAAGTGGTCGGCGCCGCCGCCCTGGGGCCGACCGCTGCCGGGGTAGCCGCCGCAGGTGCTTGAGCCGGCGTCCTCGTAGATGCCGAACCTGAGGCCGCGCGCGTGCAGGTAGTCGCCGAGCCAGGCCATGCCGTGCGGGAACCGCGCCGGGTCCGCGACGAGGTTGCCCGCCGCGTCCCGGCTCTTGGTCATCCAGCAGTCGTCCACGGTCAGCGTGTTGTAGCCCTTGGCGGCGAGGCCCTTGGAGACCAGGGCGTCCGCGTTGTGCACGACGGTCTGTTCGCTGATGTCGCACATGTAGTGCGCCCAGTTGTTCCAGCCCATCGGCGGCGTGGCCGCGAGCGGCCGGCTCGGGGCGGGCACCGGGAGCTCCGCCGAGGCCGCGGGCTTCGCGGGGGCCGGGGAGGCCAGAGCCGCGGTCGCGGTCAGCGGGACGGCCAGGAGTGCGGCCAGCAGAGCGGCGACTCTGCGGCGGCGCGCGGGAAGTGACGGCACGACAGATTCCTTCCTGGCCCGGCCGGTTGGGGCCCGGGCGGGATGCGTCGGAGGGCAGGGGAAGGTGCCGATCCCGCCGGCACGAGCCTGCCGGAGGGCACCCGCCAGTGCAGTACTGATGCTCGTATCTGTCAATGGCTCCCATCGAACGAGCAGAAACAAGCATCCGCCGCCGTCCGCACCGAGCCCCGCATTGCCACGGCGTGTCCGGGCGCGGGCCGCCCGGGGGCGATGAACGACCCCGCACGCACTTCCACAGGCTGGACGCGCCGACGACCCAACTACCGTATGGATCAGGGAAGTTGACGAGGAATGGCTACGGTGCGACCACGCCCGCCTCGTGGGCGAGCAGGCCGGCCTGGGTGCGATTGGCGCATTCCAGCTTGTCGAGCACCCTTGACACATAGCCCTTGACGGTCGCCTCCGACAGATACAGCCGGGCCGCGATCCGCGCGTTGGAGAGTCCCTCCCCCAGACCCGCCAGGACCTCGGCCTCGCGCTCGGTCAGCTGGGCCACGCGTTCGCGCGCCCGGTCGCGGGCCGACAGGCCGTCCGTCGAGGCCGCGATCAGCCGCCGGGCCGCGGCGGGCGAAAGGACGGTGTGTCCCTCGGCGGCCACCCGGACGAGCCCGATGAGGTCCTCCGGCGGAGTCGACTTCACCAGGAACCCCGAGGCCCCGGCGCGCAGCGCCCGCAGGACGTACTGGTCGGCGTCGAAGGTCGTGAGCACCACGATGGGCGGCGCGTCCGCGCGCCGGGCCAGCTGCTCGATGGCCGCGATCCCGTCCATGCCCGGCATCCGCAGATCCATGAGGACGACGTCGGGCCCGTGGCGCAGCACCGCTTCCACGCCCGCCGCCCCGTCGTGCGCCTCGGCGACCACCTCGATGTCGGCGGCCGAGCCGAGGATCGTACGGAGGAACCCGCACACCATCGGCTCGTCGTCCACCACAACCACTCGGACCACAGGTCACACCACCGATTCCGCTGTCGGTACATAGGCGGGCAGCACGGCCTCGACGCAGAACCCGCCGTCCGCCTGAGGTCCGGCCCGCAGGCTTCCGTGCACGAGCTCTATACGCCGGCGCAGTCCCGCGATGCCGAGGCCCGAACCGGTGCGTGCCAGCTCGCTGTTGGGCCCGCCGCTCGGCCGGGTGTTGCGGACGGCGACCCGCACCCGGGTCTCGTCGTACTCGACGTCGACGGTGACACGGGCCCCGGGGGCGTGCTTGTGCACGTTGGTCAGCGCCTCGCGCACGATGCGGTACGCGGTGCGGCCGACGACCGGTGAGGCCAGCGACCGGTCGCCCCGCTCGGCCAGTTCGGCCGGTACGCCCGCCGCCGTCGACTCGGCGACCAGCGCCGCGAACCCGTCGAGCGAAGGCGTCGGATCGTCTTCCGGTGCCGTACGCAGAATGCCGACGAGGTCCCGCAGCTCCTCAAGGGCCTGGCAGCCGGCCGCCCGCAGTTCCTCGGCCGCGCGCCGCGTCGCCTCGTCGGACGCCGTCACGCGCAGCGCGCCCGCCTGGAGCACCATGAGGCTCACCCGGTGGGTCACCACGTCGTGTATCTCACCGGCAAGCCGGGCGCGTTCCTCGGCGCACGCCCGCTCGGCGAGCAGATGGCGCTCCCGCTCGGCCCGCTCGGCGCGCTCGGTCAGGGCGCACACGAGGCGCCCGCGCGCGTCGAAGTACAGGGCGAGCAGGGGGCCGACGGCAGTGCGCAGCAGACCGATGGTGATGACCGTGATGGACGGCTCCCAGGCCCGGGCGACGATCAGGGTGAAGACGCCGAGCACGAGGAACGCCACGCGCCGGTTGCGGGCGTGCTTGCCGTAGAAGAGGGGACCGTACGCCGCGAGGGCCGTCGACAACGGGGCCCATACGTTGCCCGGCTTCGCCGGGGTCAGCGCGTGCACGGGCGAGATCAGCAGGGTCACGGCGAGCAGGAACGCGCCGAGGACCGCCACCACCGTCAGGGGTGCCCGCCGTCGGGCGACCAGCGAGAGGCAGGCGAGCGCCTGGAGACCGAGCAGCGTCCAGGCGAGGCCGCCCGGCCGCTCGGGCCACCACGTCGCGCCGACCAGTGTCAAACCGACGTCACCCAGGGCGAAGCAGAAGGCGAGCGCCGCATCCACGGCGAGCGGATGCCGACGGTGCCATGGTCCGTCACTCATGCGGCTTACGGTAGGTCATTCCCGGGCGGGGGCTCCCGGCATCGGACCTTCCGGCCCGGGCACCACCTACGAAAGTCGCATGCCGCGCCGAACGGCCCTTCCTTCGTCGCCTCGGAACCCGACCGGCCGCCCTGCCGCGCGGCCCCCGTTCCGCGGTGGAATCGACGCATGGAAACGAATCAGGACAGGACCACGGCGGCCCCCGGCCTTGGGCGCTACGAGATCGACCCGGGCGGCTCGACCGTCACCTTCCGGACTCGGCACGTGTTCGGGCTCCTTCCGGTGAGCGGCGGTTTCGCGATCCGGTCCGGGACCGTCGACATCGCCGAGCCGCTCGTCGGGTCGGGCGTCCGCGCCGAGATCGACGCGGCGAGCTTCAACACCGGCAGCCGGCAGCGCGACACCGCCGTACGCTCACCGCGCTTCCTGGACGCCGACCGCCACCCGCTGATCACGTTCACCGCGGACCGCCTCGACGGCACGACCCTGCCCGGCACACTCACGGTGTGCGGCGTCGCCCGGCCGGTGAGCCTGACCATCGAGGAGTCCACCTCGTCGGCGGGGGCGTTCAGCGCCGTCGCCACGACCCGGATCGACCGCACCGCGTTCGGGGTGACGTCGTCGCCCGGCATGGCGGGGCGCCATCTCGACCTGACGGTGCGGGTCCGGTGCATACGCCCGTGACCTGCTTGGGCCGCGCGGGGGCGGTCGGCGCGATCCGCCGGTTCCGCCAGGCCCCGCGGCCTCGGCGGGCCCGGAGCGGCCGGGTCCAAAAGCATTGGCAGGGCCCCGGGGCTTCTGGCAGGGTCCGGTCCGTGACGGACACCGAGAACATCGAGATCAGCACCCTCGCGGAGCGCCCCGAACTGGCCGCCCAGCTCTACGACATCAGCAACAATTGGCCCGAGTTCATAGCCCGGGACCTGGTCGGCTACACCCTGCTCAGCCGGGTGCCCGAGGAGTTCCCGCAGTACTGCGTGGTGGCCACCGAGGGGGACCGGCTGATCGCCCGCGGATACAGCGTCCCCTTCGACGCGACGCTGGAGGGCCGCGAGGAGATGCCCGACCGCGGCTGGGACCAGGTCCTCACGTGGGCCTTCGACGACCTCCGGCGCGAACGCCCGGCGACGACGGCCAGCGCACTGGAGATCACGATCGATCTCGACCACCTCGGGCGCGGCCTGTCCCACCTCATGCTGGCCGCGCTGCGCGACGCCGTGCAGCGCCAGGGGCTCGACGTCCTGGTCGCGCCGGTGCGCCCCACGGCCAAGCACCTCCAGCCCCGGGTGCCCATGGCCGAGTACATGCGCCAGGTCAGGGACGACGGGCTGCCCGCCGATCCGTGGCTGCGGGTCCACGTCAGGGCGGGCGGCACCATCGAGAAGGCGGCCGCCGCCTCCATGACGGTGAGCGGGACGCCGGCCGAGTGGCACCGCTGGACCGGCGTCCCCTTCGACCGGGACGGCGAGATCGAGGTGCCGGACGCCCTGGTCCCGGCGCACTGTGACACCCGTCACGATCGCGTCAGCTACGTGGAACCCAACGCGTGGGTGCGCCACGGTCTGCGACCCTGAAGTGAGAGCCGGTGCCTGATCCGAACGGTGTTCGGACACAGGCTCTCAGGCGCCCGGTCGGCTGCGCCGGGCCGGGCGCGGCAGGAACGTTCCGTGATCGCCGTTGACTGATCGATCACTTTCACAAGATTTGTAAGATAAATCCGGAACCCTTTGGCCACTGTTGCCCATCCCGTCTGGTGAACGAACAGGCATGCCCTTGGGCCACAGAACCATCCGGAGCGATCGCAATGACCTACCCCCGCCACGGGGCCTATCAGTCTCAGGGGCACCGCCGGGCCCACCGCGCCAAGCGCTGGATACTCGGCGTGGTCTCCCTCGTCGTGCTCGGCCTGATCGCGTGGCCCGTCCTGAACTACTTCGACGTCTTCTCGGACAAGGGCGACGCGATCAGCTTCGGACAGGACGGCGGCTCCGGCGGTGGGGACAAGCCCGGCGGCTCGGCGAAGGGGGCCGACTCCAAGGTGCTCATGCCGACCGGCCCGGAGGCCAAGTTCACGGTGGCCGGCACGGTCCCCGAGAACGACACCAAGATCGCCGTGACGACCCTCGAAGGCAAGAAGTCCGGCTTCAAGGGCAAGGTCTGGGTCTGGGTCCCGCCGGAGTACAAGGACCCGAAGTACGCCAAGAGCGGCTTCCCGGTCATGGTCGCGCTGCCCGGCGGCGCCGGATACCCGACCAACTACTGGATGGGCACGGACCTCAAGCTGGAGGCGAGCATCTCCCAGTGGTCCAAGGAGGGCAAGAGCCTCCCGTTCATCCTGGCGATGCCGGTCCTCAACCCCAAGCCGGACACGGGCGGCCTGTACTGGGACGCGAGTGACATCCCGGGCCAGCCCAAGATGGGCACCTGGCTCACCGAGGACGTCCCCGACCTCATCAAGGCCAACTTCCGTACGGTCAAGTCGCGTGACGGCTGGGCCTTCATGGGCTCCTCCACCGGCGGCTTCGCTGGCCTCAAGAGCGTGCTGCAGAAGCCGAACCAGTTCAAGGCGGTCATAGCCTCCGGCCCCGACATCACGCCCGACTCCCGTCTGTGGGCCGGGCATGACAAGGAGAAGGCGGAGAACAACCCGAAGCTGCTCGCCCAGAAGCTGATCGACGCGAAGGGCCCGGACGTCTATCTGGCCTTCCAGGTCGGCACCGCGGGCTCCGACGCGCAGGCCAAGCCGAAGATCGAGGACTTCGTGCAGAAGTACACCAAGGGCCCGGTCAAGACAAAGCTGAGCGTCATCCAGGGCGGCGACCACAACGCCAAGACGTACGTGCCGAACATGGCCAACGGCGGCCTCATCCAGTGGATCAGCGAGCACATGCAGGGCCCCGAGCCCGCCTCCTGACCCGTCCTCCCCGTACGCGAGAGCCCCTGCCGTCCGGCGGGGGCTCTCGCGTACCCGGGGTCCATCGGATGCAGGAATGCGGCCGAACACCCCCCCGCAGACCGCGGTGATCGGGGCCGCCCGGAACTACCGTTCGTTGGTCAGGTCGTGGACCCACGCCGCCCGGCGCATGGGCCTCGGTACGAACGGAGGAGCGGGCGTGGGGAATTCAGCGGTCGGCGCGGACGGAAGCCCACAGACCGAGGGTGAGGAGCCGGACGGACCGCGCCGCCCGAAGGCCGGGAAACACCGCTCCTTCTGGAAGGAGTTGCCGATCCTCATCGGTGTCGCGCTGGTGCTCGCGCTCCTCATCAAGACGTTCCTGGTGCAGGCGTTCTCCATCCCGTCCGAGTCCATGCAGAACACGCTGCAGCCGGGCGACCGCGTCCTCGTCGACAAGCTGACGCCCTGGTTCGGCTCGGAGCCGGGGCGCGGCGAGGTCGTCGTCTTCCACGACCCCGCCAACTGGCTTGCCGGGGAGCCGCATTCGGCCCCGAACGTCGTGCAGAAGGTCCTGTCGTTCATCGGGGTCATGCCGTCGGCCAACGAACAGGATCTGATCAAGCGGGTCATCGGGGTCGCCGGAGACACCGTGGAGTGCAAGGGCACCGGCCCCCTGAAGGTCAACGGCAAGGCGCTCGTCGAGCCCTACGTCCATCCCGGCAGCACGCCGTGCACGGTCGACGATCTGGGCGGCCAGTTCAAGGTGACCGTGCCCAACGGCAAGATGTGGGTGATGGGCGACAACCGGCAGAAGTCCGCGGACTCCCGCTACCACCAGAACGACAAGAACCACGGGTTCGTGCCGGTCGACGAGGCCGTGGGCCGCGCCTTCGTGGTCGCCTGGCCCGTCTCCCACTGGGCGACGCTGCCCGTCCCGGACACGTTCGACCAGACCGGCGTCAACGCCGCCCCCGCCCTCGCACCCGGCGCCCTCTCGCTCGCGGGCGCGGTGCCCGCGGTGCTGGTACGCCGCCGACGGATCAGCGGCCGCCGCGATTGAGCCGCCCCGGTCTCAGTTTGTTCTTTTTCTTTCGGGCCCGAAAGAAAAAGAACAAACTCAGCGGGCCGGAGGCACCGACGGAGGTACCGACGGCGAATCGGACCGGCGGGGCACCGCCCCGTGCGACGGCACTCCCGTCACCGGGCCCGCGGCGGGCTTCGACGGGGTGGGGGTGGGCGTCTCGCTCCGCGGCTTCGGGCGGGCGACGGACGCGGACGGCGAGCGGCTGGGCGGCGACGGCACCGGACTGGGTGCCTTGGACGGGCCCGGCGTCGGCGGGGTCTTGACCGGCCCCGGCGAACTCGCGGGCAGCGGGCGCTGTTCTTCGTGACCTGAGGCCAGCGTGACGTAGCCGACCGCCACCGCCGCGACAGTGGCGAGCCCGGCCAGCGGCAGGGTGAACCGGCGCAGCCGCAGCCGGGCCAGCGGGGTGCGGTGCAGATGGGGGCCCGGCGGGTCGGCGGGCCGCAGATCCGCGCGGGTGATGCTGTCCGCGCGGGCGGCGAGGGCGCCGCGCAGCCGCCTCTCGACCGGACGCTCGGCGGTTTCGGGCCCGCTCCAGTGGCCGCTCATGCCCGTGCCTCCAGGATCTTCTCCAGCGAGTCGAGGGCCCGGCTCGCGATGGACTTCACCGAGCCCCGGCTGATGCCGAGGGTGGTCGCGATCTCCGCCTCCGTCAGGTCGCTCCAGTACCGCAGGACGAGCACCTCGCGCCGGCGCACCGTCAACTGGCCCAGAGCGGCGAGCACTTCGCGGTGTTCCTCGTCGAGGACGACGCGTTCCTCGGCGGACGGCGCGTCGGGTATGTGGGGCGGGGTGTAGCCGCGGGCCGTGCGGCGCCGGCGCAGTACGGAGCGCGAGGCGTTGACGACGGCGGTGCGCAGATAGGCGAGCGCGTTGTCGATCTCGTCGATGTGCTCGCCGTGACGCCGGTACAGCGCGGTGAACGCGTCCTGCACGACGTCCTCGGCGCTCGCCCGGTCGTCCACCAGCATGACGGCTAGGTGCACCATCTTGAGGCGGTGCGCGTGGTAGAGCTCGCTGACGGTCGGCGGCGTGGCCCCGGGGTCGCAGGCGTCACCGAACCGGCGCCCTCCGAACGCTTCCGCGTGTCTGTCGCGGGGTGCGGTGCGGCCCCGGCACAGCAGTCCGCGCCACCAGGGCGCGAGCCGGCTCGGGGCGAAGGGGGCCGGGTGCAGTGCGGCGGTGTGCTCCATCAGTTCCTCGGTACGCGGGCGTGGCCCCGCCCTGGTCGCGGGCGGGGCCGTGGGGTGCCTCAGAGCCTGTGTCTCAGTGCTGTTGCCGCCGCCGTACGGCGTAGACGGTTCCGGCGCCCGCGAGGATCAGCGCTCCGGCGCCGGCGCCCATCACCGCGGTGGTCGTGGACGAACCAGTATGGGCGAGCTCCTTCTGGTCCGAGGGCGCGGGGGCGGCGGCCGGTGCGGCCGGTTTGGCGTCCGTGCCGGACGAGGGGGCCGCGGGCCGCGCCGTCGAGGGCGGGCTGACCGAGGGCCGCGCCGACGGGGCGGCCGGCCGCTTGCCCTCGCCCGCGCGCTTGACCGGCGAGGCGGGGGCGGCGCTCGGTTCGGCCGGCTTGGCCGAGGAAGCGCGCTTCGGCTGGGCGCTCGGCTCGTCGGCGTACGCCGTACCGGCGAGCGCGGGGACGGCGAGAGCGAGGAGCAGGACGGTCGCCGCCGCACCGGCGAGACGGCGGGGGCTGCGGGAGACGGGGCGGTCGGGACTGTGCTGGGGGACGGTCACGTTGTGCTTCTCCACGGTCGGCGAGGTGGCGCGGAATTCGCGCCTTCACCCCTGACGACGTGCGGCGGCGACAGGGGTTGCCGCTCGGCCGGAAAAACTTCCGGCCAGTGGACGCGGACGGCCCCGGCCGGCGCGCGGACCGGAGCCGTCATCTCAAGGAGACTCGGGCCGCGGGAGGTTCAGCAGGCGCCCTCGTCCTGCCAGACCCCCCACTCCCCCGTGGTCCCGGGCTCCTCGTTCTGGGTCCACCACTTGGCCTTCCACTGGTGGCCGTTGTGGGACACCTCGTTGCCCTGGGTGTAGACCGTGCCCGAACTCCAGGCCGCCACCGTGCAGGTGCCGCCCGGCGAGGAGGACGGCGGGGGCGAGGAGGGCGGGGTGGCTCCGGCGAACTTCACCGAGTACTTGGCGAAGTCCCAGGCCGCCTGCGGAACGCTGCTGCACGTGCCCGACGTCGTGCCGTTGTTGTCGGGCGGGGTGCACTGCCGGTCCCGGTTGAGGGACCAGAAGGTGAAGCGGGCCATGCCGTGGCTGGTCGCATAGTCGAGCACCGTCTGGAAGTCGGCTGGCGTGAAGAACTCACCCGTGTCGCTGCGGCCGTTCATCCCGGAGAAGCCCTCGTGGGCGTAGGCGGTCGCCGCGTTCCAGCCGAACGTCGACTGGAGGATCGAGTTGAAGTTGGTCAGCGCGCTCGTCTGGGCGGCGGCTCCGGCGAACCCGCCGTCGAAGGGCATGATCGAGAAGTTGTCGGGGACAAAGCCCTGCGTCTTGGCCTCGTTCAGCATCTGCTTCCCGAACCAGCCGGTGCCGTCGGCGGTGCCGGCGGTGGTCACCGACACGTACAGGCCCGGGTTGTTCTGCTGGAGGATCTTGGCGGCGCCGATCTCGTGGGAGATGGCGGTGGTGTTCTCGTACTCCGGCTCCTCAAGGTCGAAGTCGATCGCCTTGAGCTGGTACTTGGTGATGACCTGCTGGTACGCGGCCGCGGTGGAGGCCGCGTCCGAGCAGTTCTGGCCGAGCTTGGTGCCGCCGTAGCCGCCGACGGAGGCCGAGACGTCGCCGCCCTTGGCACGGATGGAGGAGATGGTTCCGGCTACCGCGGTGTCGGAGGAGACCGGCGCTGTGCCGCCCCAAGTCGGGCTGCAGCCACCGCCGTTGGGGGCCAGGACGAAGGCGAGCTGGAAGGCCTTGAGGCCGGTGGCGTCCATGATGGCGGAGGTGTCGGGCGGGTTGTTGTCCAGCGGCATCAGATAGGGCGCGGCGGCGTACCAGCGGCTGCCGAGCCCTGCCGCGTCCGCGGTCGCGCCCGAGGCGTGACCGGTGACGAAGGCGGTGAGCCCGGCCGCTGCCAGTGCGGCGCCGGCGGCGCCGCAGAGGAGAGCACGAAGTGGCTTCATGTCGGGGTCTCCTGGGGGTGGGAGGGGCTCCCAGAATTGGGCGGTGGCCGGAACACGTCAACGACTTGGACTAGACCATTGCCCTTCCTTGAACAAAGGAATCAGGCCACCGATCCAGCGGCTCGGGCTTCGCCCCGGCCGTTCGGGCCGGGCCCCGGACCGCCCGCCGCCCGGACGCCCGCCGTGTAGGCCGGACGGCACAAGCCGACCTGCGTGATG
Source organism: Streptomyces sp. NPDC001415 (assembly GCF_053597395.1). Taxonomy (NCBI): domain Bacteria; kingdom Bacillati; phylum Actinomycetota; class Actinomycetes; order Kitasatosporales; family Streptomycetaceae; genus Streptomyces; species Streptomyces sp. NPDC001415. The sequence continues at coordinate 122,192 of NZ_JBSFIE010000016.1, forward strand.
CCCGTTCTGTTCCTACGGTGGCTGAATGGTCATCAGATCCGGATTCCGCTCCATGGCCGCGCTCACCGCCACCGCCGCCATCGGTCTGTGCTGCCTCGCCTCGACGCCCCACAGCACAGCCTCCGCGCCCCGGCCGGGGCCGGCGGCGGGCGAGCAGGTCCGTCCGCGGCCGGGTGCGCCCGCCCTTCCGAGCGAGGTGTCCGCCCTCTCGTACGTGGTCGCGGACGCCCGCACGGGGAAGGTTCTCGCCGCCCGGGACGCCCACCGCAAGCTGCCTCCGGCCAGCACCCTCAAGACGCTGTTCGCGATCACCGCGCTCCCCCACCTGCGCGCCGAGGACCGGCACACGGTCTCCGAGCAGGATCTCGCGGGCATCGGCCCGGGCAGCAGCCTGGTGGGCATCGAGCCCGGGCACACCTACCAGGTGTCCGACCTGTGGCGCGGGGTGTTCCTCAGCTCGGGCAACGACGCGGTGCACGTACTGGCCTCGCTGAACGGCGGCTGGGCGGAAACCGCGGCCCAGATGCAGGCCCAGGCCCGGCGACTCGGCGCCCTGGACACCGAGGTCGTCTCGCCCGACGGCTACGACAGCCCGGGCCAGGTCTCCTCCGCGTTCGACCTCGCGGTGTTCGCCCGGGCGGGCCTGGCCCGGCCCGACTTCGCCGAGTACTGCTCGACCGCGTCGGCGCAGTTCCCCGGCGGGGGCGGCTCGTACGGCATCGTGAACACCAACCGGCTCCTTTCGGGCGCCGACGGGATCGCCCGCTACCCGGGGATCATCGGGGTCAAGAACGGCTACACGACCCATGCGGGCAACACCCTGATCGCGGCCGCCAAGCAGGGTGAGCGCACCTTGCTGGTGACCGTCATGAATCCGCAGGCCGGTGGCGGATTCACGGTCTACGAGGAGGCCCGCACCCTGCTCGACTGGGGCTTCAAGGCGTGGGACAGCGTCGACGCGGTGGGCTCGCTGGAACCCGTACGGCCCACCAAGCCGGCCCAGCGTCAGGCGCAGATCACGCACGCGGCACCGGTCACGCCGAACGCCGCGGCGGACGACGACGAGTCGGTCTGGCCGGCGGCGGGTGCGGCGGCCGGGGGTCTCGCCGTGGCCGGAACGTTTCTCCTGTTGGTACGCCACCGCTCGGACCGGGGCCGGAGCGGTGGGGAGCGTCCCACCGAGTGAACGCACCCCGGGGCATGAAGGCCGGGGGCGAGGGGCCGGGGGCGTGAAGCTGGCACTCCCCCGGCCCCCGGCCCGAGCCCCGCACACACCGCAGAGTCACAGCCTGACCAGCACTCAATTCGGCCTAAGATTCCCAGAATCAAGCTTCCAGTTGCCTTGAAATCGACCACGGATCCGTCAACATGCCTTTCTTTTGGCCGACGTTGGCGAGCTCGGCGACCTGGGCACCAGTGCGATGTCCTGCATTGATGCGGCTTCCTTCGGTGACTTCATGTGACCGAATGTGTCCGTCGTGTTGCGCGAAGCTCACCGCTGCGGGAGAGACTCCTGTTCGTTCTTCGGAAACCAACCCCCAGGAGTGTTCGAAATGCGGAAGATCGCAGCAGTCAGCGCCGTCGCCGTCGCCCTACTGGCCAACGGACTTGTCGGCACCGGACTCGGCAGCGCGGCCGCGGCACCGGCCGACGCCATGACGCCCATGAGCCTGTACGCGCCGTCCGCGCTCGTGATCTCGATCGAGCCCGGCACCGGCGAAGAAGGGGCTTCTGTCCAGCGTGCGGTCACCCTCAGCTGCGCCCCGACGCCGTCGGGCACGCACCCCGCACCGGCCGCGGCCTGCGCCGAACTCCGGCATGTGCAGGGCGACTTCACCGCCCTCTCCGCGAGCGGCGCCCCCCGCATCTGTACCAAGTTGTGGAACCCGGTCACCGTACGGGCGGACGGCATCTGGAACGGCAAGCGGGTCAGCCACGTACAGACCTACGGCAATTCCTGCATGAAGGCGGCCGGCTCCGAAGCCGTGTTCAACTTCTAGGCAGCCGCCCCCGAGGTGCCCATCAACTCGGCCTGTTCACAGCCGAGTTCCTCCTCGGGCGGGATCCGCGGGTCACATCCTCGGGCCGCACAGGCCGCAGGGGGTGACAGGAGGAATCCAACTCGTGTTAGTTGACATGTCTTCGTCGCTTCACTCGACGATGGCAATGTCCTGACGGAGAGTCACCCCCACTAGGAGGACCCGTGTCGGATCCCCGGCCCAGACGTTTCACCCCCCGGCTGCGGACAGCCCTGCTCGGCGCGCTCGCCGCCTGCCTCGCCCTCACCTCGGCGGGCGCCGGCGGCAGCGCTTCCGCGGCGGGGCCCGAGACCCTGCCGCTGTCCGGGGCCACCGTCTCCGGCCTGCACAACACCTACGACCCGGCCGCCTTCCCCTACCTGGCACAGGCCCTCGACACCGGTACGTCGATGATCGAACTCGACGTGTGGGACGACTTCATCACCAAGGAGTGGAAGGTCAGCCACTCCAACCCGCTGGGCAACAGCAACAACTGCGTCAACGCGAGCACCCCCGCCCAGCTCTACACCGGCGGCGCCAACAAGAACCTGGAGAGCTGCCTCGACGACGTACGGGTATGGCTCGCGGCCCACCCCGGGCACCCGCCGCTCGTCATCAAGCTGGAGATGAAGGCGGGCTTCCAGGCCACGTACGGGATGGGCCCCGCCAAGCTCGACCAGACGATCAGCGACCACCTGGGCTCGGCGGTCTTCCGCCCGGCGGACCTGCTGGCCAAGCCGGGCGGCGGCCAGTACGCCACTCTCGACGAGGCCGCCGGCGCGGGCAACTGGCCGACGCGCGGGGCGCTCGCGGGCAAGGTGATGCTCGAAGTGATCCCGGGCACGGTCGAGGAGGGCAACCCCGCCGACCGCCTGTGGACGGACGTCGAGTACGCACGGTACCTGCGCGATCTGGCGGCGGCCGGCCGCACGGCGCAGGCTCAGGTCTTCCCGGCGGTCCACAAGGCACAGGCGGGCGACCCCCGTTCACGCTATGCCGACACCTCGCTCCGTCCCTGGTTCGTCGTCTTCGACGGTGACGCGGCGACGTACACGAACGGCTCGATCGACACCAACTGGTACGACGCCCACCACTACTTCGTCGTCATGACCGACGCCCAGAACGTCTCCCCCGCCCTCGACGACAAGAACCCGTCACCGGCGGACGCCCAGGCACGGGTGGCCCGGCTCGCCGCCGCCCACGCCAGTGTCGCCTCCAACGACTGGACCTCTCTTCCCCAGGTCCAGTCGCTGGCCCTGCCCCGCGGGGTGGGCTGACGGAACCCGCACGGACGGGGGCGGCACACCTCAACCGGCCACGCGGCCAGCAGCTCCGCGGCCCGTCGCCGCCCCGTCCGTGCGGATCCGCCCCCAGACAGTGAAGGTGGCCCCGCCTGCCGCCCGTACGGCACTGCCGGGCCGGACACGGACGGCCCTTTCCGGTCACCTTCCGAGCGTGAGGGCAGCCACACCCAACCCACCAAGTCAGCAAGATTTTCACGGACTTGGCCCATTCCGGGGAGAATTTTCACGGTTCGCGGTCCGGTGACCGGTGTTCAGCAAGAACTCCCTTGTTGAACACTGCACTTCAAATCGGGACATGTCCGCATAGCGGCCAACCAATGTGTCCCGACTTCTTGCTTCGCGGCCCCGACCGGTAGGGATGGCACTGAACCACTTGCCAACCCACCGCGAATCAATGGGGATTCCTATGTCTCGACCGTCCCGGCCCACCCGCCGCGAGGCCATCGGCGCCACCGTCGGCACCCTCGCCGGACTCACCCTGGCCGGCACCGCACACGCCTCCACCACCGGCACCCGGACGCCGTCGGACGACGCGAAGACCGGCCCTGAGGGACACGGCGCACCCGAGGCCTTCGACGAGGTGTTCCAGGGCCGGCGAATACAGGGCGCGCCCGGCGCCGGGCACATGCACCACGGTGGCGGGTACGCCGTGCGGATAGACGGCCAGGAACTGCATGTGATGCGGAACGCCGACGGGACCTGGATCAGCGTCGTGAACCACTACGAGCCGTTCGCCACGCCCCGCGCGGTCGCCCGCGCCGCCGTGGTGGAGCTCCAGGGCGCCGCCCTCGTCCCGCTCGCCTGAGCCGAAGCAACCGAAGCGGCGGGACCCGCAGGACGCAAGGTCCACCGGTCCGCATACCGATCCGCATGCCCATCCGCACCCGCATCCGCGCCCAACAAGGAGCACAGCCATGGCCGTTCGCAAGAACCAGGCGAATCTCACCGCCGCCGAGAAACGCCGTCTCGTCGACGCGCTGCTTCAGCTGAAGCGCAACGGGACGTACGACGCCTTCGTCACCACGCACAACGCCTTCATCATGAGCGACACCGACACGGGCGACCGGGTCGGCCACCGTTCGCCGTCGTTCCTGCCCTGGCACCGCAGGTTCCTCATCGAGTTCGAGCAGGCCCTGCAGTCGGTCGACCCCTCGGTCACCGTGCCGTACTGGGACTGGACGGTCGACCGCACCCCGAGCTCCTCGCTGTGGGCGGCCGACTTCCTGGGCGGCACCGGGCGCAGCCGGGACGGCCAGGTGATGGACGGGCCGTTCGCGCACAGTGCGGGCAACTGGCCCGTCAACGTCCGTGTGGACGGCCGCACCTATCTGCGCCGGGCGCTCGGCGCGAACGTCGCCCAGCTGCCGACCCGGGCCGAGGTCGACAGCGTCCTCGCCATGGCGACGTACGACATGGCGCCGTGGAACAGCGCGTCCGACGGCTTCCGCAACCACCTCGAAGGGTGGCGCGGGGTCAATCTGCACAACCGCGTCCACGTCTGGGTGGGCGGGCAGATGGGGACGGGGGCCTCGCCCAACGACCCGGTGTTCTGGATGCACCACGCGTTCGTGGACAAGCTCTGGGCGCAGTGGCAGGCCAGGCACCCGAACTCGCCCTATCTGCCGACGGCGGGGACGCGGAACGTCGTGGACCTGCACGACACGATGCGGCCGTGGAACAACGTGACCCCGGCCGACCTCCTCGACCACACCCGCTACTACACGTACGACACGGCGGCCTAGGCTCGCGCGCCCGCCTCGGTCCGCCGGTTGTCCAGGAGGCATGTGTCACATCCGGGCCGGGTGGTGACGAGCCTGGGCAGCTCGATGTGGGCGCCGCGCAGCCGGGGCACGGCCATCCGTGGCGCAGCCGCCGGCGGACGATCCGCTGGATTCCGGCCGGCACATCGGCGAAGGGATTCGTCGAACGGTTCGGCCACGTCGACAGCCATGCCCCCTCCCCCGGGGCTCCGGAGGGGTGTGGCAACGAGCACATGTGGACCCGCTGTGTGAACGGACTCGGGCCACATGACATCTTTCCCCGGGGCCTCCCGTGCTCCACGGAACGCCATTCGTATCGGGCAGGGAAACAGGAGCTGAACGCACGTGCCGGCCATCAGCCAGAGGATGCATCTGATCCTTCTCTCCGCATGGACCGCGCTGTGGTTCGCCGTGGTGGAGCCCAACGGCGGCTTCTCCTGGCACTATCTGCGCACCGGCGGCGAACTCATCTTCCAGGGCCCTTCCGGTGACGGCACCGGCGGGCTCAACCTCTACGCCCACCATCCCGAGCTCCAGATGGGCCCGGTCAGCTTCCTGACGGCGGGGCTCTTCAACGCGTTTCCCGACCGGACGGGCCAGTTCCTCGCCGCGCTCCTGATGTCGGTGCTCGGCCTGGTGATCGTGGTGATCGCCGGACGCAGCGCCGCCTGGTACTTCCTGGGGACCGGCACCAACCATCAGCGGCTGCGGCAGCGGGTGCTGATCGCCGGTCTGGCCTTCATCCCGATGTGGATCGAGGTGTCGGTGCGCTTCGGCCACCTCGACGACGTGCTCGCGCTGTTCTTCACCGCGCTCGCCGTCCGCTCGGTGACCCGCGGCAGCGCGGTGGGCACCGGGGTGTGGCTCGCGCTCGCGATGGACTCGAAGCCGACCGCGGTGACGTTCGCCGCGCTGCTCTTCGCGCTGCCGCGCCACCAGTGGCTGCGCGCGGGGCTGTGGTGCGCGGCGGTGGTCGCCGTCGCCTGGGCGCCGTTCTTCCTCAACAACCCGCACTCGATGTCGGCCGCCGGTTTCGCGATACCCAACCAGCCCGCGTCCGCCCTGCGCTGGCTCGGAGTCGCCGACGCCGAGACGCCCGGCTGGGACCGCCCCGCCCAGGCGGCCCTCGGCCTGCTGCTCGGCGCGATCGCGGTGTGGCGGGGGCGGTGGGCCGCGGTGGTGCTGCTCGGCGCGAACGCGCGGATCGTCCTGGACCCCAGCGTCTACACGTACTACACGGCGTCGGTCCTGCTCGGGACCCTCCTGTGGGATGTGATCGGGCAGCGCAGGCTGGTCCCGTGGTGGAGCTGGCTCGCGCTCCTGACGCTGTACGGGAGCGTGTTCGTGGTGCCTGACGACGCGGCGCGGGGGCTGATCCGGCTGGCCTTCGTGGTCGTCTCGACGGCGTACGTGCTGCTGTGGCCGCAGCGCGACAGAACCCGGGACCGCCGTCGAAGGCGCCGGTCCGCCCCTGTCACCGCCTGAGGGGCGGCCTGGCCTGAATCGTTCCCTCGGGCAACTTGGCTCGCGTCCGACCGATGACGTGACGGTGCGTCAGATGCGATGCTCGGCGGAGCCGTCCGACAGGTGCCGCCGGCAGGCCGAGAGGAGCCGCCGTCATGGCCGAGGTGTCGAACCCCCCGCGCGACAGCGGATCGTTCCCCTTCCCGCCCGGCCCGCTGGGCGGCTGCCCCGAGGAGTACCGGCGGCGGCGCACGGAGTGTCCGCTCGGCCCTGTCACGCTGCCCAGCGGCGACGAGGTGCTGCTCGCCACGGCGTACGACGACATCCGCGAGGTGCTCGCGGGCACGTTCTTCTCGCGCGACCTGCGCGGTCCGGGAGCGCCCCGGATGCTGCCCGGCGACGCGCTGGGCGACGATCCGGACGCGCTGACCAACATGGACGGACCCGAGCACGCGAGGCTGCGGCGCATCGTGCGGGGCGCCTTCACGCCGCGCCGCGCGGAGGCCTGGCGCCCGCAGTTACGCGCCATCTCCGAGGAGCTCCTGGACGCTGTCGTGGCGGCGGGGCCGCCCGCCGATCTCCTCGCCTCGTACGCGTTGGCGCTGCCCGTCGAGGTGATCTGCCGGCTGCTCGGGGTGCCCGCGAAGGACAGCGGGCTCTTCCGGGCCTGGTCTGAGACCCTGCTGTCGCTGACACCCGCCGCGGGCGGGGAACGGCTGCGGGCCTCCGCCGCGTTCGGCGCATACGTCGAGGGCCTGGTGGCCGAGCATCGCCGTGCGCCGGGCGGCGACCTCATCGACGCTTTGATCGAGGCGCGCGACGAGGGCGACCGGCTCAGCGAGGCGGAGCTCGTGCGGATGGTGTGCGGGCTGATCGTCGCGGGCCACGAGACCACCGCCCATGTCATCGCGCGCGGCGTCCTGACCCTGCTCCGCCACCCGGCCGAGCTCGCGGCGCTGCGGGCCGACCCGGGGCTGATGCCGGACGCGGTGGAGGAGATCCTGCGTCTGCAGATTCCCGGACACGGCGCGCTGCTGCGGGTGGCGACGGCTGATGTGACGCTGCCGTCGGGCGGCGCGGTGGCCCGTGGCCGGGCGGTGCTCGCCCCGATGGTGGCCGCCAATGACGACCCCGCGCGGTTCCCCGGGCCCGGCCGCCTGGACATCCGCCGCACCGACAACAGGCACCTCTCCTTCGGTCACGGGCCGCACTTCTGCCTCGGCGCGCACCTCGCCCGGGTGGAGGTCCAGACCGCCCTCGAAGCGGTCGTGCGCCGCCTGCCGGGGCTCGCGCTCGCCGTCCCGGCCGAGGAGCTGACCTGGACGACGGGAAGCCGGGTGTGCGGGCTTCGCCGACTGCCCGTCACCTGGTGAGCGCCGGAGGCGGGCGCGCGTGAGACGCTGGGCGCGACCGCACCGGCAGACTTGCGAAGAGGGTCCATGATGACTCGTCAGACGCGTACGGCCAAGGAGATCATCGCGGCGACGGCGGCCACGCTCGCCCCCTCGGCGGACGACAACCTGCTCGTGCCGCTAGTCGAGGCCGGCACGGCGCCGCTGTCCGCGCTCGCCGGGCTCGCCCTGGAACAGCGCCACATCATCGCCTCCGACCGGCGCGCCTTCGAGCTCCTGGCCGAACGCTCGGGCAAGAGCACGGCGTGCGCGGAGTTCTTCGGCTCACTCGCCGTGGGTGAGACGCTGGCGCTCGAACGGCTCGGGGCGTACGAGAGCGCCTGCGGGCTCACCCCCGAGGCCATCGGCCGGTACGAGCCCAAGGCGGGCTGTCAGGCCTATCCGGCCTATGTGGCGTGGCTGGCGCTGAACGGCGAGCCGCCGAGCGTGGCCCTCGCCCTCACCGCCAACTTCGCGGCCTGGGGCGGCTATTGCGCCCGGGTGGCCGCCGCGCTGCGCACCCGGTACGGGTTCACCGACCAGGCGTGCGGCTTCTTCGACTTCTTCGCGGGACCGGCCCCCGAACTCGAACAGCAGGCCGTCGCGGCCGTCGCCGCCGGCTCGGACGACGAACACGGCGAGGGCGTCGGCAGCGGGGCCCACTACGGGCGGCTGCTCCAGACGTACGAGGCGATGTTCTGGAACACGCTCGCGGAGGCGTGCGCCTGACGTCAGCGCCCGCGCACGTCATCAGGCCGGGCACCTGAACCACCCCGGGGGTGGCATCCGTGCCACCCCCGATCCGGGTGGTGGCCAGATCGCGGCGGGGCGCCCGGGCGGTGGACGATCTCTACGACCGATTCACCGCAAGGGGAGCGATCCCAACGGGGGAGAAACACATGCAGTTGTTCAGGAAGCCGGGCCGGTGGGCCGCGGCCGCCGCGTGCGGGCTGCTCGCCGCGGCGGCCCTGCCGGCCGGTGCGGCGAGCGCCGCCGCGCAGAGCACCGTGCCCGACCGCTACCGACTTCAGCGGCTCGACTGGCAGCCGTGCGTGTCCGGCACGCTGGAGTGCGCCACGATGTCCGTACCCCGGGACTGGTACCACGCCGACGCCGGGCCGAGCCTCAGCATCCAGGTCTCTCGGCACCGCGCGACCGACCCCGCCAAACGGCAGGGGGTGCTCATGATGGCGGCGGGCGGGCCCGGCGCCTCGGGCTACCAACGCCCGGCCCGACTCACCAAGCTCAGCCCGAAGCTTTCGGCCGCGTACGACGTCGTCAGCTTCGACCAGCGCGGCGTCGGGGCGAGTACGAACGTGGTCTGCTCGGACCAGGACAAGGTCGACGGCTTCATCAACAGCGGGGATCTGCGCGACCGTTCGCCGCAGGCGGTGCGGGCCACGTTCAAGAGGGCCCGTGACTTCGTGGCGGACTGCGAGCGCAATTCGGGCGGTCTGCTGCCGTACATCACCACCGACCAGGCCGTGCACGACATGGATCTGTACCGGTCGCTGCTCGGCGTGGACAAGGTGTCGTACTACGGGCCGTCCTACGCCACCTTCCTCGGGGCGTACTACGCGACCGAGTTCCCGCGCCGGGTCGAGCGGGTCGTCCTGGACAGCAACGTCGACTTCACCGGCAGCTGGCAGTCGTTCATGACCGGGCAGCCGACGAGTTTCCAGCGCCGCTTCGAGCAGGACTTCCTGCCGTGGCTGGCGAAGAACGACGCGACGTACCACCAGGGCCGCACCCCCGCCGAGGCCAAGGCGTCCTACGAGCGGCTGCGGGCCGCGCTGCACGACCACCCGCTCGACCTCGACGGCACCGTGATCACGCCCAACCACCTCGACGCCGCCGCGACGAACGCGATGTACAGCGCGAGCGACAGGTTCCGGGACCTCGCCTCGCTGATGGGCCTGCTCGAACACCCCGACAGCGCTCCGGCGGACGCGAAGAAGAAGGTCGCCGAGAAGTTGCGGCACTTCTACGGCGCCAACTTCTTCGCCGACTTCACCGCGGTCACCTGCGGCGACACTCCGTGGACGCGCGACAGCCGGTACTGGGCGGCCAAGAGCGCCGAGGCGACGCGCTCCACCCCCCTTGCCGGGGCCATGGAATTGACGTACGGCGCCATCTGCGCGAACTGGCCGCAGTCGAAGGCGCCGCACATCAAGGTGACCGGCAAGGGGCTGCCGCCCGTCCTGATGCTCAACTCGACGCACGATCCGGCGACTTACTACGAGGGCGCACTGCGCGCCCATCGCGGGCTCGCGGGCTCACGCCTGATCACCGTGGACGACGGGGACCACGGCCAGTTCCAGACCGGCAACGCGTGCGCGGACGCCTACGTCGAGAACTACCTCCTCGACGGCACGCTGCCCGCGAAGGACACCACGTGCGCGGGCGTGCCGCTGCCGCAGCCCGCGGCGCGCGGATAGCGCACCCGGCACCCGAGCGTGAATGACCGACCCCGAACCGACGGGAGTGGGCAGCCAGGGGGTGTACGTCCGTTTACCCTGGGGGTGAACGGACGTACACCCCTGCCCGCACTCCAGTCGCCCGGAGAGTCATGCCCCCAGCGATACCCCTGGCCGCCGACCCGCCGCGCCCCCGTTTCCTCGTCGGGGTCCTGGCGTTCTGCGGTGTGGTCGTGGCCGTCATGCAGACGCTGGTGGTGCCACTGCTTCCGCATGTGCCCGCGCTGACCGGCAGCACCCCGGCCGCGGCGAGCTGGCTGGTCACGATCACGCTGCTCACCGGCGCGGTCTTCACGCCGGTGCTCGGCCGGGCCGGGGACATGTACGGCAAGCGGCGGCTGCTGTTGGTCTCGCTCGGGGTGCTGACGGCGGGCTCGGCGATGTGCGCGGTGAGCTCCCACATCGGGGTCCTGATCGCGGGCCGCGCCCTGCAAGGCGCGGCGCTCGCCGTGATTCCGCTGGGCATCAGCATCATGCGGGACGAGCTCGCGCCCGCGAAAGTGCTCTCGTCGGTGGCCCTGATGAGTTCGACGCTTGGCATCGGCGCGGCGGTGGGACTGCCCGTCGCGGCGCTGGTCGTCGAGCACTTCGACTGGCACACCATGTTCTGGGCGTCGGCCGCGCTCGGGGTGCTCGACATCGTCCTGGTCCTGTGGTGCGTGCCGGAGTCGCCGCTGCGCTCACGCGGCCGGTTCGACGCCGTGGGCGCGCTCGGCCTCTCGGCGGCGCTGGTCGCGGTATTGCTCGCCATCACCCAGGGCGCCGACTGGGGCTGGAGCTCGCCGCGCACCCTCGCCCTGCTCGGCGCTGCTGTGGTGATCTGGCCGCTGTGGGGCGCGTACGAACTGCGCACCCGCTCCCCGCTGGTGGATCTCCGGGTCTCGGCGCGGCCCGCGGTGCTGCTCACCAATGTCGCGGCGCTCCTCATCGGCTTCGCCTTCTACGCCAACTCGCTGGTCACCGCGCAGATGGTGCAGGAGCCGAAGGCCACCGGGTACGGGCTCGGCGCGTCCATCGTGGTCAGCGGGCTCTGCCTGCTGCCGGGCGGGCTCGCGATGGTGGCGCTGTCCCCGGTCTCGGCCAAGATCTCGGCGAAGTACGGTCCGAAGGCCGCGCTCGCGCTGGCGGCCGCCATCATGGCGGTGGGCTACGGGGTGCGCTTCTTCACCAGCCACAGCCTGCCCCTGATCATCGCGGGCGCCACGGTGGTGGCCTGCGGCACCGCGATCGCCTACTCGGCGCTGCCCGCCCTGGTGATGCGCGCGGTCCCGGTGAGCGAGACCGGCGCCGCCAACGGGCTCAACACCCTGATGCGCTCGGTCGGCCAGGCCTGCTGCAGCGCGGTGGTGGCCGCGGTCCTGGCGAACGTCACCTTCGAGGCCGGCGGGCACACCGCCCCGACGCTGCACGCCTATCTCCTGGTGTTCCTGATCGCCGCCGGTGCCGCGCTCGCCGCACTCGCCGCCACACTGTTCCTGCCGGGCCGCGGCACGCCCGCCCCCGGTACCGTCGGGGCGGACCGTGCCGAGGGCGCCACGGGACGTACGACGGCCGAGGAGAGCGCATGACGGGGCAGCGGGCCATCGGCGGCGACACGGAGACGGGCAGGGACGCGATCCTGCGGGCGGCCCGCCGGGCGTTCACGCTGCGCCCGTACGCGGAGGTCACGATGCGTTCGATCGCCGCCGACGCGGGGGTCAGCGCCTCGCTCATCGTCAAGCGGTTCGGCAGCAAGGAGCGGCTATTCCACACGGTCGCGGACTTCGGGCCGGCCGCCGACGCGCTGTTCGCGGCGCCGCTGGAAGGACTGGGGAGGCACCTGGTCCTGACCCTGGTGCGGATGCGGCGCGAGGATCAGGGGGATCCGCTGCTGCGGGCGGTGTTCTCGCTGGGCAACGTGGATGAACGGACACTGCTGCGGGAGCGGTTCCGCGAGCAGGTCACGTCCCGGCTGGCCGGTCAACTGCACGGCGGGAACAGCGAGTTGAGGGCCGAATTGATCGCCGGTCTGCTGCTTGGCCTGGGCGCGACCCTCAGTCTGCACCGGCCGGGCGCCGGGGAACGCGCCACGCCCGAGCAGCTGGCGGATCTGTACGCGCCGGCTGTGCAGCGTCTGATCACCGGCTCCGAGTGACCGGAACCGGACGTTTCGCCGTTCCTGAAGGTTGCCGTTCCTGAAGGTTCGCTGGTCCTGGAGTTCGCTAGTCCTGAAGGGTGATGGCCTGCACCGGGCAGGCCCGGGCGGCTTCGCGGACCAGGGGGTCGCCGCCGCCGTCCTCGCGGCCGGGCAGCAGTTCGCTGAGCCCGTCGTCGTCCTGGGTGAAGACGCTCGGGGCGGTCAGCGCGCACTGCCCCGCGCCGATGCAGACGTCCTTGTCGATGCTGATCCGCATGTGCGGCTCCTTTCCGTCGGTCCCTCCCCCCACTACCAGGCGACGGGGAGTTCGACCATTCCCTGGATGGTGTCGCCCGGCTTGAACGGGATCTCCTCGGCAGGTACCGCCAGGCGCAGCCCGGGCAGCCGGTCGAAGAGGGAGCGAAGCGCGATCTCCATCTCGGCCCGCGCCAGGTTCTGCCCGAGGCACTGGTGGATGCCGAAGCCGAAGGCGACGTGGTGGCGGCTGGTGCGGTGCCAGTCGAGCCGGTCGGGGGCGTCGTAGCTGGCGTTGTCCCGGTTGATGATCGACGTCGAGAAGACAACGCCCTCGTCGGCGCGGATGGTCTGGCCGCCGATCTCGATGTCGTCGACGGCCACCCGCAGCATGCCGTCGGCGATCGACAGATAGCGCAGGAGTTCCTCGACCGCGGCCGGCATGAGCGCCGCCTCGGAGCGCAGCTCGGCCAGCTGGTGCGGGTGCTGGAGGAGCGTGAACGTACCCAGCGAGATCATGTTGGCAGTGGTCTCGTGGCCCGCGACCAGCAGGATGGTCGCGAACTGGACGAGCTCCTGCCGGTCCAGACCGCCCTCGTTCAGGCGCTGCTCGATGAGTTCGTCGAGCAGCCCGTCGCCGGGTTCTCGCTGTTTGCGGTCGATCAGCCGGAAGAAGTAGTCCTCCAGCGCGTCGCGGGCCGCCTCGCTGTCGGAGGCCTCCGGCCCGCGAAGGAGCTTGCGGGACTGACCCTCGAAGAACTCGTGGTCCTCGTAGGGGACGCCGAGCAGCGCACAGATGACCATCGACGGCACCGGCAGCGCGAAGGCGTTGACCAGGTCGACGGGCGGGCCCTGCGCGATCATCCTGTCGAGCAGTTCGTCCACGGTCCGCTGGATCTGCGGCCGCAGCGAGGCGGTGCGCTTGAGGGTGAAGCTGGGGATCAGCATCCGGCGCTGGGTGGCGTGCTCCGGGTCGTCGACGCCGAGCAGTGCGGTGCGCCGCCTGGTGATCGCGGCGAAGCGGGCCGTCAGCGACGGGAAGGCCAGGTTCTCGCGGTTGGAGGACAGCCGGGGATCGGCGAGCAGGGCGCGCGCCTCGGCGAGCCCGGTGACCATCCACACGGTCCGGCCGTCGTAGAGCTGGACGCGGGCGAGCGGGCGCTCGTCGCGGAGCGGCTGATACGCGGTGGGCGGGTGGTAGGGGCAGCTGCGGTGCTGCGGGAAGGTGACGCTGCTGGTGTCGGTGGCGGTGTGGTCCGTGTTGACGCTGGTGTTGCTGCCTGTCATGTAGACCTCGCAAGCGAAGGGTTCCGTCTTGCCGATCTCCACTACATGCCTCGGGCACCTATGACGTCTACCTATTCTTCGGCCGATTCCCTACCTTCGACCGAGCACGCGCGGGGGCCCGGTGCGGGGGTCCCGGGGCGGCGGGGCTAGGGTCTGTCCGGCGGATCTGGTCGCCGTCCAGGGCGCTCGGGCTTGCAGAACCGACGACAACGCGGCTGGGGTCCCCGTGGCCCATCAGGCCTTGGGGGAGGGCGTGCCAGGCCCCCGCGTCCCAGGCAAGATCCGCAGCAGGGCCTAACGTGTGGGCGGCTCGTCGTACGTCACGGGCCGGTGAGGAGATCGACCCGGATGTCCGGTATGACGCTGAGCGAGGCGGCGGGGGACCTGCCCGAGCTGACGACGGGGCGGCTGCTGTCGGTGTGGGAGCCGGACGCTGCGGCGCTGCTGCTGATCGTGGCCCTGGGCGGTCTGTACGCCTGGGGCGTGCTGCGACTGCGCCGGCGGGGCGAGCGCTGGCCGCTGCCCCGCGTCCTGGCCTTCGCGTTCCTGGGCCTCGGCAGCCTGGCCGTCGCCACGATGTCGGCGCTCGCGGTGTACGACACCGAGCTGTTCTGGCCGGCCGCCGTGCAGAACGTCCTGCTCGACCTGATCGCACCGCTCGGCCTGGCCCTCGGCGACCCGCTGCGGCTCGGGGTGCTCGCGCTGCCCGAACGGGGAGCCGGCCGCCTCAGGAGCGCGATGACCGGGCGCCTGGTGCGGTTCCTCACCTTCCCGCTGGTCAGCACCGGCCTCGTGCTCGCCTCCGAGCTGTGCATCTACTTCACGCCGTACTTCGAGACCGCGCTGCGGCACGGCGCGCTGCACGAGCTGATGTACCTCCAGCTGCTGCTCGCCGGGAGCCTGTTCGTGCTGCCGGTGCTCACCCGCGAGGAGGCCCTGCCGGCCTGGTGCAGCCACCCGGTGCGGGCCGCGCTCGTCTTCGTCGACGGCCTGATCGACGCGGTGCCCGGCATCGTGGTGATGACGCACAGCACTCTGATCGCGGGTGCCTGGTACCTCCACCACGCACCGGCCTGGGCGCCCGACGTCCACCGCGACCAGCAGCTCGGCGGCGGCGCGATGATCACCATCGCGGAGCTGGTGTCCCTGCCGTTCCTGCTCGCGATCCTCGTGCAGTGGTCACGCGCCGACCGGGCCCAGCGCGTCGCGCTCGACCGCCGTCTGGACGCGGAACTGGCTCCGGCCGCCCCGGTGGAGGGACGGCCGGAGGACTCCGAGCTGGTACGGCCCTGGTGGGAGACCGACGGCGGAACGGTCGGGCAGCGGATGCGTCAGCGGCGGCCCGGGGACTGAGCCACAGGCTCTGAGGTCAGTGCCGGTCGCGGCGCCTGCGCAGCCGGCTCACGATGAACCAGATCACGAACACGACGAACGCGATGAAGAGGATCACCAGGATCAGCAGGAAGATCCCGAGCTTCTTGAAGAAGCTCTTCTTCTTCTTGGACTTCTTGGACTTCGTGGCTTTCTTCGAGGCGAGGACGCTCGACTTGCCCGCGACGGCGTGCCGGCCGGACTGCCCCGCCGCCTCGACCGGCTGCGCCAAGTCCCGTACGGAGGTGGCCTGTTGGGCCGTCGAGGCCACGACAGCGGTCCGGGGTGCGGCCTCGGCCGTCACCGGTCCCGCCACCAGGGCGGCGCCCAGCAGCAGGGCGAGCAGCACGGCGGCGCGGCGCAGCGGCCCCCGGCCGGTCTTCGAAGCGGGCGTGGAGTGCGGTTCGTTCATGGTTGTCATCCCCCAGGGAAGCTCGGTGCGGCGGACCTGCCGCACGCTGTCTGTATCTGTACCGGACAAGAGATCAGTACGCCTCAGGCGTGCGCCGCGACGCCCGCCGACGTCTCGACCTCGATGAGCGAGGCGCTGTGGCGCTCCGCCTCGAACGCGGCGAGCCCGCCCCGCAGGCCGAACAGGCGCTTGGCGAGCAGGATGTAGAGGACCGCGAGGATGTTGACCGTCAGAGTGGCGATCTTCACCCAGCTGACCTTCTCGGTGAGCTCGTAGATCTCAAGGGGCAGGAACATCGCCGTGGCGACGACGGTGAGGTACTCGGCCCACCGCTTGGCGCGCCACAGGCCGACGCCCTCGACGATCTCGATCAGCGCGTACACGAGCAGCGCCACCGCGACGATCACCAGGGTGGAGTGCTTGTAGTCGAAGGTCTTCTGGATGGTGCCGACGACCGGCGAGTGGTCGAGGTCGTAGTGGAAGTGGCGGAAGACCGGCCGGAACACGTCGAGGTACTCGTCGAAGAACCGGCGCACCGAGTCCTGACTGTTGCTGAACTTCCACACCGCGAGCGCCACGAGCACGATGAACACGCCGCGCACGGCCCGCTCGACGGCCAGGAAGCGCAGGATGAACAGATCGCGCAGGACCTTGCCGCGCGGCACCAGCGGCGCCTCGTCGGCCGGTCCGGAACCGTGCGGCGCGCCCAGGGCGAAGTCCCCGCAGCGCAGACAGCGCCAGGCCTCGCCGAGACCGGTGTCGGCCCGCAACCGGGCGCGCAGCACGTCCTCCTGCGGCGCGTACGTCACATGGCCGCGGCGCGCACAGGTGCGCCGGTCCCAGTCGATCTTCATGCTCTTCCTCCCGTGAGGCCCGCGACGTGCGCGGGCCGGTGTACTCACAGGGACCGTAGTGGACTCTTGTCGTGGACTTGCCACGGGGTCGGGTCCGGGTGCCTGCCGCCTCCGCCGGTCCAAGGACCGGCCCCTCTAAGGACACGAGAAAGCCCTGCCGGGTTCCGCGGGTCCGGCCGGTGCACGAGGAGGCCGGTGATCGGCCGAGCCGCATATGCCGCACGCCTCCACCCGCTCACGACAGGCGAAACCGCTCGCCTTTGGCATATGCCACAAGCACCACCGTATCGAGTGTTGCCAAATCCCTTACGGGGCATCGCTCCCTGTGCAACAGTCGTTACCGGTCCACCTCACCAGACCAGGCTCTACCGCGGCCGCATCGGAGAACGTCATGCCGTCCCATCTGTTTGCGGACCGTCCCGCTCCACAACCGCCCGAGCGGGGCACGGTCGACGCGCTGATCACGCAGACCCGCCGACTGCGCGGAGGCGTGGACGCGGTGCGCCGCGACGCACTCGTGGACGACGACGACGCGCAGGGCCGCTGGCAGCGCGCCCTGTGCGATCTGGCGGTCCATCAACTCGACGATCTGGGCTCGCACTTGGACCAGCTGCGCGAGGGTCTGAGCGCCGAGGAGGAGGACGCGGCGGCGCTCGCCGTCGAGAGCGCCTTCAGCGACGATCCCGGCGCAGGCTCCCTGCTCAGCCGCGTCGGCAGCGCCGAATGGAACCTGCTCACCGACGCCGTGAGCTGGTCCGAGGAGCTCTTCCAGATCTTCGGACGCCCCCCCGAGAGCGGCGGCATGTCCCTCGACGAACTGCCCACCATGGTGTTCGCCGACGACCAGGCCCTGCTCACCTCGATGGTCACGGGAGCCCTGGTCGACGGCAGGCCGATCGACGGGGAGTTCCGGATCGTACGGACCGACGGCCGGGTCCGTACGCTCCACATGATGGGCGAACCGGTACTCGACGCCGACGGCTGCACCGCTTCGATGTGGGCCGTCCTGCGCGACGTGAGCGAGCTGCGGCGCAGTCAGCGAGCCGTGCGGGAGAGCCGCGACTGCGTGCAGCGCCAACGCCACATCGCCCAGACCGAGCACCGGCTCGCGGTCGAGTTGCAGGAGGCCGTACTGCCACCGTGGCGCGGCTCCCTGCGGCTCCCGCAGGGCGGACCCGGCGCGCTCGACGTCGCCGCGCACTATCTGCCGTCCTCCTCCAGCGCCCTCATCGGCGGCGACTGGTACGACGCGCTCGAACTCCCCGACGGGGCCTCTTTACTGACCGTCGGCGACCTCACGGGCCACGGGGTGACGGCGACCGGCGCCATGGCGATGCTGCTCGGCGCGCTGCGCGGGATGGCCGTCGCGGGCATCGCCCCGGGCTCTTTGATGGGCCACCTCAACCAGCTTCTGGAGACGACCGTGCAGCCCGCCCTGGGCAGCGCGGTCTGCTGTCGTTACGAGCCGGCCGGGCGCAGGCTCACCTGGTCCCAGGCGGGCCACCCCGCCCCGCTGCTCTTCCGCGACGGGACGGGGCGGGCGCTCGGCGCACCGGAGGGGGTGCTGCTCGGCGCCACCCACGGGGCGTCCTACGGCCAGGCCGAGGTCACGCTCCGCGCGGGCGACCTGCTCGTTCTGGGCACCGACGGGCTGACCCGGCGGGGCGCGTCCGAGGCCGGGGACCAGCGCCGGCTGCTCGAACTCGCCCCGCTCTTCGACGGCGGCCGCACAGCCCAGGACTGCGTGCGGATGATCGTCGAGGAGTTCGGCGAGCACGAGCGCGAGGACGACGCCTGTGTGCTGGTGGCCCGCATCGGGTCCTGACGCACAGGCGGCGGAGATACGGCCCGAGGGGGGCCCGGGGGTTGTACGTGTCCGGCGTACAACCCCCTTCTAGATGTCCGCGATCCGGCTCCGCTTCGACGGCGCCTGGGGCAGCGCCAGCTCGATCTCCTCCCGCAGATCCTGGATCTTGGCGTAGCCCGCGTACTGACCGGTGAGCCGGTACATCTCGCGCAGCCGGTCCCAGGTGCGGTGCGAGGAGGTCTCCCCCATCGACACCAGCGCCAGACGGGCATAACGGTCCGCCTGTTCCGGGTCGTCGGCGATGAAGCAGGCCGATGCCAGCGAGATGTAGTCGAAGATCTTCGAGCGCTGACGGCCACCCACCCGCAGCTCAAGCGCCTGCTTGGCGTGGTGCTGCGCGATGGTCGCCGCCGCCGGATCGTGCTCGGCGAGCGTACGGAAGGCCAGGGCCTCCATGCCGTGCAGATCCGCCTCGTCGAACATCTGCATCCAACTGGGCGGCGGCACGTCGCCCTTGTCCGAGACGAAGAGCTCCTCAGCCTCGCCGAGGGTGCGGCGCATCGCCTGGCCGCGCCCCAGGGACGCCTGGGCCCACGCCTCGATGGTGTGCAGCATCGCCCGGGTGCGCGGCAGGGTCTCCTCGCCCGAACCGGACTTGGCGAGCTTCATGAGGTCGAGGGCTTCGCCGGGACGGCCCAGGTGGACCATCTGGCGGGCGGCCCGCGAGAGGGCCTCGCCGGCCCGCGGGCGGTCGCCGCCCTCGCGGGCCGCGTGCGCGGCGATCACGAAGTACTTCTGCGCGGTGGGTTCCAGGCCGATGTCGTGGGACATCCAGCCCGCGAGGACGGCCAGGTTGGCGGCGACGCCCCACAGGCGCCGCTGGAGATGGTCGGGGTGGCGGTAGGCGAGCATGCCGCCCACCTCGTTGAGCTGGCCCACCACCGCTTTGCGCTGGAGCCCGCCGCCGCGCGAGGCGTCCCAGGCACGGAACACTTCGACCGAACGCTCCAGGGCGTCGATCTCCTGCGATCCGATGGGGGCGGCCTCGTAGCGGTCGAACCCGGCGGGATCCGCGTGCAGGGGGTCGTCGAGGCGGGGGGCGTCGGCCGAGAGTACGGGGTCGGTGTGCAGCCAGTCGTGCATGGCGCTGCTGAGTACGGAGCCAGTGGCGAGCGCGGCGCCCGCGCCCACCAGACCGCGTCGGTTGAGCATGAGGTCCATTCCCGTGAATTCGGTGAGGACCGCCGCCGTCCGTTCGGGCGCCCACGGAAGGCCGTCCGGATTCTTCTTGTTCCTGACGTCGTTCCGCTTTCCAGCGCGCCCGTGCCGGTCGAACCCGAGGTCCTCGATGGTCACGACACGGCCGAGCCGCTCGGTGAACAGCGCCGCCAGCACCCTGGGCACCGGATCGCGCGGGGTCTCCCCCATGTCGATCCAACGCCGCACCCGCGAGGTGTCCGTGGCCAGTTGGGGGTGGCCCATGGCCGCCGCCTGCCGGTTCACCATTCTCGCGAGTTCACCCTTGGACCAGCCGGCGAGGCCGAACAGGTCGTTCAGGCGGGTGTTGGGTTGTCCGCTCACGTCAAGCCCCCAGGTTCTCGGCTGAGTTGACAGTAATCCCCCTGTCAGATGCGGCGCGAGTATTCGCCAGGGTTCGCCAGGGCACGCCAGATGGTGTGCCACCCGCGGCCGGGTGTCAGGTAAGAGAGCGCCACCCCGACCCGGGGGCCGGACCCCATTCCCCAGGGTGCGGCTCGGCCACCGGGACGGGTAGCGCACGCAACTTGTCGGCACACGAAGGGATCTGTCACCCCATGTACACAGCATCGTCCTCCGTGTCCGCGCCGCCCCGGCCGCACCGTCCACTGGGGGCGGGTGGCGGACCGTACCTCGACCCCACCCACGCCGGGTCGGCCTACGGCGCGGGCCGGATGCCTCGCCGCCCCGGGACGGGCGCGCAGCCGCTCAGCGGGAGAATCGACTTGTCCGGCCCCCAGGGCGCGCAGCTGCGCATCGCGATCTCCTCGGTGCAGCGCATTTGTCCGGAGTTCAATCCGGTGCAGGTGCTTCGGCACAGCGGACGCTCGGTGCTGATCGTCGGCACGACAGGGCGCACCGCGGTCGTCGCCAAGTGTTTACTGGACCACTCCCCCGCCTGGGCCGAGCGGTTCCGGCACGAAATAGCTGCCTATCGCGCCTTCGTCCGGCACCGGCCACCGGTGCGGGTGCCGCGGCTGATCGCCGCCGATCCCGACAACTGCACCCTGGTGATCGAGCGGATGCCGGGCCGGGTGGCGGCCCTGACGCGACACCCGGTCGAGGCTCCGCCGCGTGCCGATGTCCGGGCCGCCCTCGGCGCGATCGGGCGCATCAACGCCTGGCGGCCGCCCGCCGAGATGTTCGGCAGGCCGCTGGACTACGCACCGAGGATCGCCCGCTACCACGAGCTGGGACTGTTCACCGACCGGGATCTGAGTGACCTTCAGAAACTGGTGCACGGTCTGGCCCTGTCGGGCCGGGTCGACTGGCAGTTCTCGCACGGCGACGCGCTGCTCTCCAACATCCTGCTGTCACCAGCCGGTCCGGTCCTGGTCGACTGGGAGCACGCGGGCTGGTACCTGCCCGGGTACGACCTGGCGACGCTCTGGTCGGTACTCGGCGACGCGCCGATGGAGCGGCGCCGGATCAGCCAGGCGGCCCAGGCGGCGGGCCCGGCCTCGCGGGACGCCTTCCTGGTGAACCTGATGCTCGTACTGACCCGCGAGATCAGGACGTACGAGACGGCGGTGCAGCGCACCATGCGGGACGCGGCGCCGACGAGCCCGGCACAGAACCCCCCGCCGGGTGTGGTGTCCGCCGGGGAGCAGCAGCGGCTGCTGCTGCGCAGGCTGCACGACGACTGCGCGCTGGCGCGGCGGGCCGTGCGGGCGGCGGTCGGCACGCGCTGACCGTCGGGCAGAGGGGGAAGCGTGCTGCGCGTCCGGTGCCGACACACTGGGCGCGCAGCGCGCTGTCGTGGCCCCCTGGGTGCATTCATCACGAGTGCACGCCCAGCTGACCCCCGCTCACCAGCGCCGAAGCCTTACTCCGAGCCTCCGAGCCGGGGCCAACCAGATCCGCCGGACAGGCCCTAGCTCACCCGGACGACGTCCACGTCCGAGGCCTTCACGAAGGCGAGCCGGTGGCCGATCTGCACCGTCACGAAGCGGGTGCTGCCGGGGAAGAACGTGTGGTCGTAGGGGAACGACGAGTCGATGGTGGGGGCGTAGTAATAGCCCGCCTGCGTCGGTTCGCCGCCGGGGTAGGACTGGCCGGCCTTGATGGTGTAGCCGAGCGGGACGCTCACGCGCGGCGCCTTGAAGTCCGCCGGGTAGTCGCTCGCGACCGGGTAGGCGGTTCCGTAGACCGGCACATCGGTCAGGCCCGGCTTGGGGCGTACGACGTAGCCGGCGGTCGGGGTGGTGGTGCGGGTGTGCTCGGGGCTCTGGAACCAGGCCTTCTGTCCGTACCACCAGATCGCGGTCCAGCCGGGCTTGCGGTCGGCGACCACGGCCTGCTGGGTGGCGCTGATCTTGCTCCCCCAGTCGTTCGCGCAGTTGGTGCCGGGCTGGCCGGGCGGGTGGAGCCCGGGGTCGGCGAACAGCGGGGCGTCGGTGGAGGGTTCGGTGTGCAGCGGGACCGCGCTGGAGGGCTGCACGGGCAGGTCGATGTTCTTCTCGCAGTCGCGGACGGCCTGGAGGTTCCGCTTGAACTGCGGGTTGATGGTGATCAGTTGGCTGCCGGGGCGGCCGGTGGGCTCGGTGGGTCTGCCGAGCAGGGTCATGAAGTGGTTCCAGTCCCAGTACGGGCCCGGGTCCCAGTGCATGGCCGCGGTGCCGGACTGGGTGGTGGGCGGCACGTTGTCGTGGCCGAGGATGTGCTGGCGGTCCAGCGGGATGTCGTACTTGGCGGCGAGGTAGCGCACCAGGGCCGCCGTCGAGCGGTACATCTCGGGGGTGAACCAGGTGGCGCCCTCGGTGGCGTAGCCCTCCTGCTCGATGCCGATGGACTCGGAGTTGATGTACCAGTTGCCGGCCTGCCAGGCGACGTCCTTGGTCTTCACCATCTGGGTGACGTGGCCGTCGCCGGAGCGCACGACGTAGTGGGCGGAGGCGGCCCGCTTCGGGTCCTGGAAGATCTTCAGGGTGGTGGCGAAGCTTTCCTCGGTGTCGTGCAGGACGATGTACTTGATCTTGTTGGTGTCCGGCCGGTCGGAGAGGTCGTAGTTGCCGTACGCCTCCTTGTTGGCCGGGTCGCCGGTCTGCTGGTAGGCCGCCGGAACCCAGTCGCACTTCAGGACGCGGGGGCATTCGGTGCCGCCCGCGGCCGCGCTCGCCGGGGAGGCGGGGGCCAGGGCGAGGCCAAGGGCGCCGGCCGTCGCGGTCGCGAGCGCGAGTCGGATCCTCTGCTTGGACGTCATGGACAACCCTTCCTGCCGGGAGGTGCCTGGGCTCTCTCGCCGTACGGCGCGTGGGCACGCGCGGACACTGTGTGACCCCGGATGACGGCTCGTCAAGTGCCCCTGGGGTGCCATGACTTGTATCAGCGGCCCAGACCTCTGGCGGGGCGCCTGACCTGCTGGTGTCGCGGCCCGGTCAACAGGCGGTGGCGCAGGACCGGTTCACGGCCGGGGACATGCGGCAGCCCGGCGCCTTGGACGGAAGGTGCCGGGCTGTGGGGCGAAACGCCGGGGTGTCGCTCAGGCTCTCAGCTCTGCTGGAAGAGCTCCGCGGGCAGCGGCTTCAGAAGGGCGTACAGGTCGTCGGTGATCGGCCGGTCCCAGCTGGCGATGGTGACGAGGACGTTGTCGCTGCGGTCGAACTGCACGCAGGAGATGCGGCTTTCGGAGAGCTTGAGGCGGCGCACGATGAGGAGGTTGTCGCCCTGCATGACGGGCATGTCCTCGGTGCTGACGACCTCGATGGGCTCGTCGTTCTCCAGCGCCACGAGCAGCTGGGCGACCTCGAAGGGGACCTGTCCCTCGGCCATCTCGCGGGCCGGGGAGCCCTCCGGCAGATTGCCGATGATCATCGCGGGGCCGCGCCCGCCGAACAGGTCGTAGCGCAGGAAGACACCCTGGCAGCTGCCGTCGGGGGCGGGCAGCAGGCCGGCGCCCAGGTTGCCGGGCCAGTCTCCCGGGTCCATGGCCAAGACATCGAAGTCCGGGCCCGCGGGAGTGGCGGCGCTGCGGCGGCGGAGGAAGGACATGCCGTCAATGGTACGTGCCCGGGGCGGTCCGGCGGAGCCGGGCCCGGGGCCCTGGGCGGGTCGGCGGGCCCGTACGGGCCCGCCGCACGGCGCGGCCCCGGCTCCCCTGCCTACGAGTGGCTCGGGGGCCGGGGCCGTCCGGGGGTGGCCTCCTCAGCGACCGGGTGGCACTCCTCGGATGCCGGTGCCTCGGCTCTGGTGGGGCAGCAGCCCGGACAGGCCGCTGCGGTCGGTGCCGAGCTTGCGGAAGGCGCCGGAGAGCAGGAGCTCCACCGTGCGCTCCTTGGTGCCCAGCTCTTCCGCGATCCGCCGGTTCTCCCAGCCCTGCGCCGCCCGCTCGGCCACCGCCTTCTCCTGCGAAGTGAGCGAGTCGGAGTCGATGGCGCGCAGCTGGAGCGGGCGGAGCCCGGAGGCGGCGAGTTCCTCGCGGGCCCGCGCCGCCAGGGCGTCGGCACCGCAGAGCGCGGCGCTCTCCAGGCCGCGCATGAGCAGGTCGGCGGCGTCCTGGGGCAGCCCGGCGCGACTGAGCATCGCGCCGTGGTCGACCAGGGCCTGGGCCAGCTCGTAAGCGGCCGGGGACTTCTCCAGTTGGCGGACGGCCTCGGCCATCATGGCCAGGCTGTCGGCTCCGGAGGCCACCTTGGCGGCCGCGTGCAGGGCGCGGCCGATGGCGCCGGGGGTGCCGAAGCGGCGCGCGATCTCCACCGCCTCCTGCGCGACGGCGGCGGCCTCGCCGGGATCGGTGTGGGCGATCGTCTGGGCCAGGAGCGGCCGCCACTGGCACCACATGGGGTTGCGCATGCCGCGTGGTTCGAGCCTGCGGCCGACCGCCCGCAACCGTTCCTCGGCGTCGGTGCGCAGCCCCCGGGCGATCAGGAGCTCGCTGTAGACGGTCTCGGAGTCGGGGTAGACGACGGCGTTGGGGACGACCTGGCCGTAGTTGTAGGTGTCGGAGAGTTCCTGAGCCTCCTGGATGCGGCCGCGGGCGATCAGGATCTCGATGAGGATGCCGAGCGCGAACCACTGGGCGGGGACCTGCTGGCCGACCCGGTCGGCGATGCGCAGTCCGCTGTGCACCAGGTCCTCGGCCTCGGCGAGGCGGCCGCGGTGGAACTTGATGTAGCCGAGCAGCGTCAGGCCGAAGGACAGGTGGGCGCCGCGCCAGCCCTTGCGTTCGCAGTCGGCGATGCCCTGGTTGAACAGTTCGTCGGCGCGGCCGGGCTGGTCGCAGTACATGAAGGTGAGCGCGACCAGGACCGGGACCTCGAAGCCCCAGTTGTCGTCGGTCCAGGGCAGGCCGCCCTCCAGGGCCTCCTCGGCGTAGCGCAGGGCGGTCTCGGCGGGCTCGCCGCGCACCATCGCGTCCCAGGCGCGCAGGCCCAGGATGTAGCGCTCGGCCTTGCCGCGTCCGGTGAGGTGCTCGGCGAGCTTGGCCAGGCTGCGTGAGCGGGTCGGCGAGTCCTCCTCGTCGGCGCGGAAGGCGTTCCACTGGAAGGTCTCGGCCTGCATGCGCAGCCGGGTGCGGGCGCTGGTGGAGTGCTTGGCCTCGGCGGCCACGATCGCGGCGGCCTCGGCCATGCGGTCGGTGTGCGCGAGTGCCTGGGCGAGCCGGTAGGTGACGGCTTCGCGCAGTTCCGGGGCGAGTTCGGGCTCTTCGAGGGCCGCCTTGAGGTGGTTGACGGTGGTGGCCGGCTCGTTCAGCAGGGCCGAGCAGCCCAGCTCGAAGAGGACCTCGGCGCGTTCTTCCAGGGCGGGCGGTTCGCGCAGGGCGCGGGCCAGGCAGCGCCTCGCCGCGTCGGGTGCGCCGGCCCGCAGGTAGTCGCGGGCGGCGGCGCGCAGTTGCCGCACCGCCCACCGGTCGTTCTCGGGGTGCATCTCCAGGATGTGGCGGGCCGCGGCGGTCGGGCCGAGTCCGGCCTCGCTGACGGCGAAGGCGGCCTGCCCGTGCATCGCGACGCGCATGGCCGCCGGGATGGCCCGGTAGACGGCGGTGCCGACGAGCGGGTGGAAGAAGTCGAGCCGGCTGGGGCCGTCCTGCGGGGCGGCGAGGATGCGGGCCTCGCGCAGCTTGTCGACGGCGTCGGCCAGTTCCTCGGCGCCGACTCCGGCGACCCCTGCCGCCATTTCGCGGTCGGCCTCGGTGCCGAGCACGGCGACGGCCCAGGTGAGCCGCACCGCGGACGGGCCGAGCCGTTCGAGGCGCTCGATGAGGCCGCTGCCGCGTACGGCGGAGGCCAACTCGCGCAGTTCGGTGGCGTTGGCGTACTGCGGTTTGATGCCGCGGTCGCGGATCCTCGCGACGAGTTCGACGGCTTCGTAGGGGTTGCCCGCGGTCAGGGCCCAGCACTCGCGCGCGAACAGTTCGTCGCCGCCCTCGCCGAGCACGTCGCGCAGCAGGTCGCCGACGGCTGCCGGGGTGAACGGCGTGAGGTCCAGCGGGCGCGAGCCGTGCCGCATGGCGAGCCGGCGGAACTCGGCGGCGTGGCGCGGCAGTTCTTCGGGCCGGTAGGCGACGACGATCAGGAGCGGCAGGTCGCTGGCGCGCAGCGCGAACGAGGTCAGCCAGGCCAGCGTCTCCTCGTCCGCCCAGTGCGCGTCGTCCACCACCAGCACGACCGGCGAGTACTGGACGGCGAAGCGGGTGACGAGCCAGTCCAGGCCGTCCCGGACGCCCTGCGGGTCGGGTGCGACGCCGCTCTGTCCCGCGACCAGGCCGACCGCGGGCGCGACGATGTCGTACCAACTCCCCAGTATCTTGCGGTGCTCGTCCTCACTGGACGCGGCGAGCACCGGCTGCACGAGCTGGCGTACGACGTGGAAGGCCACGCCTTCTTCCTGCTCGCTGCCGCGGGCGGCCAGCAGGGTGCAGCCGCGGGCCGTGGCTTTGCGGCGCACTTCAGCCACCAGTGTGGTCTTGCCCAGGCCGGCCGTTCCGGCGATGGCGAGCAGGCCGCCGTTGGGCGCGCTCCCTTCGCCCGCGCGGCCGCACAGGTCGTTCAACATGCCGTCGAACAGCAGCAGTTCTTCGTCGCGCTCGAAAAGCATCCGGCGCGGAACTCCGCCCCGGCCCCTCATCTCCGCCACAGCGGTCCCCTTCTGGCAGTAGCACCGAGCCTACGCCCCGGACACGTACCGTGACATGAATAACCGACTTCCGTCTCCTCGTTCCGCCTTTAAGTTGGCTCAATCCATGGACGGTTGGGATCGGACTGTCAATGCGGGGCGCCAAGTGCCGTCCTGCACGCCCCCTGTGCGCTGACGGGCTCCGGCGTGATGCGACTTCTCCCCGGCCTTTGCCGCGTTAATGATTGAACGACGTACGGAGCACTAAGGAGGCGGTGCCGCATGGGCAGTACTGGCAGAGTCCGGTCGGCCCGGACACGGACCGGTCTCGTCGACATCCCTTTCCCTCCTCGCCGCCATCCCCGGCACGACCTCGCCCGGAAGCACACGCTGGACTGGCTGCACCAGTTCGGCATGCTGGCGGGCGAGCAGGCGACGGCCGAGTACGACGCGATGGGTCTTGAACGCCTGATGGCGTACTTCTATCCGGATGCCTCGGACGCGCATCTCGCTCTGGCCACCGACCTCAATGCCTGGTTCTTCGTCTTCGACGACCAGTTCGACGGGCCGCTCGGGAAGCGTCCCGACGTGGTGCTGCGCCAGATCGACACGGTGCTCCGCACCATGGGCGACGAGCTGCCGGTGCCGGGCGAGGCGTCGAACCGGCTGGCCGAAAGCTTCCGCGATCTGTGGCAGCGGGTTACCGCCGGCACCCCCTTGCTGTGGCAGGACCGCTTCCGCGCCCACTGGCGGGAGTATCTGACGGCCTACCACTGGGAGGCCCTCAACCGGATGCGCAACGGCACGCTCTCGCTGCCAGGATTCCTGCGTGGCCGACGGGACTCCATAGGCGTGCAGCCCTGCTTGGACCTGGTGGAGCGCTGCGGCGGCTACACGCTGCCCAGGGAAATACACGAGGGGGAGCCGCTGGCCGAGATGCGGGAGATCACGGCCGATGTGGTGATCTTCGTCAACGACATGGTGTCCGTGGACAAGGAGTTGGCCGCGGGGGACGTCAACAACAGCGTCATCATTCTGCTCCGGCAGGAGATGTGCACCGTGGACCAGGCGGTGCGCCGGGTGGCCGCGACGGCCAACGCGCGCATCGCCCGCTTCCAGGACCTGACCGCCGAGCTCGACGCCCGGCTCGACAAGACCGCCCTGCCCGAGCGGGCGCGGGCTCAGGTGAACGACTACGTCGACGGCATGCGCGCCCTGATGAGCGGCAATCTGGCCTGGTCCCGGGAGACCGCCCGGTACGGCGAGGCGGGCATCGCCGCCGTCAGCGAGGGCCGGCAGCGGCCCTGGGCCCAGTTGTTCCCCGAGCAGGCCGCCGAGGGGTGAGGGGTGCGCGCGGCCGGCCGTCGCCCGCCAAGGACGACGATCGACCGCGCGCACCGCTCCGCTACGGGATCACCGGGGTCCGGAATCTCCGTGCCAGGAGAACCTCCAGATGAGCAGGGCCCCTAGGTGAGGTCGAATTCCCCGTCCCGGGCGTTGATCACGAAGGCCCGCCATTCGGCGGGGCTGAAGATCAGCGACGGGCTGCCCGGGCTGCCGCTGTTGCGCATCGCGATGAAGCCCTCGACGAAGGCGATCTGGACGTCCCCCGCCCCCTGACTGCTCGACTGCCACTCGGCCTTGCTGAGATCGAGCTCCGGCTTGTCCCAGCCGGAACGGGTGTGCCCCGCAAGGGCCTGCAAGGTGTGCTGGGTGGTGGTGTCCACGTCCGTGCTCCTCCCCGGTTCTGTCGTCCGGGGCCAGACTAGCGATCGCCCGCTGTGACGGACAGGCCACGGAAGGAGTACCCAGGCCCGCCCGTCGCGTACAGCTCTCAGCGGGTGGGCGGTTCGGCGCCGACGAGCCACATCGAGAAGAACTGGGAGCCGCCGCCGTAGGCGTGGCCGAGCGCCTTGCGGGCCCCCTCCACCTGGTGTTCGCCCGCCTGGCCGCGCACCTGGAGGGCCGCCTCCGCGAAGCGGATCATGCCCGAGGCGCCGATGGGGTTGGTGGACAGGACGCCGCCCGACGGGTTGACGGGCAGGTCGCCGTCGAGTTCCGTGACGCCGGCCTCGGTGAGCTTCCAGCCTTCGCCCTCGGCGGCGAAGCCCAGGTTCTCCAGCCACATCGGCTCGTACCAGGAGAACGGCACGTACATCTCGACGGCGTCGATCTCGCGGCGCGGGTCGGCGATGCCTGCCTGCCGGTAGACGTCGGCCGCGCAGTCCTTGCCCGCCTGGGGCGACACGAAGTCCTTGCCCGCGAACAGGGTGGGCTCGCTGCGCATCGCGCCGCCGTGCACCCAGGCCGCCGGACGGGGCGAACGGGCCGCGCCCGCACGGTCGGTGAGGATCATCGCGCAGGCCCCGTCGGAGGACGGGCAGGTCTCGGAGTAGCGGATCGGGTCCCACAGCATGGGCGATGCCTGGACCTTCTCCAGGGTGATGTCGTGCTCGTGGAGGTGCGCGTACGGGTTCTTCAGCGCGTTGCGCCGGTCCTTGTACGCGACGAGGGATCCCACCGTGTCGGGCGCGCCGGTGCGCCGCATGTAGGCCCGTACGTGCGGCGCGAAGAAGCCGCCGGCCCCGGCGAGCAGCGGCTGGGTGAAGGGCACGGGCAGGGACAGGCCCCACATGGCGTTGGACTCGGACTGCTTCTCGAAGGCGAGGGTGAGCACGGTCGTGTGCACGCGGGCGGCGACCAGGTTGGAGGCCACGAGCGCGGTCGATCCGCCGACCGAGCCAGCCGTGTGCACCCGCAGCATGGGCTTGCCCACCGCGCCGAGCGCGTCGGCGAGGTAAAGCTCCGGCATCATCACGCCCTCGAAGAAGTCGGGCGCCTTGCCGATGACGACGGCGTCGATGTCGGACCAGCTCAACTCGGCGTCATTCAGGGCCTGTTGGGCGGCCTCGCGGACGAGTCCGGCGATCGAGACGTCGTGCCGGGCGGCCACGTGCCTGGTCTGGCCGATCCCGACGACGGCCACGGGTTCCTTGCTCATGACTCCCCCTCCAGGACGGCGACCAAGTTCTGCTGCAGGCAGGGGCCGGACGTGGCGTGCGCGAGGGCCCGGTCGGATTCGCCGCGGTGGATCCGGGCGGCGGCCTCGCCGAGCCGGACAAGACCCGCGGCCATCACGGGGTTCGCGGCGAGCGCGCCCCCGGACGGGTTGACGGTGACGCCGTCGCCGAGCCGGAGCGCCTTGCGCAGGACGACCTCCTGCGAGGTGAAGGGCGCGTGCAACTCGGCGGTGTCGACGGGCCGTTCGAAGACTCCGGCCCGTTCGGCGGCGAGCCGTGTGGACGGTGAGTCGGTGAGGTCGCGCACTCCGAGGCTGTGCGCCTCGATGCGGTGGTCCATGCCCCGGATCCAGGCGGGCCGAGCACACAGCTCACGAGCCCGCTCCCCCGCGGCGAGGATCACGGCGGCCGCGCCGTCCCCGACGGGCGGGCAGTCCCCGGTCCGCAGCGGCCGCACCACATACTCCCCCTGCGGCCGCGAACCCCTTACCTGTGCATGGGAGTTGGAGGAAGCGGCATCACGACTGCGGGCGGCGACAGCGGCGAGCGCCGGCTCGTCCGTATCTCCCCCATCGATGAGGGCCTGGGCCTGGAGGGCGGCGAGGGAGACCGAGTCGGGCCAGAGCGGCGCCACGTAGTAGGGGTCGAGTTGCCGGGTCAGTACGTCGCGCACCTCGCCGGGCGAGGACTTGCCGTACCCGTAGACGAGCGCGGTGTCGGCCTCCCCGGTGAGGATCTTCACCCAGGCCTCGTAGAGCGCCCAGGCGCCGTCCATCTCCACGTGGGACTCGGAGATCGGCGGCCAGGCGCCGACCCCGTCGAGCGCCATGGTGAACGAGAAGGCGCGCCCGGCGAGATAGTCGCTCGATCCGGAGCAGGTGAAGCCGATGTCGCTGGTCTTGAGACCGGTCGCGTCAAGCACCTGGTGCAGCACCGGCATGAGCAGCTCGACCTCGGACGACTCGTCCGTGCGCCGCCGATGGTCGCTCTGCGCGAACGCGACGATCGCCACGTCCCGGACGGGAGAGGTGGGCGCCATCAGATCAGCTCCTTGTACGTCTCGTAGTCCGCGTCGGGTTCACCGGTGGGCCGGTAGTGATCGGGATAGCGCCCGCCCTCGCTCCACACGGGCTCGACCCGCAGCCCCATCCGCACCTGGTCGTACGGAATGCCGCCGATCCGCCCGTGCAGCGCGAGCCCGGCTCCGTCCAGCGCGATGTGCGCGTAGACGTACGGCACTTCGATATCAAGATTGCGCGCCTTGATGTTGACGATGCAGTACGTGGTGACGGTCCCGGCGGGCCCGACCTCGACCCGCTCCTCGGTGGCCACCCCGCAGGTGGGGCAGGCGCCCCGCGGCGGGACGTACACCTTCCGGCAGGACGGGCAGCGCTCGCCGACGGTCTTCCGGTCGGACAGCGCGTTGATGTAGGCGGACTGGGCGCGGCCGGGACTGTAGGTGTAGTCGAGCCGGGCGGGCGCGACGATCCCGGTGACGAGATCGACGAACTCACCACTGTGAGACGGGAGTTGCTGACTCCCCTCACCCCCGTACGGTTCGAAGCACGCGATGTCGGTGATGGCACCGGTACGCTCCTCGGCCCACCGGATCCGGACCCGCATCCCGGTACGGACAGAGTCGGGCCCGGGGGCGTCGAGAGCGTGCAGCAGGGCGGTGTCGGCCCCGTCCAGCTTCACGAGCACCCAGGCGAAGGGCCGGTCGAGGGGCTGGTCGCGGCGGGGGGTCGGGTTCCAGGCCCAGGTGGTGACGGTCCCGGTGGGCGCGACCTCGACGAGCTCGCGGATCTCCTCGGCGGTGACGGGGTCGTACTCGACGGGCGGCACGAGCACGCGCCCGTCCCCGCCCCGCACCCCGAGCACGATCCGCTCGCGCAGCCCGGTGAGAAAGGCACTCTGGACGGGCCCGAGGGAGCGGGTGAAGGGAAACTCGACGACGAGGGGGGCGCGCAACACGTCGGGCGCAGCAGAACCTGTCATGGCTGAACTCCTTTGATCCTGGACAACTGTCAGCCCTTCCGGCGTTTGAGATCCTGAGCCACTGTCAGGCCGTCCGGCGCTTGAGATCCTGAGCCACTCTCAGCCCGTCCGGCGTTTGAGGACGAGCGCCCTCAAGGCGCGAACGGGGTCCGGGGCAGAGCCCCGAAAGCGGGGTGCAGGGGGCGCAGCCCCCGCCCGGGGTCCGGGGCGGAGCCCCGGGAGCCCGCCCTTCCCCCCTTGACCTGCCGGAGGCCACGCGGCGGAGCCGCAGAGTGTCACAGCGGGAAGGGGCGGGGTGGGGAAACTCAAGTCCGCCGATACACCGGCGCCCGCTTCTCCGCAAACGCCCGAGCCCCCTCCTTCGCATCGGCCGTGGCGAAGATCGGCCACCCCCGCTCCAGCTCAGCCGCAAGCCCGTCCACCTCACTCATGGACGCCGTGTCGTAGACACACGCCTTGACCGCCTCGACCGCCAACGGCCCACAGGCATTGATCTGCGCAGCGATCGAAAGCGCCACGTCCAGCGCCGTGCCGTCCGGCACGACCCGGCCGATCAGCCCGATCCGAGCCGCCTCCTCCGCCCCGTACGGCCGCCCCGTGAGCAGCATCTCCAGCGCGTGCGTCCGCGGGATCTGCCGCTGGAGGCGGACGGTGGAGCCTCCGATGGGGAAGAGCCCGCGCTTCACCTCGAAGAGCCCGAACGTCGCCCCGGCCCCGGCGACCCGGATGTCCGTGCCCTGGAGGATCTCGGTGCCGCCGGCCACGCAGTACCCCTCGACCGCCGCGATCACGGGCTTGCGGGGCCGGTGGTGCCGCAGCATCGCCTTCCAGTGCAGATCGGGGTCGGCCTTGAGCCGGTCCCGGTACTGGTCGCCCTCCATGCCCTGGCCCGCGAGGGCCTTGAGGTCCATGCCGGCGCAGAAGTCGCCGCCCGCGCCGGTGAGGACGACCGAGCGGATCGAGTCGTCCGCGTCGGCCTCCAGCCAGCCGTCGTACAGCCCCACCAGCAGCGGCAGCGAGAGCGCGTTCTTCGCCTCCGGCCGGTTCAAGGTGAGCACCAGTGTGGCGCCCTCGCGCTGCACGGTGAGGTGTTCCGTACCGCCCATTGCCGTCCTCCCGTCTCAAGACCTAGAACAGGTTGCAGTAGGGGCGGTGCCAGTTCAATAGTTTTCTGACAGTCAGTCAGATTTCTTCTGCGGCACCTCTTCCCAGTTGTGCACGGCTTTGCTCTGATGACCCCCGAGTCAGTCGGGGCCGGTGTCAGGAGGAATGGTGGAGTACAACCTTGCCGACCTGTTCGAGTCCGTCGTCGACGTGGTCCCGGACCGCGAGGCACTCGTGTACATCGACCATCCCGGAACGGGCGCCGAGCGCAGGCTGACGTACCGCCAGCTGGATGCGGCGGCGAACCGGCTCGCGCACCATCTGATCGAGGCGGGCCTCAGGCCCGGTGAGCACCTGGGTCTGCACCTCTACAACGGCGTCGAGTACCTCCAGACGGTGCTCGCCGCTCTCAAGGCGCGCCTGGTCCCGGTCAACGTCAACTACCGTTACGTGGAAGAGGAGTTGGTCTACCTCTACCGGGACGCCGACCTCGCGGCGCTGGTCTTCGACACCGAGTTCGCGGAGCGGGTGGCTGGGGCGCTTCCGCGGACGGAGAAGCTGCGGCACCTGGTCCGCGTCGGCCCGGTCCGGGACGGCGCACCGGGCCTCGCCGCGGTCGCGTTCACCGACGCCGAGGCCGCCGGCTCCCCCGAGCGGGGCTTCGGGCCGCGCTCCGCCGACGACCTTTTCATCATCTACACCGGCGGCACCACGGGCATGCCCAAGGGGGTGATGTGGCGTCAGGAGGACCTGTTCTTCGCGGGGTTGTTCGGTGGCGAGCCGGCGGGCGAGCCGGTGAAGCGGCCCGAGGAACTGGCGGAGCGGGTCGCGAAGAGCGGCGAGGGACTGACCTTCTTCCCCGCCCCTCCCCTCATGCACGGCACCTCGACGCTGACGTCGTTCGTCGCCTTCAACTACGGCCAGAAGGTGGCCATCCACCGCAAGTACGTGCCCGAAGAGGTGCTCCGCACGATCGAGAAGGAGAAGGTCACCAGCGTGTCCCTGGTGGGCGACGCGATGCTGAGGCCCCTGGTCGACGCGCTGCGAGGCCCGCTCAAGGACACGGACCTGTCCTCCCTGTTCACCGTCTCCTCATCGGGGGCGATCATGTCGGAGACGGTGCGCGACCAGTTCCAGGCGCTCGTCCCGAACGTACTGATCCTGAACAACTTCGGCTCGTCCGAGTCCGGTTCCAACGGCCGGGCGACCGACGACTCGGGCCCGGAGAGGGGCTTCCGCCTGGAGGTCAACGAGCGTACGCAGGTGGTGGATCCGGTGACGCACGAGCCGGTCGCGGTCGGCGAACCGGGGCGGCTCGCCCAGCGCGGGCACGTTCCGCTCGGCTACTACAACGACGCGGCGAAAACCGCGGAGACCTTCTTCCAGAAGGGCACGGAGCGGTGGGTGCTGCTCGGCGACATGGCGACCGTCGACGAGGACGGCATCGTCACGGTCCTCGGGCGCGGCTCGCAGTGCATCAACACGGGCGGCGAGAAGGTCTACCCGGAGGAGGTCGAGCAGGCCCTCAAGTCGCATCCGGACGTGTACGACGCGCTGGTGGCCGGGGTGCCCGACGCGAAGTGGGGCAGCCATGTGGCGGCGGTGGTGCAGGTCCGCGACGGTGCGGCCGAGCCCACGCTCGAAGCGATCCAGACCCACTGCCGCACCCGCCTCGCGGGCTACAAGGTGCCGCGCCAGCTCGTGATCGCCCCCAGCATCCAGCGCTCCCCCAGCGGCAAGGCGGACTACCGCTGGGCCCGGACGGTGGCGGCGGAGGCGGACGCCGGCTGACGAGGCGGACGTCGGCGGAGACGGCGACGTCAACGGAGAAGGCGGACGTCGGCGGAGACTGCGTGTCGCTCCGCTCACGCGATGCCGAACTCGCCGAGCGCGTCCAGGAATTCGGCGGGGCGATCGTTGTGCACCAGGTGGCCCGCTTCGATGGTGACGAGTCGGGCGTCCGGTATCCGCGAGGCCATCCAGGCCAGCTTCTTCTGGTCGATCTCGCTTGCCGGGCCGCCCGCGACGACGAGCGTGGGCACCGAGATGGCGGCGAACCGGCCGCGCCAGGACGGATCGGGGTCGTTCAGCTGGGCGTTGGTGGCCGGGACGACGGGCCAGTCGAAGCCGAGCCGCCCTTCGGGGCGTTCGACGTGCCCGCGCGGCGGGTCCAGGGGAAAGAACGGCGGGCTCTCCTCCAGGACGAGGCGGCCGATCAGACCCGGCTCGTCCTCGGCGAGCAGGGCTGCGGCCGCGCCGCCCATCGAGTGCCCGACCACGTCGGCGCCGACGAGGCCGAGCGCCGTCAGAAAGCCCCGCAGATCGTCGCGGAACGCCTCGAAGGAGTAGTCGCCCGGCCAGTCGCTCAGGCCGTGGCCCCGCAGGTCGACGGCGTACACCCGGCGGGTGGCCGCGAGTCGCCCGGCGATCTCGGCCCAGTCACGGCTGTCGCCGCCCCGGCCGTGCACGAGGACCACGGGCGGCGCGGACTCGGCGCCCCGGACACGGTGGGCGAGCCGGACGCCGCCGACGGTGACCGTGCGCACGTCCGGGTCGAGGAAGGCGGCGACGGTACGGGTGAAGGCACCGGCGTCGTCGACCCACGGGTAGTGTCCGGCGCCGCGCTGGACGACGAGCTCGGCGTTCGGGAAGAGCCCGGCCAGCTCGGCGGCGCGGGCGGGCGTCGGCCCGCCGTCGTACTCGCCGGCGAGGACCAGCACAGGCGCGGTCAGCCCCGCGAGCGCCGCGGTGGTGGCCGCCGGGTCGAAAGCGCCGTCCGCGTAGTAGGCGTCCGCCGCACCCCGGTTCCTCGCGGTCCGGGTGACGGCCTCGTGCCGCTGGGCCGTCGCGTCCCAACGCCCGTACGCGAACGGCGTGATGGCGTCCCGCACCTCGTCCCAGGCCGCCTCCCCCGCCCACGTCCGCTCGAAGGCCGCGCAGCCCTCCGCGTACCAAGGTTCGCCCGTGCGCAGGGCGACGGCCGCACGCCAGTCGTCCTCGGTCACGTCGATGCCCACGGCGCGGATGCCGGGCGCGACCAGGGTGAGCGAGCCGACGCGGTCCGGGTGGCGGGCCGCGTACAGCAGTGCAAGGTTGCCGGAGGCCGAGTGGCCGAGCAGATCGATCCGGTCGAGGCCGAGGTGTACGCGCAGTGCCTCGACATCGGCCACCTGACGGTCGCAGCGGTACGACGCCGGGTCCTCGGGTATCGCCGAGTCCCCCGTCCCCCGTGGATCCAGCAGCACCAACCGGCGGTGCGTGGAGAGGCCGCCCAGGTCACCGAGGTAGGAGGCGGCGCCCATCGGTCCACCCGGGAGGCAGACGAGGGACGGGCCCTGACCGGTGAGCCGGTAGGCGAGCTCGGTTCCGTCGTGGCTGGTGAAGGTCGGCATGCGGCCGATCCTCACAGGGGCTCGACGATCATGGCAATGGGTTTCGCCGACAGCGCGACCCGACAGCGCGAACGGCCGCCCGTCGAGTTGTCCACAGCCCTTGACGCACCCCTCGGGTGGCTGAATTACTGATCCGAGAAGAGCGACCGAATGATCGGTCGTCCGATTTCGTCGCCCCATCCGGGGCGGAGCGAGGACGGGAGCGCACCCATGGCAGCGGAGCTGGACGAGGCGGAGCGGCTGAACCGGCCGGAGCTCGAAGCCCTGCAGCTCGACCGGCTGCGCGCCTCACTGCGCCATGCGTACGACAACGTCGGGTTCTACCGGGAGGCCTTCGACAAGGCCGGCGTCCACCCGGAGGACTGCCACTCGCTCGCGGACCTCGCCCGTTTCCCGTTCACCGCCAAGTCCGATCTGCGCGACCACTACCCGTTCGCGATGTTCGCGGTCCCCGAGACCGACATCCGCCGCATCCACGCCTCCAGCGGTACGACGGGCCGCCCGACCGTCGTCGGCTACACCCAGCGGGACCTGGACACCTGGGCGGACGTGGTGGCCCGCTCGATCCGCGCGGCGGGCGGGCGGCCCGGCCACAAGGTCCATGTGGCGTACGGATACGGCCTGTTCACCGGGGGCCTCGGCGCGCACTACGGTGCCGAGCGGCTCGGCTGTACGGTGATTCCCGCCTCCGGCGGCATGACGGCCCGTCAGGTCCAGCTCATCCAGGACTTCCGGCCCGAGATCATCATGGTGACCCCGTCCTACATGCTGACGCTGCTCGACGAGTTCGAGCGCCAGGGCGTCGACCCCCGCGGCACCTCGCTCAAGGTCGGCATCTTCGGGGCCGAGCCGTGGACGGAGGAGATGCGCCGCGAGATCGAGGAGCGGTTCGCGATCGACGCGGTGGACATCTACGGGCTCTCGGAGGTGATGGGCCCGGGTGTCGCGGCCGAGTGCGTGGAGACCAAGGACGGGCTCCACATTTGGGAGGACCACTTCTACCCGGAGATCGTGGACCCGCTGACCGGCGAGGTCCTGCCGGACGGGGAGCGGGGCGAGCTCGTCTTCACCTCGCTGACCAAAGAAGCCATGCCGGTGATCCGTTACCGGACGCGGGACCTGACGCGGCTGCTGCCCGGCACGGCCCGGGTCTTCCGCCGGATGGAGAAGGTGACCGGGCGCAGTGACGACCTGGTCATCCTGCGCGGGGTGAACCTCTTCCCCACCCAGATCGAGGAGATCGTGCTGGCCACGCCCGGCCTCGCCCCGCACTTCCAGCTGCGGCTGACCCGTGAGGGCCGGCTCGACGCGCTGACGGTGCGGGTGGAGGCCCGGGCGGACACACCGCCGGAGCGGCGCGAGGCCGCGGCGCGCTCGATCGTCGCGGCGGTCAAGGACGGGATCGGTGTCTCCGTGGAGGTGGAGATCGTCGATCCCGAGACCATCGAGCGCTCGGTGGGCAAGTTCAAGAGGATCGTGGATCTGCGGCCGGGGCGCGCCTGAGAGCCCTTGCGTGCCAG
The DNA here is from genome assembly GCF_053597395.1 of Streptomyces sp. NPDC001415. Classification (NCBI taxonomy): domain Bacteria; kingdom Bacillati; phylum Actinomycetota; class Actinomycetes; order Kitasatosporales; family Streptomycetaceae; genus Streptomyces; species Streptomyces sp. NPDC001415. The sequence continues at coordinate 160,052 of NZ_JBSFIE010000016.1, forward strand.
GCGCCGCGGACCCGGGCGGGGTGGAGACACAGGCTCTGACCCCGATGCGCCCCGGCGACGGGATGTCACGCGAACCGGTCGCGGAGCTCCCGCTTCAGGATCTTCCCGCTCGCGTTCCGCGGCAGCTCGTCCACGAACAGGATCCGCTTGGGGGCCTTGAAGTGGGCGAGCAACTCCCGTGCGTGGTCGATGAGTTGGACCTCGGTCACCTCGTCGCGCCGTACGACGAAAGCCGTGACCGCCTCGATCCAGCGCTCGTCGGGCAGGCCCACGACGGCGGCCTCGGCGACCGCCGGGTGGGTGTACAGCGCGTCCTCGACCTGGCGCGAGGCGATCAGTACGCCTCCGGAGTTGATGACGTCCTTGACCCGGTCGACGACGGTGAAGTAGCCCTCGCCGTCGCGCACCGCGAGGTCGCCGGAGTGGAACCAGCCGTCGCGGAAGGCGTCCTCGGTCTCGGCGGGCTTGTCCCAGTAGCCCTCGCACAACTGCGGGGAGCGGTAGACCACTTCGCCCGCCGTTCCGTCGGGCACCTCCTTGCCGTTCTCGTCGACCACCCTCGCCTCGACGAAAAGGACGGGCCGCCCGCACGAGTCCATCCGCCCCTCGTGCTCCTCGGGACCGAGCACGGTGGCGAGCGGGCCGATCTCGCTCTGCCCGAAGCAGTTGTAGAACGCGAGCCCCGGCAGCCGCTCGCGCAGCCGCTCCAGGACCGGCACCGGCATGATCGAGGCACCGTAGTACGCCTTGCGCAGCCCGCTCAGATCGCGTGTGGCGAACTCGGGATGGCCCGCGAGGCCGATCCACACCGTGGGCGGCGCGAACAGCGAGTCGGCGCGGCCCGCCTCCACCAGGTCGAAGATCCGTACCGCGTCCGGCGCGTCCAGGATGGTGTTCTCCGCGCCCACCGCGAGATAGGGCAGCAGGAAGACGTGCATCTGCGCCGAGTGGTAGAGCGGCAGCGAGTGCACGGGCCGGTCGCTCCCGCGCAGGTCGAGCGCCGTGATGGCGGAGACGTACTCGTGGACGAGGGCACGGTGGGTCATCATCGCGCCCTTGGGGAGCGCTGTGGTGCCCGAGGTGTAGAGCAGCTGGACCACGTCGCGCTGCCCGTCGTTGGGCTCGTACGGGAGCGGCTCGGCCAGGGCCGCGAGGAGCGAGCCCTCGCCGTCGCGCAGGGCAAGCACCGGGAGGCCGTCGGGCACCCGGTCGGCGAGCGCGGGGTCGGCGAGCACGAGGGCGGCGCCGGACTGTTCCAGGATGTACGCCAGGTCCTCGCCGGTGAGGTGCTGGTTGACCGGCACATGGATGTACCCGGCTCGGGCGCAGGCGAGGAACGCGATGAGGTACGCGTCCGAGTTGTGGCCGTAGGTGGCGACCCGGTCGCCCTTGTCCAGCCCTTGGGAGGTGAGGAAGGCGGCCGCGGTGGAGACGGCCGCGTCCAGTTCGGCATAGCTCCAGGCGCGGTCCGCGTACCGGACGGCGGTGCGGTCGGGAGTGCGGCGGGCGCTGCGGCGCACGATGCCGTCGACGGTGCTGCTGCGTACCTCTTCCATGGCTGGATCCTGGGTGGCCCGTCCGGCGGGGTCAAGACGTGGCCGGCTTTCCCCGCCGAACGGCGTGTCCCTAGGACGGCAGGTGGGTGAGCTTGTCGGGGTTGCGGATGGTGTAGATGGCGTCGATGAGCCCGTCGCGGAAGGCGACCAGGCCGATCTGGCGCTGGCCGGCCGCGGTGATGGACAGGGCCGGGCCGCCGTTGATGTCGATGACCTCGAAGCTCTCCAGCTCGTACCGGTTGAGCAGGCCGGTGATGAAGGCGAGCACCTTCTTGCGGCCCATGACGGGGCGCAGCGCGGCCCTGACCTTGCCGCCGCCGTCGCTCCAGGCCACGACGTCCTCGGCGAGCAGGTCGGCGAGCGCGCTCAGGTCGCCGCCCGCGGCCGCTTCGAGGAAGCGGCTGAGCAGCTTGGCGTGTTCGTCGTCGGACAGCGGGAAGCGGTCGCGGCCGGCGGCCAGGTGACGGCCGGCCCTGCTGAACATCTGGCGGCAGTTGGCGACGCTCGCGTCGACGATGGACGCGATCTCCTCGTACGGCAGTTGGAAGGCCTCGCGCAGTACGAACACGGCGCGCTCCGGCGGCGAGAGACGTTCCATGAGGTGGACGGTGGCGTAGGCGACGGTGTCGCGCAGCTCGGCCGTGTCCAGCGGGCCGAGCGCGTCGGTGGCGACGGGCTCGGGCAGCCACGGCCCGACGTACGCCTCGCGGGTCACCCGCGCCGAGCGAAGCTGATCGATGGCGAGCCGCGATACGACGGTGATGAGGAAGCCGCGCGCGTCCCTGACCTCGGCCCGGTCGACCCGGCTCCAGCGCAGATAGGCGTCCTGGACGACGTCCTCGGCGTCCCACACGGAGCCGAGCAGCCGGTAGGCGAGCCCGAGCAGCACCTGCCGGTGGTCCTCGAACTCCTCGGCGTGTTCCGTCATGACGTGTGCCACCTCCCCGTACGGTGCCGTCGGCTCGTGCCCCGGCGGCTGCCGCGTCATTCAACTCGACGGCGTGCCGGGGCGCCAGCGGGCCCGGGCAGGTGTCCGCCGGGTCACATCGCGCGCGGGGAACTGCGCGCCCAGCCCCATCGGCCCGCGGATGAAACACTCCACTTCCCGCGGAGCGCTCAGTGGCCTTCCCAGTACGGTTCGCGCAGCCGCCGCTTGTAGAGCTTGCCGTTCGGGTCGCGCGGCATCGTCTCGATGAAGTCGACGGTCCTGGGGCGCTTGTATCCGGCCAACCGGCCTGCGCAGTGGGCGAGTATCTCGGTGGCGAGGGCGTCGCCCGCCTCGTGTCCCTCGGCCACTTCGACGACGGCCTTCACCTCCTCGCCCCAGTCGGCGTGCGGGATGCCGAAGGCCGCGGCGTCCGCGACGGCCGGGTGGGTCAGCAGCGCGGCCTCGATCTCGGCCGGGTAGATGTTGACACCGCCCGAGATGATCATGTCGATCTTGCGGTCGCGGAGGAAGAGGTAGCCGTCCTCGTCGAGGTAGCCGAGGTCGCCGACGGTGAAGAAGTCGCCGATGCGGTTCTTCCGCGTCTTGCTCTCGTCCTTGTGGTAGCTGAAGCCGCCGGTCGACATCTTCATGTAGACGGTGCCCAACTCGCCTGCGGGAAGGCGGACTTGGTCGTCGTCGAAGACCGCCAGCTCGCTGATGGGCCAGGCCTTTCCGACCGTGCCGGGCCTCTTCAGCCAGTCCTCGGCGGTCGCGAAGGCACCGCCGCCCTCGCTGGCCGCGTAGTACTCCTCGACGCAGCTCCCCCACCAGTCGATCATGGCGCGTTTGGCGTGGTCGGGGCAGGGCGCGGCGCCGTGGATGGCGTGCCGCATCGAGGAGACGTCGTACCGCGCCTTCACCTCGTCGGGCAGCGAGAGCAGCCGGTGGAACTGGGTCGGCACCATGTGGGTGTGGGTGCAGGCGTGTTCGTCGATGAGGCGCAGCATGTCCTCGGGCGTCCACTTGTCCATGAGGACGACGCGGTGCCCGATGTGCAGGGAGGCGCCCGCGAATTGGAGGACCGCCGTGTGGTAGAGCGGCGAGCACACCAGGTGGACGTTGTCGTCGAACGGCTTGATGCCGAAGATGGCGAGGAATCCGCCGAGGTACGTCTCCTCCGGCGGCTTTCCGGGCAGCGGGCGCCGGATGCCGCGTGGGCGTCCGGTGGTGCCGGAGGTGTAGTTCATGACCCAGCCGAGCGTGCGGTCCGACGGCGCCGACTCCGGCTGCCCGTCCAGGAGTTGGGCGTACGGCGAGAAGCCCGCGATCGTGCCGACGGCGTAGCGGTGGGATGCGGGCAGCTTCGCCTCGTCGGCGGCGGCGGTGGCCGCGTCGGCGAACCGCTCGTGCGCGATGAGGACCTTGGCGCCCGAGTCGGAGACGATCCAGGCGATCTCCGGGCCGACCAGATGGTGGTTGACGGGCACGAGGTAGAAGCCGGCCTGGGAGGCGGCGAGATAGGCCGTGAAGAACTCGACTCCGTTGGGCAGCACCACCGCGAAGGCGTCGCCGCGCTCCAGGCCCGCGGCCCGCAGGCCGTGCACGAGTTGGTTGACGGCGCCGTGCAGGCGGCCCGCCGTCCACTGTTCGCCGTCCGGGGCGACGAGGACCGGACGGTCGGGGTCGGCGGCTGCCTGGGCCCAGAAGCCGTTGGGCGGCTGGTTCATCGGGCGTCCCTCCCGGCGATGCGGTTGATGCGGTCGATGGCACGCTCGAAGCCGCGCGTGAGCTCGTCGAAGGTTTCCTGGACGCTGCGTTCGGCGGTCATCTTCCCGACGATCTGGCCGACTGGGGTGCCGAGCAGCGGCTCCACCTCGTACTTCTGGATGCGGGACACGGCCTCGGCGACCAGCAGGCCCTGGAGCGGCATGGGCAGGGTGCCGGGTCCGGCCGGGTCGTCCCAGGCGTCGGTCCATTCGGTACGGAGCTGACGGGCGGGCTTTCCGGTGAGCGCGCGGGAGCGGACGGTGTCGCCGGAGCCGGCCGCGAGGAGCTTGCGGGTGAGCGCGCGGGAGTGGAGTTCGGCCTCGGTGGTGGTGAGCCAGAGCGAGCCGAGCCACACGCCCTGGGCGCCGAGCGCGAGCCCCGCGGCGATCTGCTCGCCGCTGCCGATGCCCCCGGCCGCCAGGACCGGCAACGGACCGACGGCGTCGACGACTTCGGGCACGAGCACCATGGTGGCGATCTCCCCGGTGTGCCCGCCGGCCTCGTAGCCCTGGGCCACGACGATGTCGATGCCCGCGTCCGCGTGGTGACGGGCGTGCCGCGCGCTGCCCGCGAGCGCGGCGACGAGCACGCCGTTGTCGTGGGCGCGCCGGACCACGTCGGCGGGTGGTGAACCGAGCGCGTTGGCAAGAAGCTTGATCGGGTAGTCGAAGGCGACGTCGAGCTGGCCCCGGGCCACCTGCTCCATCCAGCCGGTGATGCGCCAGCCGGACGCCTCGCCCTCGGCGAGTTCGGGCACCCCGTGTTTGGCGAGGGTGTCCCGCACGAACTGCCGGTGCCCCTCGGGGATCATGGCCTCGACCTCCGCCTCGCCGACCCCCTCGACCTTCTTGGCGGGCATCACCACGTCGAGCCCGTACGGCAGCCCGTCGGTGTGCTCCTGCATCCAGTCGAGGTCGCGCGCGAGGTCGTCGGGCGCCGTGTAGCGGACCGCGCCGAGCACACCGAATCCGCCGGCCCGGGTGATGGCCGCGGCCACCGCCGGGAACGGCGTGAAGCCGAAGACGGCGTGCTCGACTCCCAGTTTCTTGCTCAGCTCCGTCTGCATGGGGCGCAGGATGCCGCAGCCGGGGCGACGAGGGAAGAGATTTTCTGATGCTGCGTCAGATTCTTTGCCGTGTGCTGTCACGACTCGCCGCCTCATTGACACGGGCAGGTCGACGGAAGAAAGTTTCCGGTGTCTGGCGTGATCACGAAAGATACTTTCGCCATGTCGGAAACGGCGTGGAACCCGCGTGGAGCCGGCGTCGTGAACCGCGTCGGGAAGGCGCCTCGGAAAGGCGCGCAGGAAAGGGTGCGGCAGTGGCCGAGGAAGTCCGGGGCGTCAGCAGGCGACGGCTGGCCGGTGCGGCCATGGCTCTGGGAGGTGCGCTGGTGGTGGGCTCGTCGCCGGGCGGGGAGGCGATCGCGGCAGGGCGCGGCCGGACGCTGCGGCGTGGGTCCGCCCAGCAGGCCGGGCTGCTGCCCGAGCACCTGGACCGCCTCGTCGCGGACGCGGAGAAGTTCCTCGGCCCCTCCCCCGAGCACCCCTGGTACGCGGGCGCCGTGCTGCTCGCGGGACGCGGCGGCACGGTGGCGCTGCACCACCCCATCGGCAGCGCGGTGCGCTACGCGGCGTACGACGAGAAGCGCGACCGGGCCGTGGAGTTCCCGCGGGAGCGGCGGATCGCGGCGGCCGAGGACACGGTGTACGACCTCGCCTCGCTCTCCAAGCTGTTCACCTCACTGCTCGCCGTCCAGCAGATCGAGCGCGGCGCGCTGGGCCTCGACCGCACGGTCGCCTCGTACCTGCCCGAGTTCGGGGCAGCGGGCAAACAGGCCGTCACCGTACGGCAGTTGCTCACCCACACCTCGGGGTTCCGGTCCTGGATGCCGCTGTACGGGGCGCCGACGTACGAGGAGAAGCTGAAGCTCATCTGGAACGAGCCCCCGGCGAGCCCGCCCGGCAGCACCTACCTCTACTCCGACCTCAATCTGATCTCCCTCCAACTGGTCCTGGAGAAGATCACCGAACGCCCGCTGGATGCACTGCTCCACGACGAGATCACTGCTCCACTCGGGATGCACCGCACTCGCTACAACCCGCCCGCCTCCTGGAAGCCGGGGATCGCGGCGACCGAGGACGCCCGCAAGCCGTGGTCGGGGATCGACCGGGGCCTGGTGTGGGGCGGGGTCCACGACGAGAACGCGTACTGCCTCGGCGGCGTCGCGGGCCACGCCGGGGTCTTCTCCCGCGCCTGGGACCTCGCGATCCTCGCCCGTACGCTGCTGAACGGCGGCGCCTACGGCCGGACCCGGATCCTGACCCCCGCCTCCGTGGACCTGCTGTTCAGGGACTTCAACACGGCCTTCCCCGGCCATGAGCACGGGCTCGGGTTCGAGCTCTACCAGCACTGGTACATGGGCGCGATGGCGACACCGCGCAGCGCGGGGCACACCGGGTTCACCGGCACCAGCATCGTCATCGACCCGAGCACCGACACGTTTCTCGTGCTGCTCGCCAACTCCGTTCATCCGGTGCGCACTTGGCGCTCCGGGTCCGCGCCGCGCGTGGCGGCGGGCAACGCGCTGGCGCGAGCCGTCGCGGTCCGTCCCGCGCACGGCGGGACGTCCTGGTTCGCGGGCATGGCGCGCGGGACGAGCGCCACGCTCACCTTGCCCGAGCTGTCCGTCGCCTCCGACCGCACCCGGCTCAGCTGTTCCCTGTGGTGGGACACCGAGCCGGGCGTGGGGGTCGTCGCCCTGGAGGCCTCGGCGGACTCGGGGTCCGCATGGCGGCCCGTGCCGTTCACGACCGTACGCCCGGGAGAAGGGGCCGTGGAGCACCCGGCCGGGTCGGTGACGGGGTGGTCAGGGCGGGTCTGGCACGAGGCGACGGCGGACCTGGCGGCCTGGCGCGGCCGGCCGGTGCGGCTGCGCTGGCGGTACACGACGGGCCCGCTGTACGTCGGCCGAGGCGTGTACGTCGACGGGCTGCGGGTCGCCGAGGAGCGGCGGGTGCTCTTCGACGAGGCGCGGGGGGACGACGCCGCCAGGATCGAGGCGGCGGGTTGGGAGAAGTCTCCCGACTGACCTGATGGACAGGGGGGTTGAGAAGATCAGCGGCCCAGCACCGCCATCGCCGCGTTGTGGCCCGGGATGCCGCTCACGCCGCCGCCGCGTACGGCGCCCGCCCCGCACAGCCATACGTTCGCGAGGCCGGTTTCGACGCCCCAGCGGCCCGTGGAATCGTCGGCGTAGGGGAAGGCGAGGGGGCGGTGGAAGATGTTGCCGCCGGGCAGCCGCAGGTCGCGTTCCAGGTCGAGGGGGGTCTTCGCCTCGATGCAGGGGCGGCCGTCCGCGTCCGGGGCCAGGCAGTCCCCGAGCGGTTCGTCGAGGTGGGCGTCCAGCTGAGCGAGGGTCGCGGCGAGCAGTTGCTCGCGCGCCTTGTCGTTGTCGCCGGCGAACAGACGGGCCGGGGTGTGCAGGCCGAACAGGGTGAGGGTCTGGTAGCCCCGGGACGCGAGTTCGGGGCCGAGGATCGAGGGGTCGGTCAGCGAGTGGCAGTAGATCTCCGAGGGCGGGGCGGACGGCAGCTCCCCGCGCGCGGCCTCGGCGTACGCGGTCGCCAACTGGCCGTATCCCTCGGCGATGTGGAAGGTTCCGGCGAAGGCCTCGCGGGGGTCGACGGAGGTGTCCCGGAGCCGGGGCAGCCGCTTGAGCAGCATGTTGACCTTCAGCTGGGCGCCCTCGGCGCGCTCGGGCGGGGTGTCGCCGACGAGCTCGGCCAGGGCCTGCGGCGAGGCGTTCACCAGGACGTGGCGGGCGGCCACCGTGCCGGCTGCCTCGCTCGTGGCGTACGAGACCTCGGCCTCGGTGCCGTCGGTACGGATCGCGGTCGCCTCGTGCCCGGTGGCGATCTCCGCACCGGCCGCCCGCGCGGCCTCGGCGAGGGCGTCGGTGAGTGCGCCCATGCCGCCGACGGGTACGTCCCAGTCGCCGGTGCCCTGGCCGATCACGTGGTAGAGGAAGCAGCGGTTCTGGGCGAGCGAGGGGTCGTGGGCGTCGGCGAACGTGCCGATGAGGGCGTCGGTGAGGACGACACCGCGGACGAGGTCGTCGGTGAAGCGGTCCTCCACGGCGACGCCGATGGGCTCCTCGAAGAGCATCCGCCACGCCGCGTCGTCCGCGACCCGCTCCCGCAGCGCGGCCGCGGTGGGCAGGGGCTCGGTGAGGGTGGGGAAGACCCGTTCGGCGACCTGGCGGGTGGTCTCGTAGAAGGCCTGCCAGGCTCTGAACTCGGCGTCGGATCCGGTCAGTCGGCGGAAGGAGGCGGCGGTACGGTCTTGGCCGCCGCCGACCAGGAGGCCGCCGGGGCGCCCGTCGCGCACGGTCGGCGTGTAGGAGGACACCGTGCGCTTGCGGACCGTGAAGTCGAGCCCGAGATCGTCGACGATCTTCTTGGGCAGCAGCGAGACCAGGTAGGAGTAGCGCGAGAGCCGGGCGTCCACGCCCGCGAAGGGGCGGGTCGAGACGGCGGCGCCGCCGGTGTGGCCGAGCCGTTCGAGGACGAGGACGGACTTGCCGGCGCGGGCGAGGTAGGCGGCGGCGACCAGGCCGTTGTGGCCGCCTCCGACGATGACGGCGTCGTACAGGTCACGGGCGAACGCGGTGCGTGCGGGCATGCCTCTTGGTAACACGGGATGATCGCCGGGGGAACCCGTCCCGGGCCGGACGGGACGGCCGCCGGCCTCGGTGCGCGGGTCCGAACGGCGGCTTGCTCCGGGCGGGGTTCAGACACAGGCTCTCAGTGCCCGCTGCCGCCGCGCTGCCGCAGGGCCGCCACCTTGCGGTACAGCTCCACCGCCTCCGGCCCCCGGCCGAGCTGTTCCAGGCACTGGGCCTCGTCGTTGCGGGCGGCCAGTGCGTCCGGGTGGGCCGCACCCAGGACCCGCTCGCGGGACTCGGCGATGTGGCGGTAGACGGCCAGCGCCTCGGGCCAGCGGCCCAGCCAGCCGAGGCCCACGGCGATCTCGCGGCGGCTGATCAGGGTGTCGGGGTGGTCGGGGCCGTGCACCCGCTCGCGCAGGGCGCACACCTCGCGCGCCTCCTGGAGGGCCTCCTCCCAGCGCGCGAGCCGCCCGAGGTTGACACCGAGGCCGTGCCGGGCGCGCAGCGTCTCCGGGTCCTCGGGGCCGCTGACCCGCAGCCGGTCCTCGACGAGGTCGCGGTACAGCTCCAGGGCCTCTGGGCTGCGGCCGAGCCGGCCGAGGCCGACGCCGATCTCGTAGCGGGCGGCGAGGGTGTCCGCATGGTCGGAGCCGAGCGCCGCGGCCCGCCCCCGGGCGACCTCGCGGCAGATGGCCAGCGCCTCGATCCAGCGCCCCAACAGGCCGAGCACGTAGGCCACTTCGTACTGCGTGGCCAGCGTTTCGGGGTGCCCAGCGCCGAGCACCCGGGTCCGGGCGGCGACCACGTCCTGGGCCATGGTGCGGGAGTCCTCCAGGCGGCCGAGCCGGCCGAGGACGACGGCGAGGTCGTGCCGGCAGCGCAGGGTGTCCGGGGCGTCGGGACCCTGGGTGCGCTCGCGGGCCGCGAGGACCGTCGCGTACAGCTGGTGCGCCTCGAAGTGGCGGCCGAGCCGGCCGAGGACGTACGCGGTCTCCTGGCGCGCGTCCAGGGTGCCGGGGTGGTCGGGCCGGAGCGAGCGGGCTCTGCCGCCGGTGGCCTTGCCGAGCTCGCGCAGCGCGTCGGCCGCGCGGCCCGTCCGGGTGAGCGCGAAGCCCGCTTCGTAGTGGCTGGAGAGCGTGTCGGGGTGGTCGGGGCCGAGGACGTGGGCGCGTTCGGCGGCGACCGCCCGGTGGGCCTCGGCCGCCTCCGCCCACCGGCCGAGGCGACCTGTCTTGAGCGCCGCTTCGTGGCGCTCGTTCAGGTCGGCGAGGACTTCCGGCGGCGGGGTCGGCCGGTCCGCGTCCTGCGGGGTGGGGGCGTGCGGGGTGGTCCATTCGCCGGTGAGGCCCGCGGTGGGGTCGGGCGCCATGGCCGGGGTGAACGTGCGGGTCGCCTTGTGGCCGGTGGTCATGCCCCTGGTCCAGGAGGGGAGCCGGGGCGCGTGGCGCGGGGGCAGCGGTACGGGGTCGGCGAGGGGACGCGGCGCACCTCGGCCCGCGGCCAGCATGCGCCCCAACTCCCTTGCGTCTTCGGGGCGTTGACCGGGTTCCTTCGCCAGCAGATCGAGCACGGCCCGTTCGAGGAACTCGGGCAGTTCGGCGCGGTGCTCGCGGGGCGGCCGGGGCGGGGTGTCCCGGTGGCCGACGAGCACCGCCCAGGCGTCGTCCAGGTCGAACGGCGGCGCGCCGGTGCACAGCTCGTAGAGCACGCAGCCCAGCGAGTAGAGGTCGCTGCGGTGGTCGACCTCGACGCCGCCGATCTGTTCGGGCGACATGTAGTGCGGGGTGCCCATGGCGATGCCGGTGCCGGTGAGGCGGCTGGTGACGCCGATGTCGGCGCCGAGCCGGGCGATGCCGAAGTCGCAGATCTTCACGGTGCCGTCGTCGAGCCGCATGATGTTGGCGGGCTTCAAGTCCCGGTGGACGATGCCCTGTTGATGCGTGTAGGCGAGGGCCGCCGCGACCTGTTCGCCGATGTCCACGACGTCCGGCACCGGCAGCGGATGCTGCTTGTTGTCGTCCAGGAGCTGGCTCAGGTTGCGGCCTTCGAGCAGTTCCATGACGAGGTAGAGCCCGCCCTCGTACTCCCCGAAGTCGTGGACGACGGTGACGCCGCGGTGCTGGAGCGCGGCGGCGACCCGGCCCTCGCGCCGGAAGCGCTCGCGGAGCACCCGCGTGAACGACTCCTCGTGGCCCGGCGCCAGCGGTCTGAGCAGTTTCACCGCGACGTGCCGCTCCAGCGATTCGTCGCGGGCGCGCCACACCTCTCCCATGCCGCCGCGCCCGATCAGGTCGAGCAGCCGGTAGCGGCCGTGGATCAGTCTGGTGTCCGCCATCCGATGCCGCCGCCCCCGTCACTGACCATGCGCCCTCCCCGGCCCGTCCAGTATGGCGGCCTGTCTGCGGAGTTTGTACGGGGCGGGCCGGGAGTCGGGTCCGAGCCGGGCCACCGCCTTGAGGATGTGCCGGGGCGGAAGCTGCCAGCGCACGGTCGCGGGGATGCGGCGCAGGGCCGTTCCGGTGATCGTGAGTCGGCGGTTCACGGTGCGCTCGGCGGGGGCGGGCCGCCCGTAGAGCTCCTGGGCGTACGGGGGCAGGGAGGCGTAGGCGAGGCGGGCCACGCGCCGCCACACCAGCTCGCGCGCCGGAATCAGGAGCGGATGGACGGGCGGCCGCCGCAGAAAGTCGTCGACGTCCCGCGCGTCGGCGGTGACCGCGAGCTCGGGCCGTACGGAGTCGAAGTAGGCGGCAAGATCGGCCACGGTGCCGGGCACGCCCGCCGGGTCGAGGCCCACCAGGCGGGCGTCCACCCGGTGTTCGCCGACGTACCGGTCGGCCTGGGCGTCACTCAGCCGGAACCCCGAGCGCCGCACGACCCCGAGATAGCTGTCGATCTCGGCGCAGTGCACCCACAGGAGCAGCTCGGGGTCGTCGATCCCGAACCGCTCCCCCGTCCCGGGATCGTCCGCCTTGAGCAGGGCGTGGATGCGCCGCACCCGGGCGCCGGCCTGCTCGGCCGCCTCCTTCGTGCCGTACGAGAGCGTCCCGACGAAGTTGGCGGTGCGCATCAGCCGTCCCCAGGCGTCCCTGCGGAAGTCGGAGTTCTGCATGACCCCGCGCACGGCGCGCGGGTGCAGCGCCTGGAGGTAGAGCGCCCGGACCCCCGCGACCCACATCATGGGGTCGCTGTGCAGCTGCCATGTGACCGATTCGGGGCCGAAGTAGCCCGGGTCGGCGTCCGCCATCCGCCACCTCCGGTGGGTGTGCGCTCAGGGCCGGGCGTGCCTGTCACATCTGAAGGTTAGTCGGTGCCTCGGCCCGGGGGTACGGGTCGCGCTACCGCCGCACCCGGGGCATCCCCAGGCCGATCCAAGCGATGATCTCCCGCTGGATCTCGTTGTTCCCACCCCCGAACGTGAAGATCACCGCCGAGCGGTAGCCGCGTTCCAGTTCGCCGTGCAGGACTGTTCCCGACGAGCCCTCCTTCATCGGGGCGGCCGCCGCGACGATCTCCATGAGGGAGGCGTAGGCGTCCCTGCGGGCTTCCGAGCCGTACACCTTGACGGCCGAGGCGTCCTGGGGGGTGAGGGTGCCTTCCTGGACGGCGTTGACCATCTGCCAGTTCAGCAGCTTCATCGCGTCCAGGCGGGTGTGGGTGCGGGCCAGGTTCTTGCGCACCCAGCCCAGGTCGATGACGCGGCGGCCGTCGGCGAGTTTGGTGTCGGCGGCCCAGCGTTGGACGTCGTGCAGGGCGCGGATCGCCATCGTGCCGTGCGCCGCGAGGGTGACCCGCTCGTGGTTCAGCTGGTTGGTGATCAGGCGCCAGCCCTTGTTCTCCTCGCCGACCCGGCGCGACGCGGGAACGCGGATGTTCTCGTAGTAGCTGGCGGTGGTGTCGTGCGAGGCGAGCGTGTTGATCAGGGTGCAGCTGTAGCCGGGGTCGGAGGTCGGGACGAGGAGCATGGTGATGCCCTTGTGCGCGGGGGCGTCCGGGTCGGTGCGGACGGCGAGCCACACCCAGTCGGCCGTGTCCCCGTTCGTGGTCCAGATCTTCTGCCCGTTCACTGTGTAGGTGCCGGTGTCCGCGTCGCCCTCGCGCACCGCACGCGTCTTCAGGGCCGCGAGGTCCGTACCCGCGTCCGGCTCGCTGTAGCCGATCGCGAAGTCGATCTCGCCGGAGAGGATCTTCGGCAGGAAGTACGCCTTCTGCTCCTGGGTGCCGAACTGCATGATCGTCGGGCCGACCGTGTTCAGTGCCATCAGCGGCAGTGGGACCCCGGCCTGGGCGGCCTCGTCGAAGAAGATGAACTGCTCCATCGGGCTCAGCCCGCGCCCTCCGTACTCCTCGGGCCAGCCCACCCCCAGCCAGCCGTCCCCGCCGAGCCGCCGCACGGTCTCGCGGTAGAACCGCTTCTGCGCGGCCGGGTCGGCGTACCGGGCGTGGACGTCGTCCGGCACGAGACCGGCGAAGTAGGTCCGCAGCTCGGTGCGCAACTGCTGCTGCTCAGGCGTGTATTCGAGGTGCACGGCCCCTCCAGGACGGTCGCGGTACGGCGGCGCACACAGTAGAACGTGTTCCAAGAATCTGGAAGGGGAGCCGCCGCCCTCTTGCGCGCACCGCCCGGCGGACCCCGGGGCCCGGACACCCGATCGGCGTCGAGCGGTCGCCGGAGGCGGGGGTGTGCGGTGAGCATGGCCGAGGCGTGTGCGTCGACTCCGTACACCTTCCGCACCTGACCCGGAGGCCCCCGTGACCACCACTGCCCGTGACCTGATGACGGCGGACGTACGCTGCGTCGCCGCATCCGAAACCCTCGACCGGGCCGCCCAGTTGATGCGCGACCACGAGATCGGCGCGCTGCCGGTCAAGGGCAGCGACGGCGAGCTGGCGGGCATCGTGACCGACCGGGACATCGTCGTGAAGGCGCTGGCCGCGGGGAAGGACGCCTCGAAGGTGACCGCGGGCGACCTCGCGGAGGGCGGCGTGCACACCGTCGACGCCGGCGCGGACGCCGCCCTCGCGGTCAGGGCGATGAGCGAGGCACGGATCCGCCGGATCGTGGTGGTCGAGGACGGCACGCCGGTCGGGATGATCACCGAGGCGGACCTGGCGCGCAAGCTCACCGCGGAGGCCTTCTCGTCGTACGCGGGCCGGGTCTACGCGACCCCCTGAGCCGTGCGGCGTACTGGGCCGGGAGCCCTGAACGTACGGTGTACGGCTCGTGGCGGCACGCGAGCCGGGCGAGCCCCTGAATCGCGGCGCAGAGGGGCCGGGGCGGTCTCCGTGCCGTGGTGCGGGCGGGCCGTGTGGGCCGGATGCGGTCCGGGTAGGCGGGGGCGAGAATGGTGCATTACCGGAGAGACGTAGGAGGCGGCATGAACGAGCAGTCCGATTCCAGCCCGCAGCGCGACCTCGTGACCCCCGATGCCCTGCTGCACACGGGATCCGGGGGCGAGGTCACCGCCGAGGACCTGGTGCTCGCGTCCGGGCGGGACGTCACCCCGCAGAACCTGGCCTGGGCCGAGCGCAAGCTGGCCGCGGAGGGGCCGGCCGCCCTGGACAAGCTGCTCCCCTGAAGATCCCCGACGAGCGACGGCTCCTGACGGCGGCCGAGCCCCGGGGTGCGGACACTTTCAGGCGGTGAGCCGGACCTGCCGCAGGAAGGCGGCGTTGTCGGGTGTCTGGCGGAGCTTGTCGAGCAGCGCGTCGAGTGCGCCGTGCGGGTCCTGATGGTGCAGCGCCCGGCGCAGTGCGCGTACGGCGGTCAACTCGCCCTGGTTCAGGAGGAGTTCCTCGCGTCGGGTCCCGGAGGGGGTGACGTCGACGGCCGGGAACAGTCGCTTGTCGGCGAGAGTGCGGGCGAGCCGGAGTTCCATGTTGCCGGTGGACTTGAGCTCCTCGAAGAAGTAGTCGTCGCCCCGCGATCCGGTCTCCACCAGGGCGGTCGCGAGGATGGTGAGGGAGCCGGCCTCCTCGGTGAGCCGCGCGGCGCCGAACAGCCGCTTGGGGCCCTGCAGCGCGGCCGCGTCGACCCCGCCGCTGAGGGTGCGTCCGCCGGGTCCGGCGGCGTTGTTGTGGGCGCGGCACAGCCGGGTGAGCGAGTCGAGGAGCACGACGACGTCGCGGCCCTGCTCGACCAGGCGCTTGGCGCGCTCGATGGCGAGTTCCGCGAGCGCGATGTGCTCCTTCGGCGGCCGGTCGAAGGTGGAGGCCAGCACCTCACCGTGGACCGAGCGCCGCATGTCGGTGACCTCTTCGGGCCGTTCGTCGACCAGGACCACCATCAGATGGCACTCGGGGTGGTTGTGGGCGATCGCCTGGGCCAACTCCTTGAGCAGGACGGTCTTCCCGGTCTTCGGCGGGGCCACGATGAGGCCGCGCTGGCCCTTGCCGACGGGTGCGACGAGGTCGACGACGCGGCCGGCGAGCCGGTCGGGCCGGGTTTCGAGGCGCAGCCGTTCACGCGGGTGCAGCGGGGTGAGGTCGGCGAAGTGCGGCCGGTGGCGCAGCGCTTCGACGGGCCGGCCGTTGACCCGTACGACATGCTCGGGCCTCGGGCCTTCGCATTCGATGAAGTCGCCGCTGCGCAGGGCGAGTTGGCGGATGAGGGCGGGCGGGACTTTCACGTCGCCCGGGGCGGGTGTGCAGCCGGCGGTCCGGATGCGGCCCTGCCCGCCGGTGAGGTCGAGGACGCCGGCGAGCGGGGCCTCGATGGGGTGGTCGTGGTGGATGGTTCGGGGGTGTTCGAGCGTGCTGAGCACAGGAGGGTCCCTTCGCGCGACGGGGCGCAGGAGAAGTCCGGGCCGTACGGCGGCCGGGAGGGGAACAGCGGGGGCCGCGCTGGAGGCGGCGCCGGGAGGAAACGAGCACGGACGCCGCGAAGAAGGGGCGTACACACGTGCTGCTTGCAGAGTAGCACCCTCGGTGCCGACGGGGTCGAATGACGTCCGGCGCCGGGGCTTTCCGGCTCAACTCCCCATCCAGGAAGGCGACATGACCATCGCGTGATCGGCGATCGGCGATCGACGACGGGATCCTCCGGCTGTGGTTCACGCCGGCGCCCGGGCCCGGGCGAGGTCGAGACACAGGCTCTGGCCCGGCGGGTCAGATGCCGGTGACAGCCTCGATCGTGCCGTCGGCCACGGCCGCCACCAGGGCGGCGTGGTCGGCGGCGTTCTGCTGGGCGTAGCGCACCGCGAACGTGGCGACGGCCCGCTCGAAGGCGTCGGAGCCCCCGAGGTAGGCGGCGATCGCGATGCGGTCGCCGGACCGCGCGTGGGCGCGCGCCAGGGCGGTCCCGCACAGGCCCGCGTACGCGCCCAGGACCTGCGGGGACATCCCGTCGAGGTCGACGGAGCCCTTCATGTCGCGGAGCTGGCGCCAGTAGAAGTGCCGCCCCCGCGGGCCGGTCATCCAGCCGAGGAAGATGTCACCGGCGGCCTGCATCAGGCGCTGCCCGGCGACCACCCGGTGTCCGTGGTGGGGGTGGGCCACGCCGGGCAGATACGGTTCGAGCACCGACCGCTCGGCCTCCTTGATCTGGAGGAACAGCGGATCGGCCGCGTCCCTGCCCTCCAGGAGCACGATGTAGCAGCGGGTGCCGACACTGCCCACCCCGACGACCTTGCGGGCCGCGTCCACGAACCGGTACCGGTCGAGCAGGACGCGCCGTTCCTCGGCGAGCGACGAGCGGTAGTCGCTGAAGACCTTCCGCAGTGCCACCAGGTCGGGGGCGGCGACCGGGTCGAGCAGCGGCGGGTCGTCGATGATGCGGCGCCGCCCCTCGCGGATCTCGGTGAGCAGGGCGAGGGCTCGCAGGCTGGTGCGGCCGCGCGCCCTGGCCAGGCCCGCCTCGACCGCCTTGTGGCCGCCGGTGCGGCGGACCATGCGCACGATGTCCCGGGTGTCGATGTGCTCGTACCAGACGTCGAGCTCGCCTCGGGTGGCGAGCCTGCGCACCCCTCGGCGGTACGCCTCCGCCGCGGCCAGTGCCGAGCCGCGGACGTCGGCGTCCGGGTGCCCGTTCTCACGGGCGGCGACGGCAGCGCTGGCGGCGAGCCGCTTGACGTCCCATTCGAAGGGGCCGGGGCAGGTCTCGTCGAAGTCGTTGACGTCGAACAGAAGGGCCCGCTCGGGCGAGGCGAACACGCCGAAGTTCAACAGGTGGGCGTCGCCGCAGAGCTGGACGGTCAGGCCGGTGTTCTCCTGCGCGGCGAGGTCGGCGGCCATCACCGCGGGCGCCCCGCGCAGGAAGCGGAACGCGCTCTGGGCCATCCGCCCGTACCGGATCGGCACCAGCTCGGGCACCCGCGTCCGGGCCTGTTCCGCGAGGACGGCCAGCGGGTCGGGCCGGTCGGCGCCCGGGATCCACCGACCGTGCGCGGAGCGGGAGAGCCGCTTGCGGGCGGCACGTCCGCGCCGCGCCCGCTCGTCGGGACTCATCGCGGGCCGCGCGGCGGGGCTCGGGCTCGGGCTCGTCATGGAGGCACACCCTCCGGCATTCGGTCCGGGGCGGGCGGTGGTCGGGAACGTGGTGCCGGTTCTGTCGGTCTTCGGGTTCCTTGACCTCCTCGGGGCGTACGACTTCTGCCCGCATTCGAGCGTATCCAGGGTCGGCGACCACGGCACCTGCTGCGTCGGCCACCCTGTGGCGCCCCCAGGGGCGCGGGGCGCTCACAGCCTGTGACTGAACCCCGCCCGGGCCCGCGACGCCTGGCACACAGGCTCTCAGCCGGCCTGCCCCTTCGCCGCACCGCCGGAGGCGCCCCGCGCCTCGAAGACCTCCCGCGCCGCGGTGATGCCGTTGAGCGCGGCGGGGAAGCCCGCGTAGCCCGCCATCTGCGTGATGACCTCGACGACCTCCTCTCGGGTGCCACCCACGTTGAGCAGGCCGTTGATGTGGACGCGCAGTTGCGGCGCGGCCGTGCCGAGGGCGGTGCACATGGCGACGCTGGCCAGTTCGCGCGACTTGAGGTCCAGCGCGGAGCGGGAGTAGATGTCCCCGAAGGCGAACTCGACGATGTAGCGCATCAGATCGGGCGCGATGTCCCGCATCGAGGCGACGACCTGGTCACCCGCGTGCCCGTCGACCTCGGCGAGCTTGGCGAGCCCTCGCTCGTACCGGTCGCCCGGCAGCGGCTCGGTGTCGACCGGGGTCGCGGCGACGTCGGGGCGGGCCTCGAAGACCTCGCGGGCGGCGCCGATGCCGTTGAGCGCGGCGGGGAAGCCCGCGTACACGGCGGTGTGGATGAGGATCTCGACCACCTCGGCCGGGCTGACCCCGACGTTGAGCGCGCCGTCGATGTGGAAGCGCAGCTGGGGGGCCGCGTTGCCCATGGCGGCCAGCGCGCCGACGGTGGCGATCTGCCGCTGGCGCAGGGTGAGTCCGGGGCGGGACAGGACATCGCCGTATCCGAAGGCGACGGTCATGCGGCCGAGGTCGGGTGCGATGTCGGCCAGGCTGTCCAGGACGGCCGGGTTCTCCTGGCCGCCGACGATACGCAGCACGGCGAGCCCGCGCTCGAACCGCTCGTCGGTGGTCTCCGTGCCCTGGGCGTTCGCCGCGGTCGGGGCGTTCACTGCGTTCTTGGCGTTCTCTGCGCTGTTCATGTCCCAGACGCTACGAGTTGGAGCACGCTCTAACGCAAGCGGCCGTGCGAACCCGGTGTGCGGGCGGACGCCCGGCGGAACACATCACCCGTAATCCGCGCCACCGGAGTTGGAAGCTCCGGCCCGGAAGTCGACGAACTCCCTTGTCCAGCACGGCAGTTGCATGGATTCAAGGGGTCGTCTTCGCTCCGGTCGCGGTGGCTCCGGCGGCGATCGCGGCTGTCGCGGTGCGGGCCCGCTGGGCGATCTCGTCCTGGGGTTCGGCGGGGCTGTAGACGACGAGCGCCCGGTCCGCCTTGTCGAGGAGCAGGGCGTCCGGCGCGGCCGCGGTCTCCCCGTCGTACGCGAGGGTGTTGACCTCGTCGAGACCGGTGAGCCGCACCGACCGCACGCGTTCGGCGCGGTAGACGTGCGAGCGGCGCAGCGCGCCCGCGAGCGCGGAGACGGCGAGGCGGGTGCGGGCGAGCGGTGCCTCGGCGTCGACGGTGCGCAGGTCCAGGAGGCCCTCGTCGAGGCGGGGCCGGTGCGAGGGGGCGAGCCCGTCGGGCTGGTAGTGGCCGTTGCCCGCGAACAGCAGCCACAGCTCCCGCGGGCAGCCGTCGATGCGCAGGCGTACGGGGGTGGCGGTGCGCAGCACCCGGACGAGGGCGATGGCGGCGGCCGGCCACTTGCCGATCCGGTCCTCCATGCCTTCGCGCATCCGGACCAGATCCGGGTAGAGGCCGATGCTGAACGTGTTGAGGAAGGCCGCGACGCCGTTGCCCGTGTCGTCGCGCACCCGGGCCAGGTCGACGCGGATCGCCTCGCCGTGTTCGACGGCGTACGCGGTGTCCTCGAAGGCGGCGACTCCGGCGTCGAGGGCGAAGTGGTTGAGGGTGCCGCCGGGGAACACCGCGAGGGCGAGCCCGGCGCGGGCGGCGCGTTCGCAGGCCGCGTTCACGGTGCCGTCGCCGCCGCACACGCCGAGCACTCCGGCGAGTTCGCCCGCCCGGGCGACGGCCTCATCCAGCAGCGCGCCCAGGTCGTCGCCCGGCCCGCGTTCGACGATCTCGGCCTCGGGCAGCAGCAGCCTCAGGTGGTCCGGCGCGGGCAGGCGGCCCGGAACGCCTTTGCCGGAGCCGCCGTTGACGACCACGACGAGGCCTTGGCCCCGTTGCAGCGCGGGCGCCGCGGCGCGGGTGTGCAGGGGGTGTACGGGCTGCGGCCGGGGAGGCCACCAGTAGCAGGTGACGGCGGCCGCGGCCATGCCGAGCGCGCAGCCCGCCAGCACGTCGCCGGGGTAGTGGACGCCGACGTAGACGCGGGAGAACGCCACGGCCGCAGCGACGGGGGCGACCAGCGCCCCGTACCGGGTGGATTCCAGCGCCACGCCGGTCGCGAAGGCGGCGGCCGAGGCGGAGTGCCCGGAGGGGAACGAGGTGCTGCTCGGGATCTTCGCCAGGCGCCGCACGAGCGGTACCGCGTCAATGACGGGGCGCCTGCGCCGGGTCGCGTACTTGGCGGCGGTGTTGGTGGTGAGCGAGGCCAGCGCCAGGGCGCCGATCCCGCGCCGGGCGGCGCGGCGGGCCGTGGGTCCGCCGACCACGGTGAGCGCGGCCGCCGCGGCGAACCACAGCCGCCCGTGGTTGGCGGCGTGACTGAGACGGGGCAGCACCTGCTCGGCGCCGGCCAGCTTCGCGGTGGCCACCCGCTCGAACCAGCGGCGGTCGATCGCACTCATCCGGGACACCCGGGACATCGGTGACATGCCCCCTGCCTAGCCCGGATGACGATCGCCCGCCCGCCGGACTCACCCGGACGGGCGGCCCCGCTCCAGGACTGCCACCAGCGTCGGCACATGGCTGTGGTCGATGTCCTTCGCGGCGGTCACCAGGGTGACGGTGCGGCCCTTGGCCAGGTCGCGCAGCCGGTCGAGCGCCTCGCTCTGTTCGGGCCCGGCCAGTTCGGCCTCGTACCGCTCCTGGAACTCGGCGTAGCGCGTGCGGTCCTCGTGGTACCAGCGGCGCAGTTCCGTCGAGGGGGTGAGCTCCTTGGGCCACTCGTCGACGGCCGCGCGCTCTTTGGACAGGCCCCTGGGCCACAGCCGGTCCACCAGGACGCGTACCCCGTCGCCGTCCTCGGGCGGGTCGTAGACGCGGCGGACCCGCATCGTGCGCTTTGCCGGCATCGGTGCCTCCCAGGGTGTCGCCTTCCCCGCACTGTCAGCCCAACCCTGCCAACAGCGCACGGGTGCCGCGACCGACGCCGAGGGCGGCCCGATCGTCTCGGGCCGCCCTGGGAGCCTGTGCCGGATGCTGAGGTGCGGCGTCAGACGCCGACGGCCTCTTCGATCTCCTCTTCCTCCGCTTCGGCCCCTGAGGCCTCTTCGGCGCGGGCGGCTGCCACTGCGGCGGGCGGCGCCACCTCCACCGTGGCCGGCGCCGCGGCCCCTGCCCGGCGGCGTTCGGCCAGTCCCGCGAGCGCCATCACGGCGAGGCCGAGGACCAGCCAGGCGGCGAGCGCCCACACGTTGCGGGTGAGGCCGTGGCCGTCGAAGTAGACCAGGTCGCGGATGCCCTCGACGAGGCCCGCGCCGTTCCAGAAGGCGTGCAGGCCGCCGAAGAAGCCGTTCTGCAGCTCGGGCCTGAACAGGCCGCCGGAGCTCGTGAAGTTGAGCATCACGAAGAGCACCATCACGGCGAGCGTGGTCCAGCGCTTGAGGAAGGTGTGGAGCCCGACGCCGAGGAAGAGGATGCCCGCCGAGTACAGCCAGGACATCGCCCACACGCCCCACAGGCCGTGGTCGACCAGGTGGAACAGCGGCCCCGCGAAGGCCGCGCCGATCAACGAGACCGCGAAGGAGACCCCGGTCACCAGCGCCGCCCGCATCTTCAGGGAGAGCCCGGCCCCGGCGGCGCCGAGAGCCGCGACGGAGGCGTAACTGCCGATGCTCACGGCGATGAGCAGGAAGAAGATGCCCGACCCTGTCGGGTCGTCGGAGTCCGGCGGTACGACGTCGGTGACCTTCAGGGGGACGCCCTGGGCGGTGGCCACCGGGGTGAAGACCTTCGTTACCGCGGTGGCGCTCATGTCGGAGCCGGCCGAGGCGACGATGAGCTCGGGCGCCTTCGCGTTCAGGACGTAGGCGCCGGTGATGTCCCGGTGCTTGAGCTGGTCGACGGCGGTGGCTCGGTCGGCGACGGTGCGGACGTCGAGCTTGTCGCCCGCCTCGTCCTTCACCGTCTGCGCGAACACCTTGGCCTCGGGGCCCGCCCCGACGACCGCGACCGGCAGGTGGTGCGGCTCGGGGGTGGCGAACGCCCCCAGGTAGGCGAGTCCCATGCCGAGGCACATCAGCAGCGGGGTGATCAGATGTGTGAGGACGTGCCGCAGCGCGGGATTCGACGGCGCCGTACGCGCGTCGCCCGGCGCGGCGACCCGTCCGGCCTTGTGGCCTCCGGACATGACAGGACCCTTCTGATCGGACCCGCGGTCGGGACGGCCGCGAACCCAATGGTTGGCTTTTACAACTCCTATGAGTTGTACTATACAAGTATCTCCTTCGGGAAGCCACCCCAGTGGCGTTCGTGAGGAAGCCCTGCCAAGCGCCGGCCGGGACAAACCAGGGCGCGGCTCGGCCAAGTGCCGGTCAGGACAGGCTAGTTGGGGCCACGGCGCCCGGCCCGCACCCGCCGGACCAGGTCGGCGGCCGCCCCCGCCCACTCCGCGTGCTCGAAGGTGAACCCCGCCTCCAGAAGGCGCCCCGGCACCACCCGCCGGCTCTTCAACAGCAACTCCGTGTCCGAGCGCAGCGCGAACGCGCCCAGCTCGGCCATCCACTTCGTGGCGGGCAGCCCCACCGGGACACCCCAGGCGCCGCGCAGGGCGCGCATGAAGGCCCGCTGCGGAAGCGGGGCGGGGGCCACCAGGTTCACGGGGCCGCTGAGGTCCTCGCGCTCGACGAGGAACTCGACCGCCCGCACGAAGTCGCGGTCGTGGATCCAGGACACGTACTGCCGACCGCCCGCGACCGGCCCGCCGAGGCCGAGCCGCGCCATCTTCAGGAGGACGTCGAAGACGCCCTCGCGGTCAGGGCTCATGACCATCGCGGAGCGCAGGGCGACCTTGCGGGTGCCCGGCGTCCGGGCCCGCTCCTGGGCCGCCTCCCACGCCTTGGCGATCTCGACACTGAACCCCCAGTAGTCGGGGACGTCCGGCTCGGCACCGCCCACCAGGCCGGTCGCCTCGTCGTTGGCCGCGTCGAAGCGGTGGGCGTACACGGTCGCGGTGCTCATCTGGAGCCACACCTTCGGGGGCCGCGCGGCGGCGGCGATCGCCTCGCCCACGATCTGGGCGGAGCGCACCCGCGAGTCCATCATGGCTCGCAGGTTGGCCTCGGTGTAGCGGCAGCTCACGCTGCGGCCCGCCAGGTTGATCACGACGTCGCTGCCGTCGACGGCCTCGGCCCACGCGCCGAGCGTCTCGCCGTCCCAGCCCACCTCGCGCTCGCGGCGCGGCCGCCGCGTCAGGATCACGACGTCGTGGCCCGCGGCGGTCAGCGCCCGGTCCAGGATCGCGCCGACCTGCCCGGTTCCGCCGGGAATCACTATCCTCATCGCGCCCCCTCGATATGAGCACGACCCTAACAGTCAGAGTTGAACGCGTTCAAAGTGGCCCTGCGGTCACCCGGGTGGCTCGCGTGCGGTGGTGGCGGGACGGTGGGCGAGCCGAGACTGGAGGCGGCTGCCGGATCCGACCGAGCGGCGTGCGAGCCACTGGTCGCAACCCAGGAGGTAGCCGTGGTCGACAGTGAGGCGTGGGGGGACGACGTCTATCAGCCCGACGGCTCCGAGGTGCAGGACGACGAGGGCATCCTGAGCGCCGAGGACACCCTGGACGACGGTCCGGCCGATCCCCTCGACGTGGGCTATTCACCGCCGGAACGGCCCTGGGCCGTGGAGCGCTCCGGGGTGACGGCGGCCGAGCGGCTGCACGGCGAGAGCCTCGATCAGCGCCTGGCCGACGAGGTCCCGGAGGTGTCCGACACCGACGGCGACGGCATGGGCGACACCTGGGACACCGACGGCGAGCCGCGCGACAACGAGGTCGGCGGCGCCCGCGCCGGGCGGCTCGTGGCCCCCGACGAGGGCGCGCACCCTGACGAAGAGACCCGGATGCTCGCCAGGGACGTCGGCATCGACGGGGCCGCCTCCTCGGCCGAGGAGGCGGCCATGCACATCGTCGACGAGGACGATCTCAACGACCTCGACGGCTTCGAGGCCCCCGCCCGAATCGAATCCGGCGACTGAGAGCCTGTATCTAAGAGCCTGTGTCTAAACCCCGTCCGGATCAGGCCGGGGCGTCTGGTGCGTGCGATCGCAAGGCGCCGGAAGGTCCTCGTAGCGGAGCTACTAGGG
>NZ_JBSFIE010000017.1:0-79108 GCF_053597395.1 Streptomyces sp. NPDC001415
GTCCTGGAGCGAGCCGTTCAGGTCGTTGGTGATCTCGTCCGCGTGGTTCTTGAAGGAGTCGAACGCGGCCTTCCCCGCCCCGTTGAACTTCCCCTCCAGCGGCTCCGCGGCCGCCACCAACTGCCGGATCAGCGTGCCCAGATCAGAACTCGAACCATCCGTGCTCTTCCCCAGATCGGACAGAGTCGTGGACCCCATATCGAACTTCACGCACACACCCCCGTAATCGTCGTAACCGTTGTAACCGTTCGCAGTGCCGGGCACCTGGTGCCCGAACCCGTTACCGGTCACCCGGTACCCGCGAATCGCCACACGTGCCTCGTGCGACGACTTCCATGTCTATCGAACGCGTGTAGCAGGTGCAACGCGCTTCCGTCGCAGGTTTGTCACCAGAGGTCGTCACCAGAGTTTGTCGATGGGGCCCGGGTGCAGGGCGATGCGCGCCGCCCGGAACGAGGGTTCGGCGGTCCGGGACTTCGCCGTGAAGAACGAGGCCAACGTGACCTTGTCGAACCCCGCCCGGTCGCTCGGGAACGGCTCTTCAGGCGTGCCGCCCACCAGCACGGCTCCCGACAACACCTGCCAGCCCGCACCCTCGTAGAACCCGGCGAGCGGGCGGTCGCAGGTGAACAGGCCGAGGTCGAGACCGTATGAGGGCATCGCCTCGCGGGCCGCGCTCACCAGGCGGTGGCCGCGGCCCAAGCCCCGCGCGGCCCGGCGCGTGACCACCGTGCTGAGGCCGCCCGCGCGCAGCCCGACGCCCGCGTGCTCGATCTCCTTGCGCAGGATGTCAAGGGCGGCGAGCACGACGCCGTCCTCGACGAGCAGCATCGACAGCGGTTCCAGCGCCGGATCGTGGCTCAAACCGCTGCTCGGTACGTCCGGCGGCCAGGCCTCGTCCTGGAGGGCGAGCACCTGGTCGCGCAGCGGGGGCGGGGTGTCCGCCTCGGGGTAGGTCAGGATCGGCATCCGACGATTATCGGCATCCCGCGACTATGGGCGCCGCCCGGCCCGAGGCCCACCGGATTGAAGCCGCAGTCCCGGAGTCCTCGCCGGGCCAGTGGTACATCACACGGCCCTCGGCGGGACGGTACTGGGCCGTGTACACCGTGCCCAGCGACTCGACGCACGCGCTGAGGTACAACGGCCGTCGGTGGCGCCCACTTTTTGTTATCGCCCGCTCCGTGTCCTGTCTCCTTTATGTAGGCACTTTCCCCACGAGAGCCGAGGAACGACGCAGTGACACTTCGGATCAGTCGGCGCAGCATGCTCAAGGCCGCGGGAGCGGCGACCGGCGCGGTCGGTATCGGTATCGGCACGGGCGTGGCCGCCTCACCGGCGACGGCGACGGCGACGGCGGCGGGCACGTCCTTCGCGCACCCCGGGATGCTCCACACCCGGGCCGATCTCGACCGCATGGCCGCCAAGGTGAAGGCGGGCGCAGCCCCTTACACGGCGGGTTTCGCCAAGCTCACCGCCAACCGCCACTCGCAGAGCACATGGCGGCCCAACCCGCAGGCGACCGTCGCCCGGGGAGGGGACGGTCCCCAGAACTACGGCATCCTCTACAACGACATCCACGCCGCCTACCAGAACGCGCTGCGCTGGAAGGTCACTGGCGACACCGCACACGCCGACACCGCGCGGGACATCTGCAACGCCTGGTCGGGAAAGCTGAAGGGCATTGCCGGAGGCTCCGAAGTCGTGCTCCTGGCGGGCATCTACGGGTACCAGTTCGCCAACGCCGGCGAACTCATGCGTGGCTACCCCGGCTTCGACATGGCCCGTTTCCAGGACATGATGGTCACCCACTTCTATCCGATGAACCACCACTTCCTGAACCGCGAGACCAATTGCTGGGGCCACTACTGGGCCAACTGGGACCTGTGCTCCATGGCCTCGCTCATGGCCATCGGGATCCTCTGCGACGACCGGGCCAAGTTCAATGAGACGGTGGACTACTTCCACAACGGCGCAGGCAACGGCTCGCTGGCCAAGGCGATCCCCTACGTCTACGACGACGTGGGCCTGGCCCAGTGGCAGGAGAGCGGGCGCGACCAGGCCCACAGCATGATGGGCATCGGCCTGATGGGCACCATCTGCGAGATGGCCTGGAACCAGGGCGTGGACCTCTATGGCGCGGACGACTCCAAGTTCCGCAAGGCGTGCGAGTACGTCGCCCGGTACAACCTCGGCCACGACGTGCCGTACACCACCTACACCTGGAGGAACGGCCCGCACTGCGTGGAAACGAAGCAGACCATCATCTCCGAAGGCGCCCGTGGCCAGTGGCGCCCGGTCTGGGAGCGGGTCTACAGCCATTACGCCAACAGGCGCGGCATGGCCATGCCGAACACCGGCGACATGGTGGCCCGCATGGGGCCCGAGGGCGGTGGCGGCGACTACGGCGGGAACAGCGGCGGCTTCGACGAACTCGGCTTCGGCACGCTGGCGTTCACCCGGGACAAGGCCACCCCGTCCGGGTCGGCGCCGACGCCTGCCGCCAAGTCCGGTTCACCCGGCCCCAGCGCCCAAGGCGGGAGGAGCGACGGCGATCTGGCCGCCACCGGTTCCTCCGACCTCCCGCTGTGGACGGCCGCGAGCGGCGCCGCCGCCCTCGCCGGCGGCCTCCTCCTGCTCCGCCGCCGCCGGGCCGCCGCGACGCCGAGTGACACCGCCGAGTGAGACCGGTCGTCCCCGGCGGCGTGGCCGAGGCCGGGGACGCACTCCTCACCCGTTGGGTGCGGGCGCCGGTTGGAGCGGTGCGGCCCTGCTCGCACTGGACGCGTACGAGCAGAGCCCGCTGTGCGGCGCCGCCCTCAGGTGAGGGGCGCCCCTTCCCGTGTGCCGGGTCGCCGAGGTGTGCCCGGCGCCCGTCAGGTGAGGGGAGCTGCCCCTTCCCATGACAGGAACGCGGTCCAGGCGTGCGCGGCGATGGAGAACGAGGGGCCGTCGGCCACCTTCGAGTCCCGTATGTGGACGGACTGGGCGCAGGCGGCCACCTCGACGCAGTCGCCGCCGCCACTGTCGCTGTACGAGGACTTCCGCCAAGGGAGGCCTACTTCTACGCAGTCGCCGCCGCTGGAGCTGCTGTACGACGACTTGTGCCAGGTGACCGCCACCTCGATGCACTGGCCTCCGCCGCTGTCGCTGTAGCTGGACTTGAACCACTGGAGGGTGCTGCTCATCTCTGCTCTCCCGCCAACTCCTCGATGAGGCCCAGCGATTCACGAGGATCCAGGGCCTGAGCTCGGATCTTCGCATAGCGCTGGGCGTACGTACTCACCTTTGCAGGGTCGGAGATCAGCAGGCCTTCGCCCTGGATTTCGAGGAAGGCCAGGTGGTCGTGCTCTGGAGTCTCCACCAGTGTCATTCCGCCACGGTCTCCCGCGTATTCGCCATCCATGCCACATTCCAGGGGGAGTACCTGGAGCGTCACGTTGCGCCTGTGTGCGCACGTGATGAGGTGCCGCAACTGATCTCGCATGATCTCGCGGCTGCCGATCGAGGAGGGCCTGGCGTTCCATGCGCGCTTGGACCAGTTCCTCGACCCGCTGCTCCGGGAGCGGCGGGTAACCTCCGCCGATCAAGGCTCGCGCGTACTCCTCCGTCTGGAACAGCCCGTTGATGACCAGGGTCTCGTACATCTGGAGCACCACCGCGTGCTGCTCCAGGGGCGCGAAGCCCTTGAACTGCACCGGGAACTTCTCCAGCCGCACCGGCACCCGCGCATCCTCAAAGATGTCCATCCCATCCCCGAGCACCCGCTCAAGCTCCACCAGCATGTCGTCGGACGCCGGCTGCGCCAGCGTCTCCATGGCGCTCACCGCCGCAGCGGAGAAGCCGAGTTCGGTCCCCAATTGCTCCTGTGTCCACCCCTTCCGTACGCGCAATTTGCGGGCCAGATTGGCCACCATCTGCGCTGTCGGTCCTGCCGTCACCTTGTTTTCCGCTCGTGCCATTTGTGATCACGCTCCGACTCAACCGGTCTCAACCGGTCACGACTCAGCCCCGCCGAATTCGACTCGCCTCAAAGGGAGTTGGAGCTGGTCAACGGCTGCCCGACGGTCCCTGTGCGGCCATGGAAAACGCTAGCGGGACGGATCGAAACTGTCCCCGTGGATACGCAAATTGGCGAGGTGAACCTCGACTGGATTCCGCTGGCAGGGTTCCATCTGAGAAAGGCGGGCGTGCAATTCGACGCCGTACGGATCGAGGGGGACGCGGGGCGCTGCGTGGCGGACTTGATGGAGGAGCTGACCGGGGGCGACCCGGGGCCGATCGTGGCGGATGCGGCGGGGCGGCGGCCGGTGTACTTCCTGGTGCCGCCGCGCAGTACGTCCCATCGGGCGTGGCCGGGGCTGGCGGTGCCGTTCAACTCGGGCCCCGGGAAGGTGAGTTATGTACCGGTTCCGGCGCTGTGCGGGCGTACCTGGCCGTTGTCGTGGCGGTGTCTGCCGTCGGGCCCGGACCGGTTCGTGCATACTCCGCTGCTGAACTCGGTGGTGAACCAGGCCATTTGGCGATAGACGTCCGGGTTGGTGTCTTGTGCCGCTCGTCGTAGGCGTAGGACTGGTCCCAGTGCATCCCGATCAGCGGATGCCCCGGCAGTGCGAAGACACCGCCGTCCGCCAGTGTCACCAGGGTGAAGACAGGTAAAGCCCCAGGCCAGAGGCCTGGGGCTTGCGTTTTGTGCGCCCGGTTCCCGCTTTCGCGCCGCCGGTCGGCACCGGCCGAGAAGTGCTCGGCGGGACGACGGGGCGCGCTGAACGCGGCCCCGTCGAAGGGTGGGCCGACCGGCTGCGGGTGGCTACTTGAGCGGTGTGCCGCCCGAGTTGCGGTACGCGATCGTCTTCCTGATCAGGTTTCCGCCGTCGGACTCGACCGTGGTCTGTTCCTGCTGACCCGGGCCGAACAGGAGGGCGGAGACGTGCGCGTTCGCCACCTGGTCCATGTGCGAGAAGAGCCAGTCGACCTTGTCGTCCTTGTAGTGGCCGAAGGTGTTGTTCTGCGCCATGTTGCCCAGGGGGATCTGCCACAGGACGACCGGCTTGCCCACCGACTCGGCCATCGTCTTGTAGAACCCGAGCGCGGCAGTGGCCTTCTGGTCGTTCCAGAAGGTGTCACGGCCGCCGTGCGCCGGCTGCGCGTACCAGCCCGCGTCGCGGTCCACCACGTCGGAGACCAGGAAGTCGGCGTTCTTCGCCCCGAGCTCCGAGTAGTCCTTGATGCAGCCCGTCGTGTTGGTCTGCCAGTCCCAGCAGGTCAGGTGGAACCCGGCGCCCGTGTTCGGCGCGTACTTGTGCACCATCGATATCAGGCACTGGGCCAGGCCGGCGGCGCTGTTCTCCTGCGATCCGCAGTCCGTCGGATTCGCGGCCTTGACCTGCGCGGCGACCTGGTGCGGATTGCCGAGCGACCGGACGTAGCCCCAGAAGTCGGGCTCGATGTCGAGCATGTCCTGCGATTTGCCGATCTTCTGGAGGAAGAAGCGGTAGTCGTTCATGTAGCGGGTGAGCAGGTCGGTCCTGTTGATGGCCTTGACCTCGCCCGGACCGTCGCCCTCGCCTGCCAGATCTCCGAGGTCGCGGAGCGAGTACCAGGTCCAGAAGAACTTCTGCGGACGCGGCTTGCCCTGGTACGTCGCCTTGGCCGCGCGGTCGTCGTTCCAGGGCACGTAGAAGCCGGGCGAGGTGGTTTCGCCGTTCCAGCAGCCCCACCAGCTCTTCCACTCGGCCTTGCAGCGCGATGCCGAGTAGTAGTCCGACGAGGGAGCGGGCTGGCTGTGGACGTAGGCGTACCGCACGTCGAACGGCGCGGCGTTCGACGAGGCGTCGTTCATCATGCCGCCGGCGAGCACCGTGTTACTGCCCATGAAACGCTTCGTCGAGCTGCCGCCGGTGGTGGCCGGAGACGTCGGGCGGGTACCGCTCGGAGCCTGGCTCGCCGGACCGCTGCCGCCCGGCTTGGTGGGCGTGGCGCTGCCGCCGGAGCTCCCCGCGTTCCCGGTGCCGCCGGCGCTGTCGGCCGGGACGAGCTGCCACTGCTGGTTGGCGCCGCCCCAGTCGTGGTACTGGGCGATGTGGCCCCCGTTGGCCTTTGCGCCGATCGGGACCTCGACGGCCAGGCCACTGAAGCGGTTGATCAGACGCACGTAGCCGTCCGGCGACTTCTCCAGGTGGAACTGCTGGTTGGTGCCGTTCAGGTCGCGCCACTGCACCAGCTCGGAGCCTTCGGTCTTCGACCAGTTGCGGTCGTCAAGGACCTTGCCGGAGTTCCGGTTCTGCAGCCGGTAGTTCCCGTCACCCGAATCGATGAACTTCCACTGCTGATTGGTCCCGCCGTTACGGCTCCAGTGCACCAGCGGAGCACCGTCGTGCGTGGCGTAGCCGAGGTTGTCCAGCGCCTCGCCGGTGTTGCGGTTGACCAGCGTGTACCAGGCGTTGGTGTCCACGGTTACCGCTGAGGCCGTGCTTCCCGCTGAGGCCGTGTTGACCACGACCACGGAGCCGCCCACGACCGCCAGGGTGACGGCCGCCCAGAAGCTCCGACGCTGGTACAGCCGACGGCTGCGATGCGTCTGCCGCCGCCCCAGAACAGCCGAGCGGAACGACCTGCGACCACGGCGGGCGTGGCCGCCGGGTGACGCCTCTGGCGACGCGGATGGGCGAGGGAACATGTCGATGCTCTCTTTCAGCCTTGTCTGTGACCAGACCTCCTGTGTCCGGACACCACCCAGTTGTCACCGCCCCCGGAAAGGTTGCCCCGGACCGCGAAGTCTTTTTTCAAGCACCGCGCGCCGGCCGGCGATCACGTCGTCGGGCGGGGCCATGCTCCGCTGAGCCTGGAGGACCGCTCCCGGCGGCCCGAGTCGACCGCCGGGGGCCTGAACCAGCCTGCGGGCAGGTCCAGTTGACGCACGATGCGGGAAAGGGATGTCCCTCAGCCGCCCCGACTGTTCTCAGCCGCGCGGCGAGTTCGCTACGCTGAACTCCCTTCCCTTAAGCGGCTGTTGGCGGCTCGCACGGCGGGGTTGAATCGGGGGTGGGCATCGTGAGTGATGCCATCGCGCTTGCGCAGGAGATCACGCCCTACATCGCATCAGCGGTGGGGGCCTACGGCGTCGCCGTCCTCAACCGCGCGGAGGACGCCGCAGCCGAAGCCACCGTCTCGTTCGGACAGCGGCTCCTGGGCCTCTTGACCCGCGGAAGCGGTTCTCAAGGGGTGGCGGTCACCGACGCCGTCGCCGCCCTTGCGGACTCGCCCGACGACGCCGACCTGCAAGCCGCACTGCGCCTGGCAGTTCGGCGCGTACTCCAGGAAAGCCCCGGCCTCATTGCCGCGATCAACGAGCTGCCTCGCCCCCCAGGCGCCTCGACCCGGACCAGCATCACCGCTCTGGGGCCGCGCTCGGTTGCCGTGCAGAACAACTCGGGCACCATCACCACCGGCGACAGCCACCGCGACCGTCCCACAAGGTAACGCCATGCCGCACCACACCAACGCCCCCGACGAACAACCCGTAGGCCCACGGGTTTCCGCACCCGGAGAACGGGCGGTGGGAGTGGGGAACAATGACGGGACCATCATCAGCGGTGATGTGACGACCAATGTCGTGAGGCGCGGAGTATCCATCGGCTGGCTGATCCTGCTTTTCGCTCTGCTCCTTTTGATCGCCGGTACCTATCCGGCATGGAAGTCTCTGTTCGTTGCGTCATCTGGTTCGGGAAACCGTGTCGTGCAGCCGGACCTGCTGAGAACGCCACGCATGGGAATAGAGGCGTGGCAGAATAATTCACGTGCTCAGATGTCGTCGGCCAAGGAGGCCAACGGGGACCGGGTCGTCGATGTGACCTTGAAGCGCGAGCCCTTCACCCTTCGCTTCCCCCACATCACCGGGGACCAAGGGCTCAAGATCAATGCCTCGGTCGACGCATCCCACTTCACGCTGGAGGACGGGAACAAGCCGATGGGTCCCCCTTTCTGTAATGGCTGCTCCTATGCGGCCAATGATTATTTCGACGGGAAGCTCGTGCTGGGGCGTGGTGCGAACTATTTCAGAGGGACGCGCGTCACTGAACACTCCAAGGAGCAGGACGAGATCTATGTGTCGGGAGTCTTCAGCGACAGCGACAACAAGGATTCCAGTTTGCAGGAAGTGCCGGACGAGCTGTTTCTGACATGCTGGATCGATCGCAATGGAGACGGCACCTACCAGCTGGGCGAATTCGAGTTCATGCGGCTGACTTTTGTGAAGTGATCGGGTCGGCGGCGCGGCTGCTCTGCGGGGCCTGGCATCGCCTGGCGTCAAGTCGCGGTGTGGTAGGGGGAGTTGACGTACTGGACCGCCGCAGCGGCGCCCGATGCGTGCACCGGGTGCCGCTGCCGCGCACCTTCAGGCCACTGACGTGACCGGCTGGCCCAGATGCGGTCGCCCGCCTCCGGCCCCCACTCAACGCCCCCGCCGCGCAACCCCCCTGCCATGCCTGATGTTGACCGCCGACGCCCTGGCCAGTGCCGCCGGGCTCAGGAATTGGCGGGGGCCTATCAGGCGAGAGGCGAACAGGTGCATGTGGCGGGCCAGGGATTCGTCGCGGGCTGCCGCCGAGAACATCAGGCGCTCCACGGGGTTGAACGGGCGGGCCCGGGCGTAGTCGGCGGCCAGGTACTGGTGGCCTCGCAGGCGGCGGCGGTGTTCGCGGGCGTACGACGCGAGTGCCCTGTCCAGGTCGCCCCGGCCGGTCGTGGCCGGGGCGACGGCCTCGGCCAGCCACTGCGCGGACTGCAGGGCCCACCCGCAGCCCACGCCCCACAGGGGGTCGCTGGTCAGGGCGGCGTCGCCGATGAGGGCGAGGCCCGGTGCGGTCGGTCTGCGGCTGTGCAGCGGGTAGTTGACGGTACCGGTGATCTTCGTGATGCGCTCGGCGGAGTCGATGGGCGGCGCTTCGGGCAGAGCGCGGATGAAGGAGAGGAAGCTGCCCTCCAGGTCCTCCCGGAACGCCGGAAGGCGTTTCTTTGCCGGGAGCACCGCCATGACCGTCACCCCGTCGTCGTTCGGGAACGCGTACGCCATGTCGGGTTCGAGGAACCAGGCTTGACCGATCCCGCCGTGCAGTGGAAGGCCCCGGAAGTGCGCGAGATAGCCGAACCGCTCGTTCTCGTGACTCCGGGTGGGCGACCCCGCGAACTTCGCCACCGCCGAGTCCTTGCCGTCGGCGCCGACCACCAGGCGGGCCCGGATCTCGCGCTCGCCCTGGGGTGTCGAGGTGCGCACCCCCACGGTCCGCCCGGCTTCCCGGACCAGCCCCGTCACCTGGTGCCCCGGGAGCAGATCGACCCCCGGGGTTTCCCCCGCACGGGTTCTGATCAGCGGGTCGAGGGTGCTGCGCCGGACGTTGTACGCATATGGCAGCTCCGGGCCCATCGGCGCGGGCCTCGGCTCGATCCAGCCCCAACGGGTGTACCAGCGCGCCGTGTTGCGGACGGCGCCCGCTTTCTCCAGGGCCGGGACGAGGCCGAGTTCGTCGAGCACCGGGTAGGCGTTGGCCGTGATGGAGTGGGTGCACAGCGCCTTGTACGCCTCGGGGTCCGCGCGGCGTTCCAGCAGTGCGACGCGGGCACCGCGCCGGGCCAGCAGGATCGCCGCGGCACTGCCCGCGAGGCCGGCTCCGCCGATGACCGCGTCGTAGTCGTATCCCGCGCTCTCAGGCCTGGTCATGCGCTGATCGCCCCCTTCGGGTGTGCCGCGGTCCGCGCGAACCATCGCCGACCGGGGTGGTGACGGCGCCTGTCTCATGGACACCTCAAGGTCGCTCCAAGAGTGGCTCAGACCCCCGGCGCCGCGCATCCTTTACGCCGTACGAAATCCCGGCCGGTTTCCGCCAACTCGCCGGTGGCCGACTGGATCCGGCACGGCGCCGGGCTCTTGTGGGGTTCAGCCCCCCACCCTCGTGTAGTCGAGGAACTCCCCCGTCCCCACCGTCTGGCGGTGCAGCCGGCCGTCCGGCATCAGGGTTACGGTGCTCGGCTTGCCCGGGTTGCAGGCGCCCGTCGAGCCCGGGGACACCTCGGAGGGGCCTATCTGGAGCGGAGTGTCCGCGGCGGCGGGGGGCTGGGTCAGGCGGGCCTCGAAGACGCAGTGGTAGCCCGGGCCGTCGGCGGTCAGGGTGAGTACCTTGTCGCCCGCCCGGCCCGCCCGGATCACCAAGTGGCGGGGGTTGTCGCCCTCGTTGCTCGGGATCACCGCCGACCAGCTGCCTATGTAGGGCTGCGGTACGCCATCGAGGGGGGCGGGGGACGTGTTCCTACCCGTGCCATCCGGGCTCGCTCCGCCGGAATGCGTTGAACTCCCTGACGGGGAAGGGGAGTTGATGGCGACCGGCGGCTTCTTCTGGGGCCCGCTGCTCATGAACGCGTACACCGAGCCGCCCGCGATCACCGCCACCACCAGCGCCACCGCGACCAGCGCCGCCGTGGACTTGGCGTTGCGGCTCGGCGGGGGCTCCGGTGCGGGGGAGTAGTACGACGGGGCGAAGGATGGGTGTGGGTGTGGGGGCGAGGGTGGCGGTGGGTACGAGGCCGGGGGTGTGAGCTGGGTCGGGGCCGCGTGCACGTCCGGGGGCGTGTGCATGCCCTGGGGCGGTGTTTCGTCCTGCGGGGAGCCACCCCGTTCCCGGGGGGCGGTACCCGGGTTCTCTATGTCGAGCAACTGGACTGCGTGGCTGCCCAGTTGGGCCACCAAAGGTGCGGGCAGCCACGGGTCGGTGGTGTCCTCGGGGACGCGTTCCAGGATGCGGTCCAGGGTGGGGCGGGCCGACGGGTCCTTGTGCAGGCAGTCGCCGATCAGCTCCTGGAGGGACTCGGGTACGCCGTCCAGGTCCGGCGGTTCCTGCGCGATGCGGAACATCAGCGCGTGCGCCCCGCTCGCCGCCTCCCCGAACGGCAGCCTGCCGCTCGCCGCGTACGACAGGACCGAGCCAAGGCAGAACACGTCGCAGGCCGGGGTGATCCGGTCGCCGCGCACCTGCTCGGGGGCCATGAACCCGGGCGAGCCGACCAGCGCGCCCGTGCGGGTGAGGCCGGCTTCGGTGCTGGTCTCCAGGGCGCGGGCGATGCCGAAGTCGATGACGCGGGGGCCGTCGATGGTGATCAGCACGTTGGACGGTTTGAGGTCCCTGTGGACCAGCTCGGCGGCGTGGATGTCCTTGAGGGCGTGGGCGAGGCCGCGCGCCAGGACCCGTACGGAATGCTCCGGCAGCGGGCCGTGCGGGCCCGCCACCACGGACTGGAGGGAGGGGCCCGCGACATAGCCGGTCGCGACCCACGGCACCGGGGCCTCGGTGTCCGCGTCGAGGACCGGCGCCGTCCACCGGCCGCCGACCCGGCGCGCGGCGATGACTTCCTGGCGGAACCGGCCACGGAACTCGTCCTGCTCGGCGAGGTCGGCGCGGACCAGCTTGACCGCGACGGTACGGCCCCGGTCCGAGCGCGCGAGGTAGACCTGGCCCATGCCGCCTGCGCCCAGGCGGGCCAGCAGACGGTACGTGCCTATTCGCTCCGGGTCGCCCGGACCCAGCCGCTGAGTGCGGTCCATGGTGCCCCCCGCTTTGTTTGCTTTGACGGGGTGAGGATAGTGCGGGGGCCCTCCGGGGGTGGGGGGTGGGTTTGCGTAGTTCCTCGCGCTCCTTAATGGGTTCGTTGTTGGGTGCGGGTTGTTGGTGGCTGGGCGCGCAGTTCCCCGCGCCCCTTAAAACCCTGCGGGACTGGCCGGACCGGCCACCAGATGGCTCGGCCCAGGAGCGCGGCGAGGGCCGGGACCAGTACCAGCGACAGGACGAGCGCGGAGAGCATGATGCCCAGCGCCATCGCGAAGGCGACCTGCTCGCTGCCCGGGGTCGTGGCCAGGCTCGCGAACGAGGCGGCGAGCACCAGGCCGGCCGTCGCGATGGCCGGTGCCGTGTGCCGTACGGCGCGGGCGACGGCCGCGCGGGCCGGGCCCGGGTGGCGCATCTCCTCCCGGATCCGGTCGGTGATCAGGATGTTGTAGTCCGTGCCCAGCGCCACGACGAACAGGAAGAGGACCAGGGGGAGTGTGAAGCTCACGCCCGGTTTGCCGAGGCCGTGCTGGAACAGCAGGGTCGCGGCGCCGAGGGTGGCGGCGAAGCCGAGCCCCACGGAGATCATCAGGATCACCGGGGCCAGCAGGCTGCGCAGGAGCAGCAGCAGGATCAGCCCGATCAGCGCGGCCGCGACCGGGAAGACGATCCTGAGGTCGTGGTCGACGGCGGTCGAGATGTCGGCGATGATCGCGGGCGTTCCGCCGACGTGGGCCGTCGTCCCGGCGGGCGTGTGCCGGGCCACCGCGTCCCTGATCGGCCCGGAGGCCAGGTCCCGGGCCTGCTCGCTCTGCGGATCCGCGGTCGGGTAGAGGTCGATGCGGGCGGCTCGGTGGTCCTTGTTCAGTACGGTCGGCGCGACCTGGCCCACGCCCTTGACCTGGGTCAGCGCATGGGAGAGGCCGTCGAGCCGGGTGACGGTGAGGGGGCCGCCGTCGTTCGCGGTGACGTACACGCTGGTCGGGTCGGACACCCCGGCCGGCAGCGCGCGGGAGATCTCGGCGGCGGTGGCCGCGGCCGGGGTTTTGTCGCCCGAGCCGCCCTGGCCGTAGTCCATGCGGATGCCGATCAGTCCGGCGGCCAGCGCGCCGAGCAGGGCGACGGATGCGGCCAGCATCAGCAGCGGCCGCCGCGTGACCAGCGCGCCCAGGCGGGCGGCCCGGCCCTCGCGCGGCTCGTGGCGCAGCGCCCGGGACGGCCAGAACATCTTGCGCCCGGCGGCCGCGAGCAGCGCCGGAAGCAGGGTGAGGCTGCCGAACAGCATCACCAGGACCGCGACCGCGATCGCCGGGCCCAGCGAGCGGAACTGCCCGAAGGTCGCGACGCCGAGGGTGGCGAACGCGGCCACGATGGTCAGCGCCGCCGAGGTGATCGCGGTGCCCACCCGGGCGCAGACCTCACCGGCCGCCTCGCGCGCCAACTGCTCGGGCCTGGAACGGAGTTGCTCGCGGAAGCGGAACAGGAGGAACAGCAGATAGTCGATGCCGATGCCCAGCAGCACGACGTTGATCAGGCCCGGGGTGCCCGCGTCGAGTTCGAGCCCGGTGAGCATCGCGACCAGCGCGACGGCTCCGGCCGCCGCCCCGCCGATGATCGCGACCGCGAGCAGCGGCAGGACGGCCGCCAGCACGCTGCGGAACACCAGCACGTTCAGCAGGACGATGAGCCCCATCAGGAGGGCGCCCCCGATGGTCGTGGCGGTCTTGTTGGCATCGGTGGTGTCGACGGTGTCGGCGAGCGCACCGGTGAAGCCCGTACGCATCCCCGCCTCGCCGAACTGCGTCCGGGCGGCGTCCCGGAAGGCCCGGTAGACGCCCTGCACCCCGGTGTCCGAGGGATTTCCGGTCAGCTCCACGGAGAGCAGCTCGAAGCTCCGGTCGGGCGCGGTCATCGCCGGGGCGATGCGGGGGGTCTGCGATCGGTCCGGGATCAGGAACTCCGGCCCGTCGTCCTCCCTGGGCATGACGACCCGCCGCCCGCCGAGCTTGGCCGCCTCGGCCTCGACGCGCTGGTGGTCGGCGGCGCCGAGGGCCTTGCCGTCGGCCCGCCCGACAAGGACCGTCACGGTGGTCGCATCCGGGTCCACCCCGAACCGCTCCTCGGCTATGCGCAGAGCGGCGGCGGAATCGTAGCTGCGGGGCAGGAAGTTGCCGGTCTGGTTCTGGGTGACCCGGGCGAACAGGGTCGGGGCAAGGGCGGTCAGGGCGAGCCCGAGGACGGCCCAGAGGGCGATGACCTTCCAGGGGTGTTTGGTGGAGTATCCGGTCAGGGCGCGGATCACGAGGTCCTCCGGCGGACGGGCTTGAAGCAGCGGGCGACTTGAAATGGCGGGCGGACTCGAAGCGGCGGCGGACTTGAAATCGCGGACGTCCGCCGGGTGCTCCCGGCCGCTGTCCAGACCATCAGGGGGAGGGCCGGGTCGGCGTCCTGGCTACGGAGGATCCGGACGGGGGCCCTGGGTCCCGCCCGAGGTGGCGACCAGGACCCTGGTCCTGGTCCGGGTCTCGGTCCGGCTGTGGGTGCTGCGGACGCGGGGGGCGTGACACGCTGCTTGCGGGGGACAGGAGGCCGGCCGGACACAGGGGAGAACGGGCATGCCCAGAAACCGAGACGTAAGACCCAGCGGTGCGGGGGAGCCGCCGGGCGTCGGGTCCGGGCCCGGGGAGGCGCGAGAGGTGCCACGCGTCGGGTCCGGCGAGAGCCCGGAGCCGCCGTACAGCGGGCCGGGCGGCGCGGGGGAGCCGCCGCACGTCGGGCCGGGCGGCACCCAGCCCCTGCCGCGCCCCGGCGACCCTTATGCCTCCGAGGGCCCCCACGCCTCCAACAACGCCGAGCCGCCCCACACCCCCCAACCCCCCTGGACCCGCAACGACGCCCTCGTGGCCGGGGCGTCCTGCGCCATCAACCTCCTCAGCTACGTCTTCGTCAACGACCCCGACGGCCGGCGCAGCGTCAGCGTGGCCGGGTTCCTTCTCGTCGCGCTGGCCGCCGTGCCGCTGCTCGCTCGGCGCACCCACCCCGTGGCCGCCCTCGCCGTCGCCCTTGCCCTCGACTCCGCGGCCTCCCTCGCCCTGCCGCTGGGCAGCCACTTCGGTGCCGTCCTGATGGTCGCGCTGTACTCGGTCGCCCGGGTCCGCCGCGGCCGGGTGACGGCGGTCGCGACCGCCGTGACGGCGGCGGCGACGCTGCTCAGCCAGAGCGGCGGCCGCCTTCCGCCCTGGCAGGAGGCCGTCTCCGCGACCCTGTCCCCGCTGATCGTCGTCGGCGCCGCCCTGGTCGTCGGACGCTGGCAGCGCGAGGTCGCGGCCAACCGCCAACTCCTCGCCGACCGTGCCGTGGCCGACGAACGCCGCCGCATCGCACGGGAGTTGCACGACATCGTGGCCCACCACATCACCACCATGCAGCTCATGGCCGGCGGCGCCCGGGCCAACCTCGCCCGGCCCGAGGTGGCCCGGGACGCCCTCGTCACCCTGGAGGCCTCCGGGCGGCTCGCGCTCAGCGAGATGCGCCAGCTCCTCGACGTGCTGCGGGCCGACGACGAACCCGAGTCCGCGCCGTCCCAGCCCCAACCCGGCGCCGATGACCTCGACCGCCTGGTCGCCGAGTCCCGACTCGCCGGACTGCCCACCGAGCTCAGCGTCCACGGGCCGCCCCGCCCGCTGCCGCCCACCGTCGGCCTCACGGTCTTCCGGATCACCCAGGAGGCCCTCACCAACGCCCGTAAGTACGCCGGGAACGCTCGGGCCACGGTACGGCTGACATACCGTCAAACATCCCTGGTCATCGAGGTGTTGGACGATGGCGGGGGCGCGCCGCCGCAGGACGCCGGCCCCGGCGGGTACGGGCTCATCGGCATGCGCGAGCGCGTCGCCCTCCACGGGGGCACCTTCACCGCGGGGCCGCGGCCCGACGGCGGTTTCGCCGTCCTCGCCGAGCTGCCCCTCCCCACGGACGGGGCCGCCGGCATGCGCGAGCCCCTCACCACCGACGAGGCCCTGACTGCGGACGAGCCCCTCACCGCGGACGACATGGAAACGAAAGGCGTACGCCCGTGACCGAGAGCCCCTTCAAGGCCGAGACCCCCATCAGGGTGCTGATCGCCGACGACCAGCCGCTCGTGCGGCGCGGACTGTCGCTGATCCTGTCCCCCGACCCGTCCTTCGAGGTGGTGGGGGAGGCCGAGGACGGTGCGCGGGCCGTCGACCTGGCCCGCCGACTGCGCCCGGACGTCGTGGTGATGGACATCCGCATGCCCGTCCTCGACGGGGTCGCCGCCACCGCGGAACTCGCCGCCGCCGTGCCCACCTGCCGGGTCCTCGCGCTGAGTACGTTCGACATGGACGAGTACGTGGTGGGCGCGCTGCGTGCCGGGGCCTACGGGTTTCTGCCCAAGGACAGCTCCCCGGAGGACCTCAGCGCGGCGATCCGTACCGTCCACGCGGGCGAGGCCGCCGTCGCGCCGCGCCTGCTCACCCGGCTGATCTCCACCTACGTACGGTCGCCCCGCGACACGCGGCCCGCTCCGACAGGGCTCGGTGAGCTCACGCCCCGCGAGGTCGAGGTGTGGCGCCTGATGGCCACCGGCCTCGACAACACCGAGATCGCCCGCGCCCTGGACCTCAGCCTGTCCACGGTCAAGAACTACATCACCAGCATCTTCGACAAGCTCGCCGTCCGCGACCGCGCCCAGGCGGTCATCGCGGCCTACGAGTCGGGGCTCGTCACCGCCCGCGCGGCGGCCGGGGAGCGGCCCGAGTGACGCGGGGGCCCGACACCTTGCCGAGCCCGGCGGGTCTCGGTGTACAAGATGGTCATGGCCGCCCCCACCTGCGCGTCCTTACCCTGGAAGCATGACCCCTCAAGGCATCCCCGATCCTCAGGCCGGCGCGGCAGTGAAGGCCGCCGACCGTGCGCACGTGTTCCACTCCTGGTCCGCCCAGGGCCTGATCGACCCGCTCGCCGTGGCCGGCGCTGAGGGGTCCTACTTCTGGGACTACGACGGCAACCGCTACCTCGACTTCACCAGCGGGCTCGTCTTCACCAACATCGGGTACCAGCACCCGAAGGTCGTCGCCGCGATCCAGGAGCAGGCCGCGAAGATGACGACCTTCGCGCCCGCGTTCGCCGTGGAGGCGCGCTCGGAGGCGGCCCGGCTGATCGCCGAGCGCACCCCCGGGGACCTCGACAAGATCTTCTTCACCAATGGTGGTGCGGAGGCCGTCGAGAACGCGGTCCGCATGGCCCGCCTGCACACCGGCCGCCACAAGGTGATGAGCGCCTACCGCTCGTACCACGGCGGTACGAACACGGCGATCAACCTCACCGGCGACCCGCGCCGCTGGGCCTCCGACAGCGGCTCGGCCGGTGTCACCCGGTTCTGGGCGCCGTTCCTGTACCGCTCGCCCTTCCACGCCACCACCGAGGCGGAGGAGTGCGCGCGGGCCCTGAAGCACCTTGAGGAGACCATCGCCTTCGAGGGCCCGGCGACGATCGCCGCGATCATTCTGGAGTCGGTGCCCGGTACGGCCGGCATCATGACGCCGCCGCCCGGCTACCTGCCCGGCGTGCGCGAGCTCTGCGACAGGTACGGGATCGTGCTCGTCCTGGACGAGGTCATGGCCGGGTTCGGCCGGACCGGCAAGTGGTTCGCCTCCGAGCACTTCGACGTCGTGCCGGACCTCATGACCTTCGCGAAGGGCGTCAACTCCGGGTACGTGCCGCTCGGCGGCGTCGCCATCAGCCAGAAGATCGCCGAGACCTTCGAGCACCGGCCCTTCCCCGGCGGGCTCACCTACTCCGGGCACCCGCTGGCCTGCGCCGCGGCCGTCGCCACCATCAACGTGATGGAGGAGGAGCGTGTCGTCGAGCAGGCCGCCCACCTCGGGCAGACCGTCCTGGAGCCCGGGCTGCGCGAGATCGCCGAGCGGCACCCCTCGGTCGGCGAGGTGCGCGGCATGGGCGCGTTCTGGGCCCTGGAACTCGTGCGCAGCAAGGAGACCCGCGAGCCGCTCGTGCCGTACAACGCGAGCGGTGCGGACAACGCGCCGATGGCCGCGTTCGGCGCCGCGTGCAAGAAGAACGGGCTCTGGCCGTTCATCAACATGAACCGCACCCACGTCGTGCCGCCCTGCAACATCACCGAGGCGGAGGCGAAGGAAGGACTCGCCGTGCTCGACGAGGCGCTGACGGTCGCGGACCAGCACACCGTGTGACGCTTGTGTCCCGATCCGGGGGCAAAAACCCGCTCTCCTTTGTCCGGTTTCCGGGCACCCCATAGGGTGGCCCGAAGCCGGAGGAGGGGAGCGAGTCATGCCCGCTAGCGGAGCGGTCACCCGCAGCACCCTTCGACAACAGATCGCGGACGCGCTCCGTGACGAAGTGCTCGCGGGGCGTATGCAGCCCGGCGAGGAGTTCACCGTCAAACAGATTGCCGAGCAGTACGGCGTCTCCGCCACACCCGTGCGCGAGGCGCTCGTCGACCTCTGCGCGCAGGGCCTGCTCGACTCCGACCAGCACCGCGGCTTCCGGGTGCGCGTCTTCTCGGTCGAGGACTACAAGGGCATCGTCGAGGCGCGGGCCCTGGTGGTCGACGGGATATTCCGGCGAGCCGCGGTCCCCGGCTCCCTTGAGGCGTACGGGCCGGCCCTCGTCTCGGTACGACGCCGGGGCGAGGAGGCGGCGCGGGCCGCGCGCGGCGGCGACCTGAACATCCTGGTCGGCTACGACCTGCGGTTCTGGCGGGAGCTGTGCGCGCTCGCCGGGAACACCTACATCTCCGACTTCCTGCACCGCCTGCGCATGCAGAGCTGGGTGTTCGCGGTCCCGTACCTGCGCTCCCACTGCGACCTCAGCGACTGGCTGTGGACAGGCCACGGCGAGGTCGTCGCCGCGCTCGGCCGAGGCGACTTCGAAGCGGCGCGGCTGCTGATCGCCGCCTACAACGACGAATCCCTGATGTGGGCGGAGCGGCTCCCCCGGTGATCACCGAAGCGACCGGGCAGGTCGAACTGAGCGTTGTCGTCCCCGCGTACAACGAGGAGCAGCGCCTCGCGCCCACCCTGGACGCGATCCGCGGCCACCTCGGCGACAACTGCAGCTGGGAACTCATAGTCGTCGACGACGGCTCCGCGGACGAGACCGTGCGGGTGGCCCGCGAGGCGGCCGCCGCCGACCCCCGCGTCAACGTCGTCGTCAGCGAGACCAACCGCGGCAAGGGCCACGCCCTGCGGCTCGGGGTGCTCGCCTCCTACGGGCGCCGCGTCCTGATCACGGACGCCGATCTGGCCACCCCCATCGAGGAGTTGGACCACCTCGCCAAAGCGATGACCGAGGGTGAGACGGCCGCCGCGATCGGCTCGCGCGCCCACCCCGAGGCCCGCA
The DNA here is from genome assembly GCF_053597395.1 of Streptomyces sp. NPDC001415. Lineage (NCBI taxonomy): Bacteria > Bacillati > Actinomycetota > Actinomycetes > Kitasatosporales > Streptomycetaceae > Streptomyces > Streptomyces sp. NPDC001415. The sequence goes on from NZ_JBSFIE010000017.1 coordinate 18,999, forward strand.
TCGAGGTCCACCAGAGCCGGCTGCGCGAGGTGCTCGGCCGGATGGGCAACCGGCTCATCCGGGCCGTCGCCGTCCCCGGCATCCGCGACACCCAGTGCGGCTTCAAGCTGTTCGACGGCGAGAAGGCGCGCGCCGCGTTCGCCGACGCCCGCCTGGACGGCTGGGGCATAGACGTCGAGATCCTCCAGTTCTTCCGCCGCAAGGGCTGGGCGGTCTCCGAGGTGCCGGTGCGCTGGTCGCACCAGGACGGCTCGAAGGTGGGGGCCGCCGACTACGGCAAGGTCCTGTGGGAGCTGGCCCGCCTCAAGGCACGCGCGGTCCGCCGCGTCGACCTGGCGCTCGGCGCCCTGTACCTGCTCTCCTCCGTACTGCTCTACAAGAACCTGTGGGGCGGCCTCGGGCGGAGCTATCTCACCGACTCGATGCAGGACCAGAACCAGTGGGAGTGGTTCTTCGCGGTCACCGCGGACAACGTGACCCACCTGCGAGACCCCCTGTTCACGACCGTCCAGAACTTCCCCGACGGCGTGAACCTCATGGGCAACACCCCGATGCTGGGTCTCTCCGTGCCGTTCACCCCGGTCACCCTCGCGCTCGGGCCGACCGTCACCTGGGCGCTCATCCTCACCCTGGGGATATCCGCGACCGCGTACGCCTGGTACTGGCTCTTCGCCCGCCGGGTGACCGAGAACCGCTGGGCGGCCGGGCTCGGCGGGGCGCTCGCGGCCTTCGCGCCGCCGATGATCTCGCACGCCAACGCGCACCCGAACTTCTGCGTCCTGTTCATGATCCCGCTGATCATCGACCGCGCGCTGCGCCTGTGCGAGGGCCGGAACGTGCGCTGCGACGGGGTCATCCTGGGCCTGTTCACGACGTACCAGATCTTCCTCGGCGAGGAGGTGCTGCTGCTCGCCTCGCTGGGCATGGCGCTGTTCGCGCTGTCGTACGCCCTGGCCCGCCGCGATGTCGCGCGTGCGGCGGTGCGGCCGCTGGCCAAGGGGCTCGGGTACGCGCTCGGGGTCTGCCTGGTGCTCATCGCGTACCCGCTGTACCGGCAGTTCGCCGGGGCGCAGAGCTATCACAGCGTGCTGCACGGCGACAACGCGGGCAATTCTCCGCTGGCGCTGATCGAGTTCGCGGGGCGCTCCCTGATGGGCGACGACGTGACCGCCGACAAGCTGGCCCTCAACCGCACCGAGCAGAACGCGTTCTACGGCTGGCCCCTGGTGGCCCTCGCCTTCGCGCTCGTCGTACGGCTGTGGCGGCGGCCCGAGGTCAAGGCGCTGGCGTTCACGGGGGTGGCGGCCGCGGTCCTCTCGCTCGGGCAGAAGATCCGCATCCCGTACACGGACGTGGTGTTCCCCGGCCCCTGGAAGCTGCTCGCCCACCAGCCGCTCTTCGAGTCGGTGATCGAGGGCCGGGTCGCGATGATCTGCGCGCCGGTGCTCGGCGCGCTGATCGCCCTTGCCGCGGGACGCCTCGCGCGCAGCCGGGTGCGGGCCACGCAGGTGGCCGGCTTCACGGCGATCGCGCTCGCCCTGCTCCCGATCGTCCCGACGTCGTTCCCGACCAACGCGCGCCCCGAGGTGCCCGAGTTCATCGCGTCGGGCCTGTGGAAGAAGTACGTGAAGCCGGGGGAGTCGCTCGTCCCGGTGCCGCTGCCCGACCCCGGCTCGGCGGAGGCCCTGCACTGGCAGTCGGCGACGGGCCTCGGCTTCTCCGTCCCCGGCGGCTACTTCAACGGCCCCTGGGGCCCGGACCGCATCGGCATCTACGGGGCCTCCCCGCGCTGGACGTCGAACCTGTTCGGCGACGTGCGCTCCGGCAAGCCCGTCCCGGACATCGGCACGGACTGGCAGAACCAGGCCCGGGAGGACCTCGCGTACTGGCGGGCGGGCGTCCTGGTCCTCGCGCCCCAGCCGCAGGAGCCCCAGCTGTACGAGACGGTGACCCGGCTGCTCGGCCGCGAGGGCACGAAGGTGGGCGGGGTGTGGATCTGGGACGTGTCATCGGTCCGGTGACACGTTCCGCATCCGGGCCGCGCGCTCACGTCCGAGCATCCGAGTAACGGACGGGCTGGTGGGTAAACCGGGCTGGTGGGTAAACCCACCCGACCGGGGCAGCGGGGGATCCGGTCACCCCGCACCGGGAGTTGACGGGCACTCTTCGCGCGGCGTGCCCGGCGCACTACGCTGTCCCGACCATCGCACGAAACGAGTTGAGAGCGAGCCCGTCTTGGCCTGTGACCTGTGGCTGGTCCCCCTCGTCGATGTGCTGTGCCACAGCCCCGACAACCCGTTCGCGGAGGAGATCGCCTCGTACGACAAGGCGCTCGGCGACGCCGGGCTGCCGCCCGTACCGGTCTTCGCGTACATGCCCGGCCTGTCCGGTGACGTGGCGCCTGTCGCGGGGTTCGACTACGACGCGCTGCACTTCCTGCGCCGCGCCTACCTCCTCCAGCTGTGCGGCCTCGCGGTCACGCCCGTCGACGAACTCGGCGGCGACTACGAGCAGCTCCTGGAGATGTTCGAGGCGACCGCCCAGCAGTCGCACCTGGTGTGGCACTACGACCACGCGGGGGCCTACGTCCCCGTCGACTTCGCGATGCCGCTCTCCAACGAGGAGCTCCTCGCGGGCGGCGGACCGCTCGGCTCCGCCCAAGGCCTGCTGCGGGAGCTGGAGTTCGTGGGGCCCGCGATCGGAATAGATCCGGCCAACCCGCCGACCGCACCCGCCCCGCCGGACCGGCCCACCTCGCTGGAAGAGCCGGCCGGCCCCATCCCGTACGACGAGAGCCCCTTCGCGCGCGAGCGGCACGTGTGGCTCGGGCTGCACGCGGCGGCGACCCGCAGCCTCGCCCAGGGCTCGATGATCATCTTCAGCTGAGCAGGACGAACGCCTTCGGCTTAGACACAGGCCCTGGGGGCCCGGACCCTGCCCCCAGCACCTCGCCTACTGACGCGGCCCCTCCGGCGGACGCTGGCGCGGCATGTTCGGCCGGGTGGCCGGGGGGAGGGGGAAGCGGCCGGGCCCCGGGGCCCCGTCCGTGCGCGGGGCCGCCGCGCTCAGGGTCTGCATGACGAGCGGCGCGGGCCCCGAGCGGAACTCCACCATCCAGTCCGCCGTCTCCGAGCGGACCAGCTCGGTGACGTCCTCGGTGAACCGGCGCAGCAGCGAAAGGCAGCGCTCGGCCGCCTCGCCGGCGGTGCCCTCGGTGGGCCCGAGCACCTCCCGCACGCTCTCCGATGCCCAGTCGAACTGGAGGCTCTGGAACCTGCGCTGTACGGCCTGGGCGGTGGCGACGTCCCTCATCCAGCCCGAGGTGAGCCCGAAGTAGCGGTCACAGGCCATGCACGCCGCGCCGAGCAGCAGACACAGATAACCCCAGCCCGCCGCGCCCTCCAGGGCGCCGGTCAGATCGAGCAGCGGAAGCACGGCCCCCGCGATCGCGCCGCTCGCCGTGCCGCAGCGCAGGGTGCGGGCGCCGCGGCGCTTCCAGAGCCGGTCGGCGAGGTACCAGTCCGCGGTGCGCAGGGCGCCGTCCTCGACCCAGCGGTACAGCTCGTCGAGGCGCTCGGCCGGCTCGCCCCAGTCGCCGAGCGGGAACGGCCTCCCGGTCAGATCGCCCGTCTGCGCGCCCTCGTCCCGCCGGGCCTGGCCCGGGGGCCCCTCGGGCTGCATGTCCGGCTGGCTCACCCGGCCGCTCCCTCCGCACTGCTGCTGTGACCCTCTGTGACATCGAGTGACGTACGGGCACCTGGACGTGTATCTGGACGTATGGACGTGTGCTGGACGTGTATGGACGTAGTAAAGGCGGTGACGCTGTGCAGCCGCGTGCGGTGCGCGCGTGCGTATTGACGCGTACTGACGCACCCGACCGCCATTCCTACCGCCGAATGGAGGGCTCACAGGGCGATATCCAGGTATTTCCGCCCGGAAGTGTCCCTTGATCAGGTATAGGAACACGCACCGCATCACTCGAAAGAGTTGCGGAGCAGGGCGCCTGTCGACCACGTAGGCTCGGAGTGCCGAAAGCGACAGCGGCATCGCGCTGTCCTGTCGGACCGTTCCGCCGAACCGCCTTACCAAGACCTGGAGTGAAACGTGATCCCTGGTGGTGGCCAGCCCAACATGCAGCAGCTTCTCCAGCAGGCCCAGAAGATGCAGCAGGACCTCGCCCTTGCCCAGGAGGAGCTCGCGGCGACCGAGGTCGAAGGACAGGCCGGCGGCGGTCTCGTCAAGGCGACCGTGACCGGCTCGGGCGAGCTGCGCGCCCTGGCCATCGACCCGAAGGCGGTCGACCCGGAGGACACCGAGACCCTCGCGGACCTCATCGTCGCGGCCGTGCAGGCCGCCAATGAGAACGCGCAGCAGCTCCAGCAGCAGAAGCTGGGCCCGCTGGCGCAGGGCCTCGGCGGCATGCCGGGCCTGCCGTTCTAGGACCGGGCCACCGGCGTGCGCCCGCCCCCGCGGACGTACCCGTGCGTCTCCCTTACTGAGGCGGACGCACAGCAACTACCGTAGGCGTCAGAGCAACCCACGAGAGGCGTTCCGTTGTACGAAGGCGTGGTTCAGGACCTCATCGACGAACTGGGCAGGCTGCCCGGCGTCGGTCCCAAGAGCGCGCAGCGGATCGCCTTCCACATCCTGCAGGCCGAGCCGACCGACGTGCGCCGTCTCGCGCACGCCCTCCTGGAAGTCAAGGACAAGGTCCGGTTCTGCGCGGTGTGCGGCAACGTGGCGCAGGAGGAGCGGTGCAACATCTGCCGCGATCCGCGCCGCGACGAGACGGTCATCTGCGTCGTGGAGGAGCCCAAGGACGTGGTGGCCATCGAGCGGACCCGAGAATTCCGCGGCCGCTACCACGTGCTCGGCGGCGCCATCAGCCCGATCGAGGGCGTCGGCCCGGACGACCTGCGCATCCGCGAGCTGCTCGCCCGCCTCGCGGACGGCACGGTCACCGAACTGATCCTGGCCACCGACCCGAACCTGGAGGGCGAGGCCACGGCGACGTACCTCGCCCGCATGATCAAGCCCATGGGCCTCAAGGTCACCCGGCTCGCCAGCGGCCTGCCGGTGGGCGGCGACCTCGAATACGCCGACGAGGTCACCCTGGGCCGGGCCTTCGAAGGAAGGCGGCTGCTCGATGTATGACGCCCACGAGGGGTACGAGGAAGGTCAACTCGATGTCTGACGCAACGCTGCACGCGACCAACCAGGACCCGGACTCCTTCGCGGTCCAGATCGCCGACCAGGTCGAGTCCTTCATCGTCGCGGTCACGGAAGTGGCCAAGGGCGACGAGCCCGACAGCGCCGTGCCGTTCCTCCTCCTGGAGGTCTCCCAGCTGCTGCTCGCCGGCGGCCGGCTCGGCGCGCACGAGGACATCGTCCCGGACGAGCGGTACGAGCCGGACCTGGGCCCGGAGGCCGACGTCGACGAGCTGCGCGAGCGCTTCGCCCGCCTCCTCGAACCCATCGACGTGTACTCCGAGGTCTTCGACCCGTACGAGCCGCGCAAGGCGCCGGTGGCGTGCCGGATCTCCGACGACCTCGCCGACGTCGTCACCGACCTGCGCCACGGCCTGGCCCACTACCGCGCGGGCCGCACCACCGAGGCCCTGTGGTGGTGGCAGTTCTCGTACTTCTCCAACTGGGGCTCGACGGCCTCCGCCGCGCTGCGCGCGCTGCAGTCGCTCGTCGCGCACGTCCGCCTCAACCAGCCGCTCGAAGCGCTGGACGGCCTCGACACCGACGAGGACCTGGCGGAGGACGCCCTGGAGGAGGAGGCGGGCCGCGTCATGGTCGAGGAGCTCGCGGGCCCGCTGGGTCTGCGCGAGACGAAGTAGGCACTGTTCGGGTCAAGTGGCTTCCCGTGCAGGCGAGTTGGGGTCGGACCGGTCTCAACTCGCCTTCCATGCGGGGGAGTTCGTGGGCCAGTGACCCAGGGCATCACAGCGGGTGGGGCCAGCGCTCGATGCGGAGTGTGGGCGGGGCCCCTGTGACCCCGCCCACACAACGCGTATCCCGGGGCGAAAGGGGCAGGCGGATCTCGCGAGCGGTTCGGAGAACGCCCGGTGATCAACTCGTGAGCGGGACATCTCACGAAGTGATACGGCGCGGGCGAATCCGGCCCGCTCGTTAGACTGAGCCGACCGCAGTAATGAACTGAGCGAGGAGCGCACGTGGGCCTTGTCGTGCAGAAGTACGGAGGCTCCTCCGTTGCCGATGCCGAGGGCATCAAGCGCGTCGCCAAGCGGATCGTGGAAGCCAAGAAGACCGGCCACCAGGTGGTCGTCGTGGTTTCCGCGATGGGCGACACGACGGATGAGTTGATCGAGCTCGCGGAGCAGGTGTCACCGATGCCTGCCGGGCGGGAATTCGACATGCTGCTGACCGCCGGAGAGCGGATTTCCATGGCGCTGCTCGCCATGGCGATCAAAAACCTGGGCCACAAGGCCCAGTCGTTCACGGGCAGCCAGGCCGGTGTCATCACTGACTCGGTCCACAACAAAGCGCGGATCATCGATGTCACGCCGGGCCGGATCCGTACCGCGCTCGACGAGGGCAACGTCGCGATCGTCGCCGGGTTCCAGGGCGTGTCCCAGGACTCGAAGGACATCACCACGCTCGGCCGCGGCGGGTCCGACACCACCGCGGTCGCCCTCGCTGCCGCGCTCGACGCCGAGGTGTGTGAGATCTACACGGACGTCGACGGCGTCTTCACCGCAGACCCCCGCGTCGTGAAGAAGGCGAAGAAGATCGACTGGATCTCCTTCGAGGACATGCTGGAGCTGGCCGCGTCCGGCTCCAAGGTGCTCCTGCACCGGTGCGTCGAGTACGCCCGCCGCTACAACATCCCGATCCACGTGCGGTCGTCCTTCAGCGGACTTCAGGGCACCTGGGTCAGCAACGAACCACGTTCCCAGTCGGAAGGCCAGCAGGTGGAGCACGCCATCATCTCCGGAGTCGCCCACGACGTCTCCGAGGCGAAGGTCACGGTCGTCGGAGTGCCCGACAAGCCGGGCGAGGCCGCGGCGATCTTCCGCACGATCGCGGACGCCGAGATCAACATCGACATGGTGGTGCAGAACGTCTCCGCCGCGTCGACGGGACTCACCGACATCTCGTTCACGCTGCCCAAGGCCGAGGGCCGCAAGGCCATCGACGCCCTGGAGCGGTCCAAGCCGGCCATCGGCTTCGAGTCGCTGCGCTACGACGACCAGATCGCCAAGATCTCGCTCGTCGGCGCCGGCATGAAGACCAACCCGGGCGTCACGGCGGGCTTCTTCGAGGCCCTGTCCGACGCGGGCGTCAACATCGAGCTGATCTCGACGTCCGAGATCCGCATCTCGGTCGTGACCCGCGCCGACGACGTGAACGAGGCCGTGCGCGCCGTGCACACCGCCTTCGGTCTCGACTCCGACAGCGACGAGGCCGTCGTCTACGGAGGCACCGGGCGATGACCCGCAGGCCGGCGCTCACGGTCGTCGGAGCGACCGGGGGCGCCGGTTCGGTGATGCTCCAGATCCTGTCCCAGCACGCCGATGTCTGGGGCGAGGTCCGGCTCGTCGCGTCCGCGCGCTCGGCCGGCGGCAAGCTGCTCGTACGGGGCGAGGAGTGCGAGGTCCTCGCGCTGAGCGAGGAGGCCCTGGAGGGGGCCGACGTCGTCGTCTTCCTGGTGCCCGACGAGATCGCCGCCCGCTGGGCACCGGTCGCGGCCGCCAAGGGCGCGGTGGTGGTGGACAGTTCGGCCGCCTTCCGGATGGACCCGGACGTCCCGCTCGTGGTCCCCGAGCTCAATCCCCATGCCGTACGGATGCGTCCGCGCGGCATCGTCGCGAGCCCGCACGCCACCACCCTCGCCATGATCGTGGCGGTCGGCGCGCTGCACGCCGAGTTCGGCCTGAGCGAGCTGGTCGTCTCCACGTACGAGGCGGTCAGCGGTGAGGGGCAGGCCGCGGTCGAGGCGCTGCGCCGGCAGATCTCGCTGGTGGCCGGGACCGGCCTCGGTACGAGTCCGGGCGATGTGCGCCGGGCCGTGGGCGACGGGCTCGGGCCGTTCTCGGCGCCGGTCGCCCTGAACGTGGTGCCGTGGACCGGGGAGCTGGCCGAGGACGGCTGGTCCTCGCAGGAACTCGGCCTCCGGGACGAACTGCGCAAACTGCTCGACCTGCCGAGGCTTCCGGTGGCCGCGACCTGTGTGCGGGTCCCGGTCGTCACCACGCACTCGGTGTCGGTGCACGCCCGCTTCGAGAACGAGGTGGACGTGGCGCGGGCCCACGAGATCCTGGCGACCGCGCCGGGAGTGGTGCTCTTCGACGACCCGGCCGCCGGCGAGTTCCCGACGCCCGCGGACGTGGTCGGTACCGACCCCACATGGGTCGGCCGGGTACGAAGATCGCCGGACGATCCGCACGTACTGGAACTTTTCGTCTGCGGCGACAACCTCCGCAAGGGCACGGCCCTGAACGTCGCGCACATCGCGGAGCTGGCGGCCCGCGAATTCACCGCATGATGAAGGCCACCGATTTGTAGGATCTGTGAACGCTCTGTGAGCAAGTCGCTGGTCTGTACCACTTGAACTGCGCCAATGCCTTGTTACACGATTCATTTCCGTGTCCCTGCAACCGCAGTCCGGCATGGAGCGTCTATGCGGTCGCCCCTCAAGGTGCCGTAAAAATCGGGGCATTGGGGAAGAGCGGGTACGGATGAGGGCATGTGGTGCACCGCCAAAAACAGTGTCGTACGCGTACAACCCTGACGGGGAGGAACGTGTCCAACAGGCGTGGCAGAGGTACTCGATTTCCGAGCGGTCCCGGCACGCGGCGGCATGGCCGTCCGCCCGCGTCGGCGCCTCGGTGCGCCCGGCGGCATGCCGGTGATCGCGCCCATGCCCGCCACCCGTCCGGCCCGCGTTCCCTCGTCAGCGCCCTCGCGCGAGAGCGCTGACGAGGTCATGGCGGCCGGCACCACTGTCGATCACCTCACCGAGACCTACCGCGCGCACTACCGCTCGCTCCTCGGCCTCGCGGCCCTGCTCCTGGACGACACCGCCTCCTGCGAGGACGTCGTGCAGGAGGCGTTCATCCGGGTCCACTCGGCGCGCAGCCGGGTGCGCGAGCCGGAGAAGACCCTCGCCTACCTGCGCCAGACCGTCGTCAACCTGTCGCGGTCCGCGCTGCGCCGCCGCATCCTCGGCCTGAAGCTGCTCTCCAAGCCGATGCCCGACATGGCTAGCGCGGAGGAGGGCGCGTACGACCAGCTGGAGCGCGACGCGCTGATCAAGGCGATGCGCGGGCTCCAGCGTCGCCAGCGCGAGGTGCTCGTGCTGCGCTACTTCGCGGACATGACGGAGGCCCAGGTCGCCGAGACGCTCGGGATATCCCTGGGCTCGGTGAAGGCGTACGGATCGCGGGGCATCGCCGCACTGCGGATCGCCATGGAGGCACCGGCATGACGGGCCCCGACAGGAACGGCGACAGGGATGGAGCCAGGGACGGCGACAGGCGGCCGGAGAACGGCGCCCATGGCGAACAGGGCGCCTATGGGGAACAGGGCACCCACGGGGAGCGCGGTGCCTACGGGGAACACGGGAAGAAGGGGCCGGACCAGCGGCCCAGGAATGACCTGAACGACCTGACTGGATACGGATTCGTGGACAAGACGCCGGAAAAGAACAGCACCGGCAATTTCCCCTTCGGCCCTCCCTTCGGCCTCCCGCCCGCCTCGGCGGGTTCGGACGCGGCCGACGAACTGGCGCTGCGCAGGCTGCTGCACGACGCGGTGGACGACCTGTCGCCCTCGGACGGGGCGCTCGAACATCTGCGGGCCGCGGTGCCCGTGCGGCGGGCCCGCAAGCGGCAGGCCGTCGTCGGCTCGGTCGCCGCGGCCCTCCTGGTGGCCACCGCCGTACCGGCGTTCATCCACGTCGCCAACACCTCGGGCAGCGCGGGCGACCAGCCCGCCGTCGCCGGACACGGCGAGCAGACGCGCGCCACCTCCGGCTCCGCGTCGGGCGACCCGGACGACGTGCGGGAGAGCGCCCCGCCCTTCGGCGGCGGCCGCCCGTCGGGCACGCCCGACAGCACGGGCCGTACGCCCCAGCCCAGCAAGGGCACGACCGGAGCCACCGCCGGTGGCTCGACCGGAGCGGGCAGCGGGCCCGTGCAGGCGAACTCGCCGGTGTGCGAGGCGGGCGAGCTGAGCGTGAAGTCGGCGAGCGTCGGCAAGCCCGACTCGACCGGCAAGGTGTACGGCGCGTTCCGCATCGTCAACGCGTCCAACAAGCAGTGCGCGATCGGCGGGGCCGGCAAGTTCAACGTCCAGGCGCAGGGCGCGGCCAACCCGGCGAAGATCACCGTCGTCGAGCACGCCGCGGGCGACCCCGCCCCCGGGCTCCCCGACCCCTCGCAGGACACCACAGGCCTGGTCCTGAAGCCGGCCGCGGCGTACGAGGTGCGGTTCGCCTGGGTGCCGTCGGACACCTGCCCCAAGGCCCCGCCGTCGCCCGCCCCGAGCCCGTCGACCGCCGGCTCCGGAAGCACCAGCGGGATCGTCTCCCCGACGACGGCGGCGGCCGGCGGCCAGACCACCCAGCTCGGCGCGGACGGCACCAGCCCGACCGCCACGGCGGACGGCACGGTCGCGGTGACCCACGTGGCCGAGCCGGGCGCGCCGTCCGCCGAGGCGAAGATCCCGAACGCGTGCGCCGGAACGATCTACAAGACGGGCGTGCTGGACGCGGGGGAGCCGTCGGAGGCCCCGCATTAGTTCTGCGGTGGGTCCGCGTCGGTTCCGCCGGGAAGCGGAATGCGCGGAATCAGGGACGGCTCCTCGTTCGCGGAGGGGGAGGAGCACGAAGGGGGCCCGCCTGGTGGCGGGCCCCCTTCTCATGTGACTAGCCGCTGGGGAGTGGCGCGGTGGGCGAGTCGTCCGTCTCGGTTTCGTTCTCCGTCTCGGGGACGAGCCCGAGCTCGGCGTCCTCCAGGGCTTCGGCCTCGCGGCGTACGAGCCGGAACCACATGAAGACCACGAACCCGGCGAAGACGAACCACTCGCCGGTGTAGCCGAGGTTCTGGAACGCCTTGAGGTCGAGCCCGCTGTTCTGCGGGGCGCTGGCGGGTACGGGAGTCATCCCGGCGTCGGCGCCGGGCAGTGTCACCCAGGCGTCGTACACCGGGTACGGCACCAGGTTGACCAGGGCCGCCGCGCTGATCATGCCGACCTGGTCCCGCGGAAGCCCGCCCTGGGCGTGCACCCCGTTGGAGCCGGCGTTCTCGGAGGCCTGGAGTACGCCGGTGACGGAGAGGTCGCCGGCGGGCGCGGCCGGGGCCTTGGCACCCTGCGGGATCCATCCCCGTACGACGGGCAGCGCCTTGCCCCCGTCGGTCCGCAGCAGAGTCAGCACATAACTGCCCGACTTGCCGTCGACCTGGCGGTCGGGCACCAGGAACTGCTCGGCGTACCGGCCGCGCGCCACGGCCGGGCGGCCGGAGGTGCGCTGGTCCACGGGGAGCAGGTCGGCGAGCGGCTCGGCCTTCCGCGTGGCGGGGTCGGGTGCCTTCTCGGCCGCGTCGTGGGACTGCACGCGGTCCTCGAAGCGGCCCAGCTGCCAGCTGCCCATGAAGACGCAGACGGGGATGGCCAGCAGGACGAAGACGTGGATTCCCCACCAGCGGGGTGTGAGCAGGAACCGGTACACATCCTCCACGGTACGGAATCCTGCCGGGGGGCGGGGCTGCGGGGTCCCCGCAAGCCCCCCGGGGCCTCGGCCCCGGGCCCCCTCGGGGGCGCTGCCCCCGGGCCCCCGCTCCTCAAACGCCGGAGGGGCTGGATGGGCTCGTCGATCGGCTGCGGGCCGGTTGTGGCCGGTCGCGCGATGGTTCCCCGCGCCCCTGGCAGCGCTGGTCATGGCCGGCACCGGCATCCCTAGCCCGTCATGGGGGTCCCCCCCTGGCCCTTAAGAGCCTGGGGGAGTGTGAGGACGAGCGCCCTTAAGGCGCGAACGGGGTCTGGGGCGGAGCCCCAGGGGCGCTCTTACCCCGCCAAGTGGCGCGCCGCGAAGTCGAGTTCGAGGCGGACTTGTTTGATGCGTTCCTCCACCACCAGCGACCCGTGCCCCGCGTCATAGCGGTACACCTCATGCGCCGCCCCCCGCGCAGCGAGCCGGTCCACATAGTTCTCGACCTGCCGGATCGGGCAGCGCGGGTCGTTCACGCCCGCCGAGATGTAGACGGGAGCCCGAACCGCGTCGACGTACGTCAGAGGGGATGACGCCCGGAAGCGGTCGGGGACCTCGTCCGGGGTGCCCCCGAGCAGCGTCCGGTCCATCGCCTTCAGCGCCTCCATCTCGTCGTGGTACGCCGTGACGTAGTCCGCGACCGGCACCGCCGCGAGGCCGAGCGCCCACGCGTCCGGCTGGGTGCCGAGGCCGAGCAGCGTGAGGTAGCCGCCCCAGGAGCCGCCCGCCAGGATGAGGCGCGAGGGGTCGGCGAGGCCCGAGGAGACCGCCCAGTCGCGGACCGCCGCGATGTCCTCCAGCTCGATGAGCCCGACCCGGTGCTTGAGCGCGTCGGTCCAGGCCCGCCCGTACCCCGTGGAGCCCCGGTAGTTGACCCGCACCACCGCATAGCCGTGGTCGATCCAGGCCGCCGGACCGGAGGCGAACGCGTCGCTGTCGTGCCAGGTCGGCCCGCCGTGGATCTCGAAGAGGGTGGGGAACGGGCCGTCGCCGGCCGGGCGTTGGACCAACGCGTGGATGCGGCCGCCGGGCCCCTCCACCCAGGCGTCCTGCACCGGCACGGACCCCGGCGCCTTGAACCCGGGCGGGTCGAGCACGACCTCGCCCGTCGTGGAGCGCACCTCGGACGGGCTCGCCGCCGACGACCACAGGTACTCCACCGTGCCGTCGGGCCGGGCCGTCGCCCCGGACACCGAACCGGCCGGGGTCTCGATCTCGATCAGCGAGCGCGTCGCGAGGTCGAAGCGGAACAGTCCGCTGCGCGCCTCGAAGCTGTGGACGACGAGCAGCCCCGAACCGTCCGGGTACCACTCGGCCGAGACGTCGCCCGGCAGGTCGAGCGCGAGGTCGCTCTCCTCGCCGGAAGCCACGTCCCAGATCATCGGCTCCCAGCGGCCGCGCCGCTGGTGCGCGACCAGCAGCCGGGTGTCGCCCGCCAGCGGTGCGAACCCGAGGACTTCGAGCCCGAGCTCCTCGGTACCGCCCTTGGTGTCGTCGAGCTCGGCGACGGCCGAGCCGTCCGGGCGCACCACGCGCAGCGCCGAGTGCATCGCGTCGCCGTGCTCGGTGTGCTCGATCGCGATCAGCGTCCCGTCGTGCGACAGGTCGCCCACGCCCGCCGACTCGCGGTGCCGGTAGATCTCGACGGGCGCGGAGCCGGGGCGTACGACGTGGATCGTGGAGCCGTCGTCGTCGGTGGAGCGGCCCACCACCGCCGTGCCGTCCCGGCCGAGCGCGAGGCCCGCCGGGTAGGACGGTTCGAGGCCGGGCACGGCCGTCTCGTCGTCGCCGCCCGCGAAGGGCTGGCGGCGCCACACCCCGAACTCGTCGCCGTCGGTGTCGTCGAACCACCAGATCCACTCGCCGTCGGGCGTCAGCACCCCGTCGGTGGTGCCGTTGGGCCGGTCGGTGGCCCGGCGCTGGTCGTCGGTCGTCCGGTCCCAGGCATACAGCTCATACGTCCCTGTCGCGTTCGACACGAACAGTGAGCGGTCCGGGGCGTCCTCCGCCCACTCGGGAAGCCCCACCCTCGGCGCCCTGAACCGCTTCTCCCACTCCGGCATCTCGTTCATGCCCCCATCATGCCGCGCCGCTCCGCGAGGGTGGCCGGGGTTCCGGCTCGGGGCCGCCGGGGCCATTTGCACAGTTCCCCGCGCCCCTTAAACCCGCTTTCGGCTGCGGGCCGTGCGTGGCTGATCGCGCAGTTCCCCGCGCCCCTAATCCCGCTTTCGGCCTCGGGCCGTGGGTGGCTGGTCGTGCCCGCGCGGCGGAGCCGCAAATGTCACAGCCCCGCGCCCCTAGCAGGATCATGCTGGCCCAGATCGGCATCTTCAGCCCGTCATGGGGGTCCCCCCCTGGCCCTTAAGAGCCTGTGTCTAAACCCCGCCCGGGCCCGGGGCGTCTGGCACGCACTCCCCCAAGGCCTTAAGGGCCAGGGGGGACCCCCATGCGGCGTTGCCGAAACGCGCTAGTAGCTCCTCCCCCAAGGTCTTGAAGACCAGGGGGTACCCCCATCGAGGGCCTTCCGGCGCCTTGCGATCGCACGCACCAGACGCCGCGGTCTGATCCGGGCGGGGTTTAGACACAGGCTCTAAGGCCTTGGGGGAGTTTGAGGACGAGCGCCCTTAAGGCGCGATACGGGGTCTGGGGCGGAGCCCCAGGAAACGCAACCTGGCTTCACCCCTTCCCACCCCCGGAGGGTCTCGGGAAGGGGCGGGGTGGGGGGACTAACCCACCAGCTCCGCAAAGCGGCGCACGTCCACGTTCCCCCCGCTCACGATCACCCCCACCCGCCGCCCCCGATACCGCTCGGCCAGAGCAGTCGCCCCGGCCAGCCCCAGGCACCCGGTCGGCTCCACCACCAGCTTCATCCGCGACGCGAACAGCCGCATACAGTCCACGAGTTGGGCGTCCGACGCCGTCACGATGTCCGTCACGCGGTCCCGGATCACCGGGAAGGTATGCGCACCCAGATGCTGCGTCTGGGCGCCGTCCGCGATGGTCGCCGGGGTGTCGATGTGCACGATCCGGCCCGCGCGCAGCGACCGCCGGCCGTCGTCGCCCGCCTCCGGTTCGACCCCGTACACCTCGCAGGAGGGTGACAGTGCGCCCGCCGAGAGCAGGCTGCCCGACAGGAGTCCGCCGCCGCCGAGCGGGACGAACAGGGCGTCGAGCGGGCCGGTCTCCTCGAAGAGTTCCTTCGCGGCGGTGCCCTGGCCGGCCATGACGTGGGGGTGGTCGTACGGCGGGATCAGCGTCAGGCCGCGCTCCTCGGCGAGCGCTTTGCCGATCTCCTCGCGGTCCTCGGTGTAGCGGTCGTACGAGACGACGTCCGCCCCGTACCCCTTGGTGGCGGCGAGCTTGGCCGCCGGGGCGTCGTGCGGCATGACGATGGTGGCCGGGATGCCGAGCAGTGAGGCGGCGAGCGCGGCGGCCTGGGCGTGGTTGCCGGACGAGTAGGCGACCACGCCCGCGCGGCGCTGCTCCGCGTCGAACCGGGACAGCGCGTTGAACGCGCCGCGGAACTTGAACGCCCCCATCCGCTGGAGGTTCTCGCACTTGAGGAAGAGGCTCAGGCCGAGCTCGGCGTCGGTGAGCCGCGAGGTCAGGACCGGGGTGCGGTGGGCGTGTGGGGCGATCCGCTCATGGGCGCGGACCACGTCGTCGTACGTCGGCAGCTGTTCCATGCCTGCCGAGCGTACGGGCGGGGCTATTGAGCCGGGCGCGGGGGCGCGTCCGTGGGGGTGTGGGCCGCCGTCTGGACCGGGGCCTGAGCCGGGGTGACCTGCGGGGCCGGGGCCGCGGCAGCGGGTGCGGACTCGCCGGAGTCCTCGCGCATCGCCTTGGTCTCGCTCTTGAGGATGCGCAGGGACTTGCCCAGCGCGCGTGCCGTGTCGGGCAGCTTCTTCGAGCCGAACAACAGGATCAGTACTACGGCCACGATCAGCAGGTGCCAGGGCTCAAGGCCGTTGCGCAGGAACATCCCGCCGTCCTCCCTCGTTCGCGTCCTACAGCCGTTTTCGTCCAGCCGATTTCTGTGTACGGCTGGGGCTGATGGCTCTCAGTGAGACTTGCTACATTGCGCAACTGTACAACCAGAGCGTGCGACTCACCGTCTCCTCTACAGAAGAGGCGTGAATGAGGGATGAGGGGTCCGATGGCGGGCAGCCACAAAGCGGGAGCGGCCGGCAGGCGCGAGAGCGGCAGCTCCGGCGCGCCACGGCGCCGCAACAAGCGCAGCCGCGCCCGCATCGCCGGGGTCACGGCCCTCTCCGTCGTCGTCCTCGCGGTCGCCGGAGGCGGCTGGATCTACTTCCAGCTGAACGGCAACATCAGGACGTTCGACGACGGCGGAGTCTCCGCCAATCGCCCCGCCGCCTCCACCAACGGCTCGAACGTCCTGGTCATCGGCTCGGACACGCGCTCCGGCGACAACGCCGAGTACGGCCACGGCAAGGGTGACATCGGCCGCTCGGACACCGCGCTCCTGCTGCATGTGTACGCCGACCAGAAGCACGCCGTCGCCGTGTCCATACCGCGCGACTCCCTGGTCGACATACCCCCGTGCAAGCTGCCGAGCGGGACGTGGACCAAGGAGAAGCACAACGAGATGTTCAACTCGGCCTTCGAGGTCGGTGAAACGGTCGAGGGCAACCCGGCCTGCACCCAGAACACCGTCGAGAAGCTGACCGGTCTGCGCGTGGACCACACCATGGTCATCGACTTCGCGGGCTTCGCGAAGATGACCGAGGCCGTCGGCGGCGTCCAGGTCTGCGTCCCCAACGACGTCTACCAGGGCGACCTCAACCCCAAACTGGGCCGCAAGGGCGACCGGATCTTCTCCAAGGGCCCGCAGACGGTCTCCGGCCAGAAGGCGCTCGACTACGTCCGCATCCGGCACGGCATAGGCGACGGCTCCGACATAGGCCGCATCCAGCGCCAGCAGGCCTTCGTCGGCAGCCTGATCAAGAAGGTCAAGGGCAACGGGCTCGACCCGACCACCCTGCTGCCGCTCGCCACCGCGGCCACCAAGTCGATGACGGTCGACCCGGGCCTCGGCTCGCCGAACAAGCTGATCTCGTTCGCGATGTCGATGAAGGACATCGACCTGCACAACACCAAGTTCGTGACGCTGCCCTGGCGGTACGAGGGCGCGCGCGTCGCGGTCGTCAAGCCCGAGGCCGACGCGCTGTTCGCGGCGCTCAGAGCGGACCGTACGGTCGACGGCCAGGACGCCGCGGGCAAGGGCAAGGACGCGAGCGCCGCGCCGAGCCCCACCGCCCCGGCCGCCCCCGCCTCCGGCCAGGGGATCAGCGTCGCCGTCTACAACGGCACCCTGGAGAAGGGCCTCGCGGGCAAGGCCTCCGAAGCGCTGAAGGCCGCGGGCTTCACCGTGACCGGCGCCACCACCGCCGCCACCCAGGACTACACGCACACCGTCATCGAGTACGGCGCGAACGACGAGGCCAAGGCCAAGACGCTCGCCACGCACTTCCCCGGCGCGCTCATGCGCCAGTCGAAGACGCCGGGCCTGAACGTCATCCTGGGCACGCAGTACAAGGAGGGCGGCGCGGACGCGGCGCCCAGCACCCCCGCCTCGGTCCCGCCCTCCGTCGCCGACAAGGCCCGCTCGGCCGACGACAACATCTGCTCCAACCTGTCGTACGGGTAAGAAACGGGTAAGGAGCCGACGGGCCTCCGGGCAAGGGAAACGCCCTGAGCGGGCAAAGGGCCGGAACGTAAAAGTTATGCGGCAGGCAAAGGCGTTCGCCTCGCGGTCGCCTGGACCTCCCGGTCCGTTCACATCCGGCTCATAGCTTCACCGCCATGACACACAAGGCAATGAAGGTGCTCGCGGTGTTCGCGGCGGCCTCCGCGGTCGCCGCGGGCACGGCCGTCACCGCCAACTCCGCACCCCAGCACGGCGGTCACGGCGGCGGTCGCGAGATACGCAACGTCATCTACCTGCTCGGCGACGGCATGGGCCGCACCCACGTCACCGCGGGCCGCGAGCGCTACTACGGCGCCCACGGAAAGCTGAACATGGAGCGCCTGCCCTACACCGGCGCGGTCGCCACGTACGCCGTCGAGAAGGGCAGCGACCAGCCTTCCCTGGTCACCGACTCGGCGAGTTCCGCCACCGCGTGGGCATCGGGCGTCAAGACGTACAACGCCGCGATCGGCGTGGACAGTTACGAGAAGAAGCGCGTCACGCTCATGGAGCAGGCCAAGGCGGCCGGCTTCGCCACCGGCAACGTCTCGACCGCCGAGGTCACCGACGCCACGCCCGCCGCCCAGTTCAGCCACGCGCTGCTCCGCGGCTGCCAGGGCCCGACGTACTCGGACGCGGCCTGCCTGCCGAAGAACGCCGACGGTTCGTACGAGAAGGCGCCCGCCGACAAGACGCTGGTCACCCCGATCGCCGAGCAGATCGCCCGCAACGGCACCGCCGACGTGGTGCTCGGCGGCGGCCTCGCCCGCTTCGAGCCGGACGACCAGAAGGCGCTCCAGGCGCAGGGCTACCAGGTGCTCGGCTCGTTCGGCGACCCGAAGCTGCCCGCGCAGACCGCCGATTCGCAGAAGGTCGCCACCAAGGCCGACCTGGACAAGGCGCGCGGCAAGAAGGTCGTCGGGCTCTTCAACCGCGGCAACCTCACCGTCGAGCAGGCGAAGGCGGGCCTGCCCGCGGGCGCCCCGCAGAAGCAGGAGCCGACGCTCGCCGAGATGGCGAAGAAGTCGATCGACCTGCTCGACGGCCGCTCGAAGAAGGGCTTCTTCCTCCAGGTCGAGGGCGCCCAGATCGACAAGCGCTCGCACGCCAACGACGCCGCCCAGACGCTCGCCGAGGTCAAGGCGTTCGACGACGCGGTGAAGGCGGCCACCGACTTCGCGAAGAAGGACGGCCACACCCTGGTCATCGTCACCGCGGACCACGAGTGCGCGGGCTTCAACATCATCGAGAAGGGCACGTACACCAACGCCGAGGCCGTGGCGCCGCCGGCGAACGTGGACGCGGGCAACCCGGCCAACAACTCCAAGCCGTCGCGTGAGAAGTCGGGTGCCAAGGACCCGGCCCGCTCGACCGGCATCGTGAACGGCGCGGGCTCGGGCGACGCCAAGAACTTCGGCCCGGCCACCTTCCGCACCCCGGACGACCCCAAGGACGTCAAGGACGGCAGCCCCGAGGCGAGCCTGTGGCTGACCTACCTGTCCGGCAACCACACCGGCGCGGACGTCCCGATCTTCGCGTACGGCCCGGGCGCCGACCGCTTCGCGGCCAGCCAGATCAACACGGAGCTGTACGGGAAGATGTACGGCTCGCTGTTCGGCCGCTCGCCGCGCGGCTGACCCACCCGGTCCCACCGATGAGGGGCCGGGGGCAGGCAGCCCCCGGCCCCCGCGCACACCTCCGCACGAGCCCCAGGAGCACCCACGCCATGAGACTGAGCCGCATCGCAGCCCCGGCCGTCCTGGCCGCCCTCACCCTCGCCCTGGCCACGGCCTGCGGCGGCGGATCCGGCGAGAACAAGGCCGAGGACGCCCCGGGCCCCGTCCCGTCGGTGAGCTTCCCCGCGCCGAAGCAGGCCGCCGCCCCCGCCGCGTACCAGAAGCTGGCGCAAGGTGAAGTGCGCCTGGAACAGGGCCCGTTCACGGACCGCGTGAAGGTGACGGGCGGCGCCCTGACGGCCGGGTCCGCCGTGACCGGTCACCTCGCCGTCACATCGGACGTCAGCGAACTCATCGCCCTGGAACTGAGCGCCGCCTACTACGACGCGGACGGCAAGCTGCTCGGCACGGGCTCGTTCCAGTACGCGGAGGAGGGCCACGACGACCACAAGGGCGCCCACACCCCGGCCGCCGAGGGCAAGGGCATCGACTTCGAGGTCAAGCCCAAGGCCCTGACCGGCACGCCGACCAGCGCGGTGCTCTCCATCCCCGTACTCGTCAACGAGTGAGGGAGTAGGGGGAGTTCGGGCTCCGTTCTGGTCGGCCGGCCGATGGATTCGGGGGGTTCAGAGGCGTACGGTCATCTCGCTCAGCTCGTCGTCGAGGTCCGGGCCCGCGTTCCAGCTGCCCACGCCGATCTCCGCGGTGATGCCGGGGCCGAAGCCCGCGATGAGGCCGCGGGCGCCGTCGTCCAGGCCGCCCTCGTCGAAGAGGCGGGCCAGCGCGTCGAAGACCACCGAGCTGGCGATGTTGCCGCGTTCGGTGAGGGTGGTGCGGCTGAAGCGGAACATCTCCGGGCCCAGGCCCAGGAAGTGGCACAGGTCGTCCAGGATGCGGGGGCCGCCCGCGTGGATGATGTAGAAGTCGAGCTCGCCGACGTCCCAACTGTGCTCCGCCGCAAGGGACTTGAGGGCGGGGGCGAGCATTTCCATGGTGCCCGGGACGCGTTTGTCGAGCTGGAAGTGGAAGCCCGTCTCACGCACGGCGTACGAGATCCAGTTCTCGGTGTCCGGCACCAGGTGTGAGCCGTTGCGCTCGATCCGCATGCCGGTGCCGCCCTCGCCGCGCACCACCGCGGCCGAAAGGGCGTCCCCGAACAGGCCGTTGGACAGCAGCGAGCCCACACCGATGTCGGTGGGCTGGTAGAGCAGCGAGCAGAACTCGCACGACACGATCAGCACGTTGGAGCCCGGGTAGGCCGTGATGAAGTCGTGTGCGCGGTTGATCGCGGCGCCGCCTCCCGCACAGCCGAGCTGGGCGATGGGCAGCTGTCTGGTGTCGGAGCGGAAGCCCATCGTGTTGATCAGCCAGGCGGTCAGCGAGGGCATCATGAAGCCCGTGCACGACACGAAGACGATCAGGTCGATGTCGGTGGTCTCGACCTTGGCGTGGGCGAGGGCCTGGCGCACCACGACGGGCACCCGGGCCTTGGCCTCGGCTTCGTACACGCGGTTGCGGCGCTCGAAACCGGGGTGGCGCAGTGTCTCTTCGAGGGGCTGCACCAGGTGCCGGGTCAGGACACCGGTGTTCTCGATGAGTCTGAGTACGAGATCGCGCTGCGGATGCCCGGCGTGCGTCTCGCGGGCGAGCGCGAGGGTCTGCTCCTGGGTGATGACGTAGTCGGGCACGGCGATCGCCGGTCGGCACAGGGTAGCCATCGAACTTCCCTTCATCGGTGGGGGGTTGATCACCAGGCGACCGGAAGGCTCAGCGGGTAGCGCCAGATGGAGTGGGTGTTCCACGGCACGTCGGCGGCGTCGCCCGCCGCCCGGATTCCGGGGAAGCGGGTGAGCAGGGTGGTGAACGCCACCTCCAGTTCCATCTGGGCGAGCGGGGCGCCGAGGCAGTGGTGCGCGCCCCAGCCGAAGGTCATGTGCGGGACCGAGCCCCGGTCCAGGTCGACCTCGTGGGGCCGGTCGAACTTGAGGGTGTCCCGGTTGGCGGTGAGGTACGAGACATGGACGATGTCCCCGGCCTTGATGCGCACCCCGCTCAGCTCGACGTCCTCGGTGGCGACGCGGGGGATGCCGACGCCCTTGCGGAACGGGATGAAGCGGAGCAGCTCGTCGAGCACGGCGGGGAAGCGGCCGGGGTGCGCACGCAGGGCATCGAGGACGTCCGGCTTGGTCAGGAGCGTGTACGCGATGTTCCCGAGCTCGTGCGTCGTGGTGTCCTGGCCGGTGATGAGCAGGAGCATCGCCATCACGGCGAGCTCCTGGTCGTCCAGGAGCTCTTCGCCGTCGCGGGCGGTGGCGAGGGTGGAGATCAGGTCGTCGCCGGGATCGCGGCGGCGGGCGGCGGTGAGGTCGGTGAAGTAGGCGCGCAGCTCGGCCTTGGCCCGTACGGCCGCCTCCCGGTTCGCGGCGCCGATGTTCGTCATGGTCAGGGCGTGGCCGCGCAGCCAGGCCCGCTCGCCGTCCGGGATCGCGAGGACCTCGCAGATCGTCGCGAGGGGGAGCGGGGCGGCGACGTGCTCGACGAAGTCGGCGGGGGAGCCGTGCGCGGCCATCGTGTCGAGCAGTTCGTCGACCATCCGCTGGGTGCGTACGCGCATCCGGGCCACGTGCCCCGGGGCGAAGCTCTTGGCGACGAGCCTGCGCAGCCGGGTGCTGGCCGGCGGGTCCATGAGGTTGATCGACTCGGCCTGCACGATGGGCTCGGGGGTCATCCGCGGGAAGTCCCGCCCGGTGACGGCGCTGCGGCTGAACCGGCGGTCGGTGGTCACCGTCCGCACGTCCTCGTACCGGGTGACCAGCCAGGCCTCGCCCTCGCCGTACGCCATCCGGATCCGCGCGACCGGCTCCTCGGCCAGCATCCGCTCAAGTTCGGGGTCGAATTCGAGCGCCTCCGCGTAGTCGAAGGGGCAGCTCCGCACGGTGTCGGGGGTCTCCACGAGGCGTACTCCGGTGTGTCAGGGACAGGCTGAGACCGCTGGGCAGCGGACTAGCCCTGTATCCCCGATTCGGGTCATGAACATGTCCGCATTCTGCCTAATTAACCGATTAGAGGGAAAGTGTGCGGAGCCGAGGTGACAAAACCGCTCCGGTAGGGATGAGGGTCCGCGATGACGGTCCGCTCCGGTACGGATTCCGGGGCGGCGGCGCCGGTCCGGGCGGAGGCTGATGCGGGGCCCGCGCGCCACCACGGACGGCTGGGAGAAGCGCTGCTTGGACACAGGCTCTTACGACAGCGGTGTGCGGCAGAAGCGGCTCACCACGTGCAGGTCGGCCTCGATGGCCGATGCCGTGGCGCGCAGGTGGGGCAGCACCTCGGTGAGGCACTCCGGCACGGTCCGCCGCGTGGTGTGCATGGCCACGTTCACCGCGGCCACCGCCCGACCGTCGGAGTCCCGCACCGGCACGGCGATCGAGCGCAGCCCCTCCTCCAGCTCCTCGTCGACGACCGCGTACCCCTGGTCAGCCACCCGCTCCAGGACCGAGGCCAGCGCGGCGGGGGAGGTGACCGTGTGCGGGGTGAGCGCCGGGAGCTCCGTACGACCGAGCCGGGCGGCGCGCTCCCCGGCGTCCAGATCGGCGAGCAGCACCCGGCCCATCGAGGCGGCGTACGCGGGGAAGCGGGTGCCCAGGGTGATGTTGACGCTCATGATCCGGGTGGTGGCGACCCGGGCCGTGTACTGGATGGAGTCGCCGTCGAGCACCGCGAGCGAGGCCGAATCGTGCACGTGACGCACCAGCGCGGCCAGGTGCGGCGCCGCGATGTCGGACAGTGTCGTACGGGACAGGGGCGGGCAGCCGAGCGCCAG
Source organism: Streptomyces sp. NPDC001415 (assembly GCF_053597395.1). Taxonomy (NCBI): domain Bacteria; kingdom Bacillati; phylum Actinomycetota; class Actinomycetes; order Kitasatosporales; family Streptomycetaceae; genus Streptomyces; species Streptomyces sp. NPDC001415. Next base: position 41,948 of record NZ_JBSFIE010000017.1, read on the forward strand.
GACGCCCGGGGTGAGGCGGAAGTCGCGGCCCTCGGTGGCGACGAGGCCGAGGTGGTCCAGGGTGATCAGGGCGCGCCGGGCGGTGGCGCGGGGCAGGCCGGTGGCCTCGGCGACCGCGCTGAGCGTGAGCTCGGCCCGGCCCGCGCCGAACGCGGTGAGCACGGTCAGGCCGCGGGCCAGCGATTCGACGAACTCCGAGCCGAGCTCCTGCTTCGAGGCGGAGGTCCAGGCGGCGAGGGGGCGGGGCTGCGGCGGGGTGGGGGCGTGGTCGCGGATGTGGCCGGGGTCCGGCTCGGCGGGGATGTGGTCGCGGGCCGACTTGGCCTCCGTCGCGGTGGTGGCCGAGCTGTGGTCGCGGGCCAGCTCGGCTTCCATGGCGGCGGCGGCCGCGCGAAGGCGGGGCAGCACGGCCTCGCGGAGCGACTCCGCGCTGTGGCGGCTGGTGTGGCTGACCACGCTGACGGCGCAGACCGGGGTGTTCGCCGAGGTGCCCGCCGGGGCGCGGAGCGGCACGGCCACGGCGATGAGGCCCGGCTCGATGAGTTGGTCGTCGATCGCCCAGCTCGCGGTGCGGGCCGCCTCGACGCGCTGCGCGAAACCGGCGGCCGTGGTCTCGGCGGGAGGGGCCGCGGGGAAGGCGAGGCCGTCGGGGTCGGCCGACCTCCGCTCGTGCCAGGCCGCCCACTCTTCGGGCGTCCAGTGTGCGGCGAACAGGGGGCCCGGCGCGGTGCGTTCGGCGGGGAGGAGGTCGCCGATGCGGAAGGTGAGGGACATCGCGCGGCGCCGGGTGCTCTGGTGGACGAAGCGGATGCCGTCGCCGTCGGGCACGGCGAGGGACACCGACTCGTCCAATTCCTCGGCCAGTTGGACCGCGTACGGGCCGAGCAGGGCGGGCAGCCGCAGGGAGCCGAGGTAGGCGTTGGCGAGTTCCATGAGGCGCGGGGCGAGCGTGACGGTGGGGCCGTCGAGCCGCAGATATCCCATGCGGACCAGCGTCGCGGCCACCCGGTCGGCGGTGGAGCGGGCGAGCCCGGTCGCCCTGACCAGCTCACCGAGGCTGAGCCGCCCATCGGCGGCACTGAGCACGCGCAGCACGGCGACCCCGCGCATCAGCGGGCCGACGGCTTCGGCGGGGGCGGTGCTCATATGGCCTCCGGGGACGAGGAGTTGAGGCGCGTGGAATGGGGGCACGGGGCATTGGGCCACGGAGAGTCGGGGCACGGGGTGTTGACGCGTGCGGCGGCTGAACGCACACTCGGGGGGCGAGCGCAACCATGAACTCTAGTTCATCTGGCGAACAGATGGCGAGAGTTCGCAGCGGGCGGCTCCTCAGCGGGCAACCGAAGTGCGAGGGCGTGAGCTTCCATGGACAAAGTCGTACGGGTCCCCGCCGACGCGGTGGCCGACATCCCCGACGCGACCTCCCTCGCGGTCGGCGGCTTCGGCCTCAGCGGGGTGCCGAACGTACTGATAGCCGCCCTGTACGCGCAGGGCGCCACAGCGTTGAGCGTGGTCTCCAACAACTGCGGGGTGGACGGCGGCGGCCTGGGCGTCCTGCTCGCGGCCGGCCGCATCGCCCGCGTGACCTGCTCGTACATCGGCAGCAACAAGGAGTTCGCCCGCCAGTACCTGGGCGGCGCGCTGGAGGTGGAGCTCGTTCCGCAGGGCACCCTCGCCGAGCGGCTGCGGGCGGGCGGCTGCGGCATCCCCGCGTTCTACACTCCGGCGGGCGTCGGCACCCAGGTCGCCGAGGGCGGACTGCCCCTGCGGTACGGAGTCGACGGCGAGGTGGCGGTGGCCTCACCGCCCAAGGAGGTGCGGGAGTTCGGCGGGCGCGCGCACGTCCTGGAGCACGGCATCACCACGGATTTCGCGCTCGTACGGGCCTGGAAGGGCGACCGGCACGGAAACCTGGTCTTCCGCCGCGCGGCCCGCAACTTCAACCCGCTCGCGGCCATGGCCGGTCGCGTCACGGTGGCTGAGGTCGAACACCTCGTGGAACCGGGTGAGTTAGACCCGGACGGGGTTCATGTGCCCGGCGTGTTCGTGCAACGGGTCGTACCCATGACCCCAACTCAAGCCGCCGACAAGGGAATTGAGAAACGAACGGTACGTATGGGGGTACGTGTGGAGGAGTGCCGGTGAGCGGGTGGACGCGGGAGGAGATGGCGGCTCGGGCGGCCGCCGAACTCGGGGACGGCAGCTGTGTGAATCTCGGCATCGGGCTGCCGACCCTGGTCCCGGGCCATCTACCCCCGGGCGTGGACGTGGTGCTCCACTCGGAGAACGGCATTCTCGGCGTCGGACCGTACCCCCTGGAGGCGGACGTGGACCCGGACCTCGTCAACGCGGGCAAGGAGACGGTGACCGTGCTGCCGGGCGCCGCGTTCTTCGACTCCGCGCTGTCGTTCGGGATGATCCGCGGCGGCCACGTCGACACCGCGATCCTCGGCGCGATGCAGGTCTCGGCGGGTGGAGACCTCGCCAACTGGGCGGTGCCGGGGCGGCTGGTGAAGGGGATGGGCGGCGCGATGGACCTCGTGCACGGGGTGCGCCGCGTGATCGTGCTGACCGAGCACACCGCGAAGGACGGCACCCCGAAACTCGTGGACCGGTGCACCCTGCCGCTCACCGGCCGGGCCTGCGTGCACCGCGTCATCACCGACCTGGCCGTGCTCGATGTGCACCCCGACGACGGGTTCGTACTGGTCCAGACGGCGCCGGGCGTCGAGGCGGAGGAGGTGCGCGCGAGAACGGGGGCGCCGGTTCACGTCCGTACGGCAGGCGAGGAGGCGGGGTTGGTTCACATCCGTACCGCAGGCAGCGATTCGGGCTCAGGAGAGGCACAGGGAGAGGTGGTGGGGCGATGACGCTCACTCAAGGGCGGGCCGGAAGCGTCGAGGAGGCGCCCGCGCGGGGCGTCGTGGGGCCGTACCGCAGCGGCGCGTTGCGCGAGCCGTTACGGGCACCGATAGCCGTGGGCGGTGATCCGGAGGCGGTCGAGCTGTACGGCCCGGTGTTCGGCGTCACCGAGGTCACGCCGCTCGACGCCGACCTGACCCGCCAGCACGTGGGAGACCCGCACGGCGAGCGAATCACCGTATCGGGCAAGGTGGTCGACCGCACGGGCCGACCTGTCCGGGGCCAGCTCGTGGAGATCTGGCAGGCGAACGCGTCCGGCCGTTACGCCCATCAGCGCGACCAGCACGCGGCCCCGCTCGACCCCCACTTCACCGGCGCGGGCCGATGCCTGACGGATGCCGAGGGGAGGTACGCGTTCACGACGGTCAAGCCGGGCGCGTACCCCTGGGGCAACCACGAGAACGCGTGGCGCCCGGCCCACATCCACTTCTCGCTCTTCGGCCGGGCCTTCACGCAGCGCCTGGTCACCCAGATGTACTTCCCGGGCGACCCGCTCCTGGCGTACGACCCGATCCTGCACACGGTCACCGACCAGGCGGCCCGGGACCGGCTCGTGGCGGCGTACGACCCCGAACTCTCCGTCCGGAACTGGTCGTTGGGATACCGCTGGGACATCGTCCTCGACGGCCCGGCCGCCACGCTGCCCGACCCGGAGGTGACCGCGTGATGCCGGAGCCGGAGCCGGTTGGATTCCGCCCGACCCCGTCGCAGACGGTCGGCCCCTTCTATGGTTACGCCCTCCCCTTCCCCGGCGGTGGGGAGATCGCGCCCACCGGGCATCCGGCCTCGATCACTGTTCACGGGTACGTGTACGACGGGCACGGGGAGCCGGTGCCGGACGCGCTCCTTGAGTTCTGGCAGGCGGCACCCGACGGCTCACTCGCGGGCGCGGCCGGCTCGTGGCGACGGGATGCGGCGAGCGGGGGCTTCCTCGGGCGGGACGGCATCGGCTTCACGGGCTTCGGCCGGGTGGCGACGGGCGCGGACGGCCACTGGTCGGTACGCACTCTGGCTCCGCCGCCGGCCGCGCCCTACCTCGCGGTGTGCCTGTTCGCGCGAGGCCTTTCGCGCCACCTCTTCACGCGGGTGTACGTCGAAGGGCTGGGCGGGGAAGGGGAGTTGAAGGCGCTCGCGGGGGAGCGGGGGGAGACGATGCTGGCCCGGCGGGAGGGCGGTGGGTCCCCGGCGGGGGCTCGGGAGGAGGCCCGGGTGAGCGCCCAGGAGGAGACCCGGGTGGGTGCCCGGGAGGAAGCCCGGGTGGGTGCCCGGGAGGAAGCCCGGGTGGGCGCCCGGGAGGGGCTCTTCCGCTTTGACATCCATCTGCAGGGGGAGAAGGAGACGGTTTTCCTTGACTTCGGGTGATTCATATTCGGGTGATTCATGTACGGCGGGGCGTGCGCCTGAAGGGGATGTCGGTCTGCTCACGCCGGTGAGTGCGGGGAGTCCGGCCGAGGCGGCGACGGGGGACGGGGCGTTGCTGCGGGCGATGCTCGACGCCGAGGCTGCGCTGCCCCGGGCGCAGGCGGAGATCGGGGAGGTGCCGAGGCGGGCGGCGGAGGCCGTCACGAAGGCGGCGGGGTTGGACGGGTTCGACGCGCGGGGGCTTGCCCTGCGGGCCGGGGCGGGTGGCAATCCGGTGATCCCGCTGGTGGCCGACCTGAGAGCGGCGGTGTCGGAACTCTCCCCAGGTGACGGGGAGTTCGTCCATCGGGGTGCCGCCAGCCAGGACATCCTGGACACCGCGCTGATGCTGGTCGCCGCCCGCACCCTCGACCTGATCGCGGTGGACCTGGCGGCGACGGCCGCGTCCCTGGCCACCCTCGCCGACCGGCACCGGACCACCGTGATGGCGGCCCGCACCCTGACCCAGCACGCCGTCCCGACGACGTTCGGCCTGAAGGCGGCGGGCTGGCGCGCCCTGGTCCTCGACGCCCACGACCGTGTCGTACGGGTCCGGGCCACGCTGCCCGTACAACTGGGCGGCGCGGCGGGAACCCTGGCGGCGTTCGAGGCGGACGGGACAGCGGGCGAGGAGCTGGTGTCGGCCTATGCTGCCGAACTCGGCCTGTGCGCCCCGCAGTTGCCCTGGCACGTGTTGCGTACGCCGGTGGCGGATCTGGCCGGGGCGCTGGCGTTCTGCGCCGGGGCGCTGGGGAAGGTGGCGGCGGACGTACTGGTGCTGTCCCGCACGGAGGTGGGTGAGGTGGCCGAGGGCACCGGCGGGGGCTCCTCCTCGATGCCGCACAAGAACAACCCGGTGCGCTCCGTGCTGCTCGCCTCGGCGGCCCGGCAGGTCCCGGCGCTGGCCTCGGTCCTGTACGCCTCGATGGCGGCGGAGGACGAACGCCCACCGGGGGCGTGGCACGCGGAGTGGTCCCCACTGCGGGAGGCGCTGCGGCTGTGCGGGGGTGCGGCGCGGGGTGCGGCCGTGCTGTGCGGGGAGCTGTCGGTCTTCCCCGCGCGGATGCGGGGCAATCTGGCGCGGGGCGAGTTGGCCGGCTCCGCGGGGTGTGTGGGGGCGGCGGAGGGGATGGTTGCCCGGGCCCTGGAGAGGGGGGTGTCCGGCTTACCGGGGCACTGAGGGGGGCTGGCCGGGGCTCCGCCCCAGACCCCGGGGGCGCTTACCCACCCACCCGCCCGTGCGGGGGTGGAAGGGCTGAACCCCTGGGGCTCTGCGTGCCGCCGGTGCTGCTGGACGCCGGCGGTGCTGGGGCACCTCCGGTACTGCGAGGCGTCCTCCCTCTTCCCCTCGGTAGGCCGAGCGCTGGGCGGCGAGCGCCGAGCTGCCAACGCCGGGCTGTGCCCGGGCTGTTGGGTGCTTCCGTCGATGTGCGGTTCGGTCGGCTGCGGGCCGTGCGTGGCTGGTCGCGCAGTTCCCCGCGCCCCTGTAGGGCAGTCAGCGCTGCCGGTGGCTTCCCCGAAGCTTTGAGGGCCAAGGGGGCCAGGGCCTCAACGCTCTCCGACGCGGCCGAACGGGCGGGCGGGTGGGTGACCCCTCCGCCTCAGCCGAGCAGACCCGCACTCACCCTCACCCCTCCCGGAGGCTCCCGTGCTGAACCACCACCTGACCCCCGCCGCAGCCCCCACCTTCACTTCCCGAACCATCGCTTCCCCCGCCCCCACCCTCGTACTCGGCCCCTCCCTCGGTACGACCCTCGCCGTCTGGGATCCCCAACTCCCCGTACTTTCAACGCACTTCAACGTCCTCCGCTGGGACCTGCCGGGCCACGGAAGCTCCCCGGCATGGGATCCGTCACCGCGGCAGCCCACCGTCGAAACCCTGGCCACCCTCCTCCTGAACCTCCTCGAAGAGCTCCGCATAGACACCTTCGGCTACGCCGGAATCTCCCTGGGCGGAGCCGTCGGCGCCTGGCTGGCCGCTCACCACCCCGACCGGGTCGAAGCCCTCGCCCTCCTCTGCACCTCGGCCCACTTCGGCCCGCCCGAACCCTGGCTGGAGAGGGCCGGCACCGTACACGCCAAGGGGATCGGAGGGGTGGCCGACAGCGCGCCGGACCGCTGGTTCACCCCCGCCTTCCGCGCCCCGGAGCACCTCCCCGCCGACCACCACCGCGTGGACCCGGAGTCGTACGCCACCTGCTGCGAGGTTCTCGCCGGGCTCGACCTGCGTCCAGAACTCGCCCGCATCACCGCCCCCACCCTGGTGATCGCGGGCCGGAACGACGTCGCCACCCCGCCCTCCCACGCCCGCGAACTCGCCGACGGCATCCGGGATGCCCGTCTCATGGAACTCCCCCGAGCCGGGCACCTGGCCAACGTGGAGCAGCCCGAAGAAGTGACCGACGCCCTGCTCAGCCACTTCACCAGCACCAGCACCAGCACCAGCACCAGCACCAGCACCAGCACCAGCACCAGCACCAGCACCGGCACCGGCACCGGCACCGGCACCGGCACCAATACCAATACGGGCGCCGGCACCCTGCGAACCGTCGGGGAAGCCGCCCGCCGAGCGGTCCTCGGCGACACCCACGTGGACCGAGCAGCAACCCGCACCACCTCCTTCACCGCCCGCTTCCAGGACTTCATCACCCGCTACGCCTGGGGCGAGATCTGGGGCGGCGGCACCCTGGACCGGCGCACCCGCAGTGTCATCACGCTCACCGCACTCGTCGCGGGCGGCCACAAGGACGAGCTGGCGCTGCACGTGCAGGGCGCCCTGCGCAACGGCCTGAGTCCCGACGAGATCGGCGAAGTACTGCTCCAGTGCGCCGTGTACTGCTCCGTCCCCGCCGCCAACTCCGCCTTCGCCATCGCGGAACGGGCGATCAACGAGTACGCGGCCGCCTCCGACCCGAGGGACAACTGACATGCGGCACACCACCAAGGCCCCCACCCGCACCACCATCGGCATCATCGGCGCGGGCCCCGCCGGACTCCTGCTGGCCCGCCTGCTGCACGACGCCGGGATCGACTGCGTAGTCCTGGAGAGCCGCGACCGCGCGTACGTAGAGCAGCGTCAGCGTGCCGGCATCCTCGAACAGACCACCGTCGACGTCCTGAGGGCCGCGGGCGCGGGCGGGCGCATGGACCGCGAGGGGCTGCCGCACGACGGCATCGAGCTCCGCTACGACCGCCGCTCCCACCGCATCGACTTCCCCTCCCTCGCCGGCGGCCGCCGGGTGATGGTCTACGCCCAGACCGAAATGGTGAAGGACCTGGTGGCCCGGCAACTCATCGACGGGCCACCCCTGTTGTTCGAAGCGGAAGTGACCGGCATCGAAGGGCTCCGCGCAGCGGAGGACACCACCGGCATGAAAGGCGCCACCGGCACGAAAGGCCCCGCCCCCACCACCATCCGCTACCGCCACCCGGCCCGCGAGCCTGGGGCGGGGTCCGGGACCGCCACCCTCACCTGCGACCACATAGTGGGCTGCGACGGCTTCCACGGAGTCGCCCGGGACGCCATCCCCGCTGGGCTCCGCAGAACGTACGAGCGCACCTACCCCTACTCCTGGCTCGGCATCCTGGCCCAAGCCCCGCCCGCGTACGACGAGTTGATCTACGCCCACTCCTCGCGCGGCTTCGCGCTCGCCAGCATGCGTTCGCCCACGGTCAGCCGGCTCTACCTCCAGGTCCCCAACGGCACCGACCCCGCCGACTGGCCCGACGCCCGCATCTGGGACGAGCTCGACACCCGCCTCGCGACCGACGCCGACCCGGCCTGGAAGCTGGAACGTGGCCCCATCGTCGCCAAATCCGTTCTCCCCATGCGGAGTTGGGTCATGGAGCCCATGCGATACGGGCGGCTCCTGCTGGCCGGGGACGCCGCGCACATCGTCCCGCCGACCGGCGCCAAGGGCCTCAACCTCGCCGTTGCCGACGTCGTCGTGCTGGCCCGCGCGCTGGTCCAGCGGCACGTCACCGGGTCGACGGAACTCCTCGACGCCTACTCCGAGACCTGCCTGCGCCGGGTCTGGCGCGCCGAGCACTTCTCGTACACCATGACCGAGCTGCTCCACACGGACCCGGCGCACTCCGCGTTCGAGACCCGGCTCCAGCTGTCCCAGCTCGACCGCATCGCCCACTCGCGGCACGCGGCCGCCGAGCTCGCCGAGAACTACACGGGCCTGCCGATCGCCCCGCCGTCGCCGTAGCCGAGAACCACCGCGAGCTGATCGAGTCCCCGACGGTGCCGACGCCGGTGCCGGCCCCGCCGTGCGCACGTACGCCTCAGAACCGCCCCTCCAACTCACGCGCACGCAGCCCCGCCTGGAAGCGGGAGGTCGCCCCCAGCGCCGCCATCAGCTCGGCGACCCGTCGCCGATACGTACGCAGCGACATCCCGAGCTGCCGCGCCGCCGACTCGTCGGTGTGGCCGCCGCCGAGCATCCGCAGGATCTGCCGCGCCTGCGCATCCAGCCCCGCGGGCCGTCGGCGCAGATGATCGCCGAGGTCCGGGGACGACTCCCAGGCGGCATGGATCAGCGACCTGAGCCCGGCGACGACGTCGGGCGTACGGATCACCGTGTACGTACGGGTCCCGCAGCCGGGAGCACCCGCGAGGATCGCGATGCGCCGGTCCAGGACGATGGTCTCCTGGGCGAGCGGCGCCGCGCAGATCCGGATGTGCGCTCCTCCGGCGGCCATCCTGGCGAGCCGTCGCTCGGCCCGCGCGTCGGGCAGGGCCTGCGGGGTGTAGAGCTTGCGCAGGGCGACGCCGCCGGGCTCCGTGGCGGGGCGCAGCCCGGCGGCGAAGGCGGTGCGCACCCCGACCGACCAGGTCACCGGGTCGGCGGCGGCCACCAGGAACTCGTGCCGTGCCCCCGCGAACAGATGCCCGGCCCGGTCGATGAGCGCCCGCTCGCCGTGGAGCGTCACGATCTGTTGGTCGTCCATGATCCGGCCAGTGTGGGCCGCCCGCCGGATGCGGTCAACGCGCGGCGGGGGCGCCGGGGCGGCCGGAAACTCCTGGCCCCTTCCCACCGGCCCGGAGCGCCCGGCCCCCTCCCGCCTGTTCCCACCTGTTCCGTGTGCGGCCGTGACCTGCCACGCTATTGCGATGACAGAGGTGTTCTTGCGGCGGCTGTCCCGATGGCAGGCCGAGCAGCAACGGGAATCCGTCGCGGACCTGTACGTAGCGGCGTACGAAGATGTCGAGGGCGCGGAGTCGCTGGGGCGGCAGGGGTTTCTGCGCCGCTTCGCGGAGGATGTGCAGCGGCCGGGCTTCGACATGATCATCGCGGGGGATCCGTTCCTGGTCGGCTGTGCGTACGGCTACCCGCCGGGCCGTGAGGGCGAGTGGTGGCACGGCTTCCGGGGCGCGAAGACCGACGGCGACGAGGAACTCGCCACCGCCGACCGGGTGTTCGCGCTGGCGGAACTCATGGTTCTGCCGTCCCGCCGACGCAAAGGCATCGCGACGCGCCTCCAGCAAAGACTCCTGGAACGCCAGGAGGCCGACGTGCTCACCACCCTGATCAGCCCCACCAACACCCCCGCGGCAGCGGCGTACGCGGCCTGGGGCTGGACCAGAACCCCCCGCCCGGCGACCACCACGACCACCCTGGACGCCTGGAACCGCCGCACGACGGGGTGAGGCCCGCCGCGAGTAGCCGCACCGGCGGGACTCCCGTCGCCGCCTACGTCGAAGTCCGTGTCGGCGTTCCAGTCCGGCCCGGCGGCGGCGTCCAAGGCATTCGCCAGGATCCGGGCCAGCCGGTTGTGCCGCTTGGATGCGTGGGGAGTCACCGTGACCATCCCGTCCACGATCTCGATTCCCGCGCACTGCTCCTCGGACCAGGAGTCGTACTGCTCAGCCGTGATCTGCTCGTGCATCCATGCAGGGGCCACCATTGCGGCAGTCATCACGCACCTCCCGGACACCATGCGGGCGGGCCGGATCCCACTGGTTTCAGCGTACTGGCTCAGCCTGGTCGGCACGCTGGACGACCGGCGCACGGCCGCCCCTGCCCGATTGGCGGCCCCATCGCCCGAGCCACACCTCATCCCCCCACCTCCCGAAACGCCTCCCCCAGCGCCAGCAGGCTCTGCGTGAGCCCCGAGCAGGCCACCGTCGCGTAGCTCAGGACCAGGGCGGGGGGACGGGTCGTGTCCGAGAGGGTGTAGAAGGCGCCGCCCCGGGTGAGGACCGAGCGTTGGCGGGCGGCGCGGAGCAGGGGGGCTTCGGCTATGTGGGGCGGGAGTTGGACGTATGCCTGGAGGCCGCTGTCGCCGCCGGTCAGGTGCGCGCCGGGCAGGCACGCGTCCACCTGGCGGCGGATGGTCTGGCGGCGACGGTGCAGTTCCGTACGGAGCTGGCGCTGGTGGCGGTCGAGCGCGCCCGTGTCGATGAAGCGGGCGAAGGCCAGCTGCTCCAGGCCGGAGCAGCCGATGTCCCAGCCCGCGCGTACGTACTCCACCGACGCCATCAGCTCCGAGGGCGCGGCGAGCCAGCCGAGCCGCAGTGCGGGGGCCAGGGTCTTGCTGGCGCTGCCCGCGTACACGACCCGGTCCGGGGCGAGGCTCTGCAGGGCCGGGAGCCGGTCGCTGCGGTGCAGGAAGGCGTTGTCGAAGTCGTCCTCGATGATGTAGCCGCCGACCTCGCGCGCCCAGGCGATCAGCCGCTCCCGGCGCGGCACGCTGAGCCGCACGCCGGTCGGGAACTGGTTGGCCGGGGTCAGCAGGCACGCCCGTACGCCGCTCTGCTCCAGGAGGTCGACCCGGAGCCCGTCATCGTCCACCGGGATGCCCACCACCTGCAGACCCGAGCTCGTGACGAACTCCCGCTCGCCCGGATGCCCCGGGTCCTCCACGGCGAGCCTGGTGTGGCCCCGGTCGAGCAGCACCCGGCAGATCAGGGCCAGGCCCTGGGCGAAGCCCGCGGTGACCATGAGGTCCTCGGGGCGGGTGCGCACCCCGCGCACCCGGCCGAGGTAGCCGGTCAGGACCCGCCGGGCCTGCGGGACCCCGGCGGGTGGGGAGTAGCCGAGCTCCTGGTGGCCCGCGTCGGCGACCACCGCCGTCATGCAGCGGATCCACTCCTGGCGCGGGAAGTCCACCACGTTGGACGTGCCCGTACGCAGGTCCCACATCGCCTCGGGCGCCCCCTCGGGGTCGGGCGGCACGAGGGTGGAGCGGGTGTCCGGGGCGCCGGCCCGCTCCGAGACCGTGGTGCCCGAACCGTGCCTGGTCCGCAAATACCCCTCTGCCGACAGCTGTTCATACGCCTCTACCACGACGCTGCGGGACGCCCCTATATCCAGGGCGAGTTGACGGCTGGACGGGATCCGCGTACCCGGCCATAAAGTTCCGTCCTCAATTAGTTTGCGCAGCGAATTGCGTATCTGAACGGCCAGCGGCAGGCGGGATTCACGGTCCAGAGTGAGGGCGAGCTGCAGAGACAAAGTGGTCTCCTCTCCAGAGGGTGAAGTGGTATGGCTGGGGCGGTCCCGCGTTTGATGGAGTCATTGGGCACACACATTCGTCGCCGGGGGAAAAATCGGCGAGTGGGGGTGGCACGGGGGAGTCCGGCCGAGCAGCCGGGACGTGCGTGACGTGCGGCGCCGAGTCTTCGGCGCGCTGTCGACGTGCTTGATCATTCCTCGAAGCCCCTACGGTCCAGCCGGATCAGGAAGGCTTTCGACGTGTCCTTGTTGTCAGACCTGTCAAACCTGTCAGACGTGTCAAACCTGTCTCATTTGCCAAACCCGCGAGACCTGTCACACCTTTCACATCCGTCAGGGCCATCAGAACTGCCGCAACCGTCAGAAGTACCAGCGTACGACGGCGAATTGCCTCACTCCGAAGCGGTCGCGAGCATTCCGGTCCCGGTCGTTCCGGTCCCGGTCATTCCGGTCCGGGTCGTTTCCGAGGAACTTCCGCAGGTCGACGCGCTGGGTCTCTACGAAGCCCTTGCCCGCACCCGGGAACAAGGTGACGTCTATCTCTTCGAAAGCCTCGACGGCCCGGACCAGGACCGCCACTACGCCGCCGTCGGCTATGGCCGCCTCGCCGAACTACGAGTTCACGCCGACCGGCTGGAACTCGTCGCCGCCGGGCCGCTGGGCGACCGGCTCGCCGCGGCGCTCTCGGTAACCACCGGTGAACCGGGCGCAGTTGCGGGCGCAACGGACGCGGCGGGCGCAACGGGGGTCGTCCGCCAGTGGGCCGTGGGCGACTCCGGCACCGTCTGGCGGGTCCTGCGCGCCGTCCAGGCCCTGTTCGACGTCGACACCACCGTCCCCACGGGCACCTTCGCCTTCGGCTTCCTCACCACGCTGTCGTACGAAGCGGCCTGGGCCATGGAGGAACTGCCCTCCAGCCAGCCCGAGTCGGGACTCCCGCGCTGCACGCTCACCCTCTTCAAGGACACCGTCTGGTACGACCTGAAGAGTGGGCGCGTCCATCACCTTGCCGCCGACGGGCCTCAGCTGGCGCCCGAGGAAGCCGGCCATCCGCCGCTGCGTACCGTGGTCGATTCCGTACGGGCCCGGGGGGCGTCCGACGAGCGCATACCGGAGGCGCCCGTCGCGTCCTCCGTGCACGACACCGTCGACGAAGCCACCTTCATCGAGCGCGCCGAACGCTGCCTCCACCACATCGGTATCGGCGACAGCTATCAGATCCAGATCGGTCATCGCATCGACGTCGAGACCGAGTTGACGCCGCTTGAGGTGTACCGGCGGCTGCGGCACCGTAATCCGTCCCCCTACATGTACCTCGTCCCCTGGGCGGGCCGGACCGTCATCGGCGCCAGCCCCGAGCTGTTCATCAGGGTCGAGGACGACGCCATCTCCATGCGGCCCATCGCCGGGACCGCGCGGCGCGCCGCCGACCCGGACGAGGACGCCCGCCGGGTGGCCGAGCTGCGCGACAGCGCCAAGGAGCAGGCCGAGCACGTCATGCTCGTCGACCTGTGCCGCAACGACATCGGCCGGGTCTGCGAACCCGGCACGCTCTCCGTCGACACGATGATGGAGGTCGAACCCTTCGCATACGTACACCACTTGGTGTCCACCGTGTCCGGCAAGGTCAGGAGCGGTACGGACGTGTGGGCGGCGATCTGCGCCACCTTCCCCGCCGGCACCATGACCGGCGCGCCGAAGCTGCGCGCCATGGAGATCATCAACGATGTCGAGGACCACCCGCGAGGCATCTACGCCGGAGCCCTCGGCCTGGTCGACGTACGTGGCTTCGCGGTGCTCGCCCTGTGCATCCGCACCGCCGTCCACGACGGGGTCCGCTACAGCACCCAGGCATCGGCCGGGATGGTCGCCGACTCCGAACCCGCCGCCGAATGGCGGGAGACACTGGCCAAGCTGAGCGCCACGTACTGGGCGCTGACCGGCGAGGAGCTCCAGAAGTGAAGGTCCTTCTCGTCGACGCGTACGACAGCTTCAGTCACATCATCGACCAGTACCTGCTCAGCCTCGGCGCCGAGACCGAGGTGGTGCGCTCGCGCACCCGCTCCGTGGAGCAGCTCGTCGCCTCCGCCCCCGACGCGGTGGTCCTCGGGCCCGGCCCCGGGCACCCGGTGGACTCGGGGCACGTCGAACTCGTGCACGCCTTCGCAGGACGGGTGCCGCTGCTCGGCGTCTGCCTCGGGCACCAGGCCATCGGGCTCGCGTACGGGGCGCGGATCGCCGTCGCCGAGCGGCTGATGCACGGCAAGACGAGCCCCGTCCGGCACGACGGGCTCGGCGTCTTCGCGGGCGCGGCCCAGCCGCTGACCGTCACCCGGTACCACTCCCTGATCGTCACCGAGCCGCCGTCCTCCGTGCTGGCCGTGACGGCGACCTCGCAGGACGACGGTTACGTCATGGGCGTACGGCACCGTTCGCTGGCCGTCGAGGGGGTGCAGTTCCATCCGGAGAGCGTGATGACCGAAGACGGGATGCGGTTGTTCGGGAACTTTTTGGAGGGGGCGAGAGTGCCCAGCGCCGCGGGCTGAGCGACCCAGCGCTTCGCGCTGGTAGCGCGCAGCCCCGCGCCCCTGAAGGGGCGCGCCCCCTCACCCCGCACGCATCGTGCTGCCCACTTTCTCGGCACCACCCTTGAGAGGAACCCACCCATGTGGCTGCCCAGCACTGGACCCGCCGCGGACTTCGCCGCGCGCTATCTCGAACTTCACCGTGCCTTCTACGACCGCACCCTCACCGACACGGCCCTGCGCGACTGGCGTACGCGGCAGCTCGCCACCGTCCTTGAGCAGGTCAGCACGCGATCCCCTTTCTACAAGCGGCACTTGGAGGACGTCGACCTGGCGTCCGCCACACCGGACGACCTCACCGCGCTGCCCTTCACCACCAAGGCCCACCTGCGTGAGGAGATGCTCGACGTTCTCAGCCGGCCCCTCGCCGACTCCCTCTTCTTCTACGAGACGACCGGCACCACCGGCCGGGCCACACCGTGCCCGCGCGACGGCCGCGAGATCGTGGCGAGCAACGCGCACATCACCGAGTCCTGGGCATCCATCTTCCGTCACCACTTCGGCGAACACGCCCCGCGCATCGGCCTGATGGGCCCCACCGAGGTGCACTCGTTCGGCGACACCCTCGGGGACATCGCCCGCAACACCGGCTCGATGAACGCCAAGATCTGGCCGTATTCGCCCGTCATCGGCTTCGAGAAGGCCCTCCAGCTGATGAAGGACCTCGAACTGGAGGTCATCTGCTGCACGCCGGGCGTCGCCCTCACCCTCGCCAAGGCCGCCGAGCACTACGGCTACGACCTGCGGAAAGACTTCTCCGTCAAGCTGCTCTTCGTCACCGGCGAGATGTGCACACCGGCACTCGCGCACAACCTGGAGACGGTCTGGGGCGCCGACGTCTACAACATTCTGTACGGCTCGCAGGAGGCGTTCGTCATCGCGACCGCCTGCCGCAACAAGCGGATGCACCTCTCGCAGACGAACTACGTCATCGAGGTGGTGGACCCGGAGAGCGGCGAGTCACAAGGGCCGCGCGGGAGTGGCGAGTTGACCGTCACGATGCTGGTCGACGGGGTCAAGCCGCTCGTTCGCTATCGCACCGGCGACGCGGTCGTCGTCGAGGAGTCCGACTGCGACTGCGAGCTGCCGGGCGATCTCGTACGCATCGTCGGACGCACCCTGGACCGGCTCGACCTGGGCGGGCAGCGGTTCACCGCCGGGCAGATCGAGACGGCGGTCATGACCGGAGTCACCGGGTCCGCCGGATACCAGGTGGTCATCGAGCGGGACGAGGCCTCGGGCCAGGACCGGTTGACCGTACGGCTCGAACTGCTCAAGGGGCTTGTCGAGGACGCGGCCGCGCTCAGCGAGACCGTGCGCACCAGGGCCTCCGAGGCGCTCGGGGTGCCCGTCACCGTCGAGCTGAGCGACGGGCTCGACCCGATCGTCAGCACGGGGGCCTTCGTCAGCTGGAAGGCGGCCCGCATCGTGGACCGGCGCACCACCCCGGACCACGAAACCCAGGTGGCACAGAAAATGGCGGCGAACCGTGGCTACGACAACTGAGGCCGGGGCCCTGCCGGGGGTGCTTGCCGAGGAGTACGGCGCGCGCTGGAGCGAGCTGACCGGACGATGGGCCTCGCGACCCGGCACCACGCTGGGCACGCTCGGTCCGGCCGGGACGTCCAGTGACCTGGCCGCGCGATTCCTGGCGGCCGAGCACGGGCTACGGGTCGAGCTGTTCGCCACCTTCGACGACGTGCTGGACCAACTCCTGTGCGGGGTGGTCGAGTTGGCGCTCGTGCCGAGTGCCTATGGCGGGCTCACCGGGTTCCACTGGCACCGGGACCTACGGCTGCGGGCGTTCTTTCCGCAGGCCACGCCCGAGTACGGGATCGCCGCGGCGGGCGGGCTTCCGCCGGGGGAGCTTCCTCCGGGGGAGGGGCCCGTGACCGTTGCCGCGATGTGGGAGGTGCGGCGGATCTACGCGGAGGTCGTGCCGGCGCCGCTGCGCGGGCGGGAGGTTGTGTGGGTGGAGGCGTCCTCCACCCAGCACGCGGCGGCGATCCTCGCGGATGGGGGTGCGCAGCTGGCCGTCACCAATGCGCCGGGTGTGCGTGCGCACGGCTTGCGGTGGGTGGCCACCCGGCCGGGCGCGGAGATCATCTGGACTCTGTTCGGCCGAGCGGAGCCTTCTGGGGGGAGTGGGTAGGTGGGGGTTGCTCTGGCTGAGCGGGCTTGTGTTCGCGCAGTTCCCCGCGCCCCTTTTCGGTATGCGGGTCAGCCCATGCGTCTGCTGAGCCCGCTCGGGGGTGCGTTGTTCGTCGGCTGCGGACCGTGGATGGCTGGTCGCGCAGTTCCCCGTGCCCATAGCGGGGCTGATCTTGGCAGTGTGCACCCCTGAGCGGGGTCGGCCTCTTGCGTGCCGCCCGCACCGGCATCTTCGGCCCGTCATGCGAACACGGACCGCAGCAGCCCGCTTCTAGCCCGTCCGGCGTTTGAGGACGAGCGCCCTTTAGGCGCGATACGGGGTCTGGGGCGGAGCCCCAGGAAACACGGCTTCCCTTTCCGATTCCAACCCCCGGAGGGTCTCGGGGAGGGGTGGGGCGGGGCGGCCTCCGGGGTCTGGGGCGGAGCCCCAGCGCACCCCCGCCCGGACGCAACCCCACCCCGCCCCGCCGGGCCGCACCCCCATCGCTCCCACACCCCCCTACTCACCCCCCCTGGAGGCCCCCAGAATGCCCGCAACAACCGGAACCCCCCGCAAGAAAACCCTGCTCCACCGAGCCACCGTGCAGGAGGGCGTCGGGCGGGCCTCGCTGCCCAACCGCAGCGTGCTGGTCGACGGGGAGCGCATCGAGGCCGTGCTCCCCGAAGGTCTCGCCCCGCTGCACTCGCCCGACATCGACGTGCTCGATCTCGACGGGCGGACCGTCATGCCCGGCATGACCCTCGGGCACACCCACATCGCCTACCTGAACGTTCTCGACGGGCGCGAGATGCTGTTCAAGTACTCCGTCCCCGAGGTCACCCTCGCCGCCGCCGAGAACACCACCCATCTGCTCGGGCTCGGCTACACCGCGTTCGTCGGGGCGGGGTCGGTCGCCGGGATCGACATGGCGTTGCGGCGGGCCGTCGACTCGGGGCGGTTGGCCGGGCCCCGGATCACGCCGTGCAGCCGGGACCTGATGGTGTCCGGGCCGCCAGAGCGGCGTAACCCGGAGGTCAAGAAGCGGATCCCGTCCGATCTGATGCGGCTCGCGGACACCCCGGAGGAGATGGCCGAATACGTCGCCGGGGAGATCGCCCAGGGCGCGGAGATCGTGAAGGTCTTCTCGTCCGGGGACGACACCTTTCCCAATGGCAGGTCTCATGAACTCCTCTTCACAGCAGAGGAGTTGAAGGTTGCCGCCGAGACCGCGCACCGGCTCGGCGCCAAGGTGCGGGCCCACTCGCGCGGGCTCGCCGGGATTCGTAACGCCATCGCCGCCGACGTCGACGTCATCGACCACGCCACCTACGCCGACGACGCCGCGCTCGACGCCATCGCCGAGCGCGGGATCTTCGTCGTGCCGAGCCTCTACCAGCCGCACATGCTCCTCACCACGGGCGCCGAGCACGGCAAGACCAGCGAGTATCTGGAGACGCTGGAGTTCGAGGCCGAGATCGAGAACACGCTGCGGATCCTGCCGCTCATGGTGGAACTCGGCATCCCCGTCGTGGCCGGGGACGACTTCGGGTTCGCCTGGACCCCGCACGGCAGCTACGCCAAGGAGCTGGAGCTGTACGTCACGATGGCCGGTATCCCCGCCCCCACCGTGCTGACCTGGGCCACCGCCAACGGTGCGCGGCTCGCCGGGCGCGGGGACGAGGCCGGTGTGGTGGCGGCGGGCCGGCTCGCCGACCTCGTCGTCACGGACGGCGACCCCGCCGAGGACATCTCCGTCCTCAGCCGCCCCGGCGCGATCGAACTCGTCCTGCTCGGCGGCGCCCCCGTGGCGGGCGACGCCACCCCCTTCCGTACCCGTATCCCGGCTGGAGCCTCGTGATGAGCAGGACCCGAGCTGTACTTCCCGTCCTTCCGGTGCTCGCGGTGGGCGCGTTCGCCATCGGCACGGACACCTTCGTGGTGGCCGGGGTGCTGCCCGAAGTCGTCGACGGGCTGAAGTCCAGCCTTGCCGATGTGGGGTGGGTCAGTACGGTCTTCGCGCTGACCTATGCCGTGCTCGCGCCCGTGCTCGGCGCGCTCACCGGGCGGGTCGAGCGGCGTACCGTGCTGGTCATCTCGCTGGTGGTCTTCGCGCTCGGCAACGCGGCATCCGCCCTGGCCCCGAGTCTCGGCTGGCTGCTCGCGGCCCGGGTCGCGACGGCTGCGGGAGCCGCGCTCTACATACCGGCGGCCTCCGCTTCCGCCGCCGCCCTCTCGGCTCCGGAGCGGCGCGGGCGGGCCATGGCGGTGGTGCTGGGCGGGCTTTCCGCGGCGACCGTCGCGGGCGTGCCGTTCGGGACCTGGCTGGCCGCCGACCTGGGGTGGCGCTCGACGTTCTGGCTGCTCGCCGGGCTCGGCGTGGTGTGTGCGGCCGCCGTCGCGGGCGGGCTGCCCGAGGTGCGGCTGCCGGCGGCGCCCGGGCTCGCGGCACGGCTCGCCCCGGTGCGGGACGCGCGCGTTCTGTTCACCGTGCTCACCACCCTGCTGTTCATGACCGGCGGCTACCTGGTCCTGACGTACATCGGCGCGGTGCTCGCCCCCGCCACCGACGGCAACGGCACCACGCTGGCGCTGCTGCTCCTCGTCTTCGGCGTGCTCGCGGTGGGCGGTACGGTCCTGGGCGGGCGGGCCACCGACCGGTTCGGCGCGACGCCCGTGCTGCTCGCATCCGTCGCGGGCCTGGCCGTGGTCCTGGCCACCCTGCCCCTGACCCGGGACGGGTTGGCGACCGCCGCGCTCGCCATGGGGGCCTGGGGCATCACCGCCATGGCTACTCAACCCCCGCAGCAGCACCGCCTGTTCGCGATCGCACCCACCTCCGGCCCGCTGCTGCTCTCCCTGAACTCCTCGGCCACCTTCGCGGGCATCTCCCTCGGCGGTTTCATCGGCGGCAGGGTGATCGCCCACGGCGGCGCACACGGCCTCGACCGGCTCGGCCAGTTCGGCGCGGTGCTCGCGGTGCTCGCCCTGGGGACGGCGCTCATCGGCGTACGGGTGAGGACGGCGGGTCCGGGTGCCGGTGCGGCCGAGGCTCCTGCCGCGCCCAGCCCTGCGGGGAAGTCCGGCTGAGAGGGGAGCGGGAGCCTGAGCGGCACCAGGGCCCCCAAGTGGACTCCTGGAATTGCCGGGAATTGGCCACAGCCGGACCCCCTCCCGCTCCCTACTGTCGGGACCGTCATCAGCGGTCCGCCTGGAAACAGCCACGGAACAGCCCGGAACAGCCCGGTACGGCCCCGGAACAGCCACGGAATCGAAGGAACACGCCTTGGAGACCTCTCCCAGCAGCCCCGGCAGCGCGCAGATCCTCAGTGTCACCATCGACGCGCGGCTTTCGGAGCGGGTGCCCGGCTATGTGCTCGGCCTGATCGCCGTACCGGACATCGACGTGGTGCGGGAGTCCGCGGAGGTGGGCGCGCGGCTCACCGCCGCCGAGGACGCGCTGCACGCGGCCGGGCTCAGCAAGGCGGACGTCTCCGCGCTGCCCGCGATCGCCGCCTGGCGGGACGCCTACCGCACGGTCGACGTCAACCCGAACAAGTTCCCCTGCGCCGCCGAGTCGGTCCTTCGCCGGGTGGCCAAGGGCGACCGGCTGCCCCGGATCAACGCCCTGGTCGACCTCTGCAACGCGGTCTCCCTGGACAGCCGGCTTCCGGTCGCGTCCTGCGACGTGGGCGACATCCAGGGCGAGTTGGAGGTGCGGCTCGCCTACGGGACCGAGGTGTTCGCGCCGCTGGGCGCACCCGACGCCACCGAGATCCCCGACCCGGGCGAGGTCGTCTACGCCGACGGGCAGGGCCGCGCGCACTCGCGGCGCTGGAACTGGCGCCAGGGCGACGTGATCAAGACCGATGTCGGCCGCCGCAGGCTGCTGCTCACCGTGGAGTCCGCGCACGAGGGCGGCCGGGCCGTCGTCGACGAGGCGCTGGAGCGGCTCGTCGTGGCGCTCACCGGGCTGGGTGCCGAGCCGGGACGGCCGCTGGTGCTCGACCGGACCGCGCCGACCGGGGACCTGTTCGCAGCCGCCTCGGCCGCGACCGTTCGCTGATGCCGCATCCCACTCCGCAGAACCCGTCGTATGAGGAGCACCGCATGAACCCCTCGATCCTGGTGGTCTACCGGCCCGCCGCGGGGCGCTACACCGCCCAGTTCCGCAGTGTCGTCGCGGCCGCCGCCGAGCTGGGCGTGGCCAGTGTGGTGCTGCTGCCCACCGGCTGGGAGGCCCCCGAGGCCGACGGGCTGCCGCGGTACCACGCCGACCTGGACGACACGGCGGCCGTACGCGCCGCGGTCGACGCCATCGTCGCCGAGCACCGCATCGAGCGGATCTTCCCGCTGTTCGAGGGCGACGTGCTTCCCGCGAGCCGCGCCCGCCGGGACCACGACATCCCCGGCCTCACTCCCGACCAGGCCCTCAACTTCCGCGACAAGAACGTCATGCACCGCAGGGCCGAGGAGCTGGGTGTACGCGTCGCCCGCTCCTGCCGTCCCGACACCGTCACGGCGGTCGCCGAGTTCGCCGAACAGGTCGGCTATCCCGTCGTCATCAAGCCGTACGCGGGCTGGGCCTGCGGCAACACCTACCGGGTGGACAGCCGGGCCGAACTCGACGGCGTCTGGGGGGAGATGGGGGACGACCGGCACGAATACCGGGTCGAGGAGTTCATCCGCGGCACCGAGTTCCACGTCGACTCGCTGTTCCAGCGCGGCGAGGCCGTCTTCGAGCAGCTCTCCCAGTACACGTACTCCGTCCTGGACTACCGGGACGAGCCGGGCGGCACCATCTCCCGCAAGCACGACCTCACGCCCCGCGAGCAGCGCATCCTGGAGCTGAACACGGTGGTGCTGCGCGGGTTCGGCCTGAGCACCGGTGTGGTGCACGCCGAGTTCTTCCTCCTGGACGACGGCGAGATCGTCTTCGGCGAGGCGGGCGCCCGGGCCGGCGGCGGGTCGATCGTGCCCGCCATCGAGGCCGGGCGCGGCATCAACCTCGCGGGTGAATGGTGCCGCCTGGAACTCGACCCCGACCACCGCCCCGCCGCCCGGCTCGGCCCGGAGGTCGGCACCGAGTACCTGTCGTCCGGCGAGTACGGCACGATCACCGCCATCACTTCGGCCGCCGAACTGACCGCCCTGGAAGGCGTGGTGGACGCGGACGTGTGGAAGCACGTCGGCGACGTACTCGCCCCGCCGACCGCCTCCAACGACGTGCTCGGCTGGTACGTGTGCGAGGGCGTCGACTTCGAGGACGTGAAGGCCCGCTTCAAGACCGTACGGGACAGCTTCCGCGTAGAGACCGAGGCGTAGCGCCATGGTGTGGGTCGCGCGCTTCAAGGAACTCCCGCTCGCGTTACGGGTGTTGTTCCTCGCCTCCTTCGTCAACCGCGCCGGCATGTTCGTCTTCCCGCTGCTCGCCGTCTACCTGGTGCGCGGCAAGGACCTCAGCCCCGGCGAGGCGGGCCTGCTCATCTCCATCGGCAGCACGGGCCTCCTGGTCGGCAGTCTTCTGAGCGGCCCGCTGTGCGACCTGAGGGGCCGGCGTACGGCGCTGCTGAGCGCGCTGCTCCTCAACGCGGTCGGCTACCTCGGCCTCGCGCTGCTCGACGGCGCGCCCTGGACGTACGCGGCGCTGCTCTTCGTCGCGCTGGTCGGGATGGGCATGTTCAGCCCGGCCTCCAACACCCTGGTCGCCGACCTGACGACCCCCGAGCAGCGCCCGTTCGCGTACACGATCAGCTACGTCGGCAACAACCTCGGCATGGGGGTGGGCCCGCTCCTGGGCGGGGTCGCCGCCGCGTACTCGTACCACGTCATGTTCGCGGGGAACATCCTCGCGGGCCTGCTGTGCGCGGCGATGATCACACTCTGGGTGCCGCGCGATCGTCGTAGCAAGGGGGCCAACTCCCTTAAAAAGAGCGGCAGTTCGGTCGACAAGGGCGGGCGTTTCGGGGCGCTGGGGCACCATCACGTCCTGCTGCTCGTCCTCGTCTCCTTCTTCTACGTCGTGCCGCTCATCGGGCTCGAATACGCGCTGCCGCTCGCGGTCACGACCGTCCTGCACGACTCGGCGGGCCTGGTCGGCGCCGTCTACACGATCAACAGTGTCGTCGTGGTGAGCCTCGGCCTGCTCATGGAGAAGCACATGCGCGGCTACGGCACCAAGACGCTGCTCATGGTCGCGGGGCTGCTGTGGACGCTCGGGCTCGCCGTGATCGTCTTCGGCTTCTCGCTGCCCGCGCTGCTGCTCTCCACCGTGGTGTGGACACTCGGCGAGATCATCGTGTCCGTCGTCGTGCCCACCTATGTCGCCGACCACGTGGACGAGCGCCGGGTCGGCAGCTTCATGGCGCTGAACGGCTTCGTCCTGGGCCTGGCCCGGCTCGTCGTGCCGGTCGGCCTGGGCGTCCTGTGGACGGCGCACGGCCACCGGCCCGTGTTCGTGACGCTGCTCCTCGCCCCGCTCGTCGGCATGGCCGGATTCGCGCTCCTTCGGATCAGGCCCTCCGCCGCCCTCAAGACCAGTGACCCGGAGCCGCAGGCGGCCCCGGCGAACACCTAGCCATCCCTCACACCAGCTCCGTACCGGTTCCACTTCACTCACAGGAAAGTGTTCATGTCCCAGACGAAGTTCCTGCTGTCCGAAGCCCAGATCCCCACCACCTGGTACAACGTGGTCGCCGACCTGCCGAAGCCGTTGGACCCGATGCTGCACCCCGGCACCCGCGAGCCCATCACCCCGGCCGACCTGGAGCCCTTGTTCCCCGCGGAGCTGATAGCCCAGGAGTTCTCCACCGACCGCGAGATCGACATTCCGGGCGCCGTCATCGACGTCTACAAGCAGTGGCGGCCGAGCCCCCTGGTGCGGGCCCGGCGCCTGGAGAAGGCCCTCGACACCCCGGCCCGCATCTACTTCAAGAACGAGGGCGTCAGCCCGGCGGGCAGCCACAAGCCCAACACCGCGATCCCGCAGGCGTACTACAACAAGCAGGCGGGCGTGGAGCGCCTCACCACGGAGACCGGCGCCGGCCAGTGGGGCAGCTCCCTCTCGCTCGCCTGCCAGTACTTCGGCCTCGTCTGCGAGGTCTACATGGTGAAGGTCAGCTACCAGCAGAAGCCCTACCGCCGGGGCCTGATGGAGACGTTCGGCGCCAGTGTCACCGCGAGCCCGAGCGAGCTCACCGAAGCCGGGCGCGCCGCACTCGCGGCCGACCCGAACTCCCCCGGCAGCCTGGGACTCGCCATCTCCGAGGCGGTCGAGGCGGCGGTCAAGAGCGGCGGCACCGCCAAGTACGCGCTCGGCTCCGTGCTCAACCACGTCCTGATGCACCAGACGATCATGGGCAAGGAGGCCCTGCTCCAGATGGAGCTGGCCGAGGACTACCCGGACGTCGTGATCGGCGCGGCCGGCGGCGGCTCCAACTTCGGCGGCCTCGCCCTGCCGTTCCTGGGCGAGCAGCTGCGCGGCGGCCGCTCGGTGCGGGCCATCGCGGTGGAGCCCTCGTCCTGCCCGACGCTGACCGAGGGCAAGTTCGAGTACGACTTCGGCGACACGGCCGGGATGACGCCGCTCACCAAGATGCACACGCTGGGCCACGACTTCGTGCCGCCGAGCATCCACGCGGGCGGGCTCCGCTACCACGGCATGTCGCCGATCATCAGCCAGCTCAAGGAGTTCGGCCTCCTGGAGGCGCGCGCCGTGCCGCAGACCGCGTGCTTCGAGGCCGGTGTCACCTTCGCCCGCAACGAGGGCATCGTGCCCGCGCCCGAGTCGACCCACGCCGTGCGCGTGGCCATCGACGAGGCGCTGGCCTGCAAGGAGACCGGCGAGTCGAAGAGCATCCTGTTCTCGCTCTCCGGGCACGGCCACTTCGACATGCAGGCGTACATCGACTACTTCGCCGGAAAGCTCAAGGACTGACGGTCGTCTTTGGCGCACTGAAGATCGGGGGAGGGGCGGGCCACGACGGCCCGCCCCCGTAGGACCAGCAGGCAATGGGGGAAGCACATGCAAGGAGCAGTACATTCCGAGAAACCCGTCATCCTCGGCATATCGGGGTCCGAGCGGGCCGGGGGCAACACCGATCTCGCGCTGGACTACGCGGGGGAGCTGGTGCGCGGCCGGGGAGCCGCGTTCCGCGCGCTGTACCTGCGCGATCACCGCATCTCGCCGTGCAGCCCGTGCGGCGACTGCAACAGCCGGACCCTTCCGTGCGCGCTGCCGGACGACATGCCGGCCATCGTCGAGGAGATGAAGCGCGCCGACGGGATCATCTACGCCGTGCCCGTGCACGGGTTCGGCCTCGCGCACCTGATGCAGATCTTCATCGAGCGGGCGGGCGTCGGCTTTCTGCGCTTCGACCGCCCGCTGGCCAACAAGGTCGGCGGCATCATCGTCACGGGCCGCCGCTACAGCGACGCCTCCGTGCACAACCAGCTCGTCGACAACCTGCTGCTCAACCGGATGATCCTGGTGGGCAGCGGCTTCCCGGCGCTCCTTCGCAACACCTCGCCGGAGCCGGGCCTGCACGACGCCGAGGGCCTCGACGCCCTGGAGCGGATGGCCCACCGCATGATCGACATGACGCTGCTGCTGCGCAAGCACCGCTCGGCCACGGGGGAGCCGGTGCTTCCCCTGGACGACCGCAACGAGCGCGTGGCCCGCAGCCGTTCCGTTTCCTGAGCCATCCGATCACCGTCTCTGACCTGATCGCCATCTCTGAGGAGAGTCCCGCCCATGAGCACCACCACCCCCGCCCTGGTCGGCATCGACTTCGACGCCATCCCGTGGGAGAAGTGGAGCAAGCCCGGCGCCGACGGCCGGGTGAAGATCGCGTACACCGGTGGACTCCGGGTGCGCCTGATGGAACTGCCCGCCGGATTCAACGAGTTGGAGTGGTGCGAGCGCGGCCACCAGGGCTATGTCCTGCAGGGCGAGTTCACGATCCACTTCGACGACCGCTCGGTTCCGTGCCGCCCCGGCATGGGCTTCATCATCCCCGGCGACGAGCGGCACCGCTCGCAGGGCTCCGATGCCGAGCAGACCGTCGTGTACGTGATCGACGAGGTCCCCGCGCCATGACCGGACCGGAACGCATCGACGAGCTGCGCGTCTCCATCGACGCGCTCGACCGGCAGATCATCACCCTTCTGGCCCAACGGACGTCTGTCGTCCGGGAGTTGACCGAGTTCAAGAACGACGAGGAGACGGTCCGTTCACCCGGCCGGGTCGCCCACGTCATCGAGAAGGTGCGGCGGCTCGCGGTCGAGGAGGGCATGCCGCCGGGCATCGCGGAGAGCGTCTACCGCACGCTGATCACCGAGCTGACGGACCTTCAGATGGAGCTCCTCGCGGAACGCCGGGCGGCTGCGGCCCGGCGCGAGAAGACACCGGCCGGCGAGGGCGCGGCATGACAGGCCGCCGGCTCGCCGACCTCCGCACCGCGCTCGCCGGGCTCGATCCCATGCCCGGCGAGCTGGTGCGGGACCGGGAGGAGGTCCCGGCCCGGTTCGGGGTCTCCGCCCGGTATGCGAAGTGGGCGGGGACCCCCGCCCCGCCGCCGACCGGCCCCGGTCCCGCCGTCCTCTTCGAGCGGGTCAGGCCCAGCGGCGGGGCCGCCTCGCGGGCCGTCCTCATCGGCCTGTACGGCACCCGGCGCCGGGCGGCGGCCCTGCTCGGGACGACCCCGGCCGAACTGCCGCACCGGATCCTGGACGCGGTGACCGCGCCCGTCCCGCCGGTGCGCGGCCGGGGCGGCCGCGAGCCGGCCCGCACCCTGCTCGCGCCGGACCTGACGGCGCTGCCCGTGCCGGTGCTGACCGACCGGGACGCGGGTCCGTACCTGACGCTGGGCGCGGTCCTGGCGACCGACCCCGACACCGGCGTACGCAACCTCTCCGTGCACCGGATGTGCGTCCAGGGCTCCGACCGGCTCTCCATCTGGATGGTGCCGGGCCGCGACCTGGAGGCGGCCCACCTCGCGGCGTGCCGCCGGGGCGAGAGCCTGCCGGTGGCCATCCATGTGGGCCTCGGACCTGCGGTGCTTCTCTCGTCCTGCTGTCCAACGTCCCTCGTTCCTGCGGGAGTTGACGAGTTGGCGGTGGCGGGTGCGCTCGGCGGGGCTCCGGTCGAGCTGACGGACTGCCGGACCGTGGCGGCGGAGTGCATCGCGCACGCGGAGTACGTGATCGAGGGCGAGCTGGAGGGTGAGCTCGCTCCCGAGAATCCCCAGGGGCCTCATGCCACACCGGAGTTCCTCGGATATCAGGGGCGGGCGCACCCCGGCCTGCCGACCGTCCGGGTCACC
The DNA here is from genome assembly GCF_053597395.1 of Streptomyces sp. NPDC001415. NCBI lineage: Bacteria > Bacillati > Actinomycetota > Actinomycetes > Kitasatosporales > Streptomycetaceae > Streptomyces > Streptomyces sp. NPDC001415. The sequence goes on from NZ_JBSFIE010000017.1 coordinate 68,769, forward strand.
GGGATCACGGCCCGCGACGGAGCCATCTTCCAGACCGTCTCGGGGCCCGGGCACGAGCAGTCGGTACTGCTCGGCTTCGGGATGGAGGCGGCGGTCCTGGCCCGGCTGCGGGAACTGGACGCGCCGGTGAAGGCCGTGCACTGCCACACGGCGGGCGGCGGCCAGCTCATGGTCGTACTCCAGTGGCGGGCCAAGCGGTCACCGGCGGACGACGAGACGGTGCGCAAGGCGGCCGAGTCGGTCCTTGAGGAGTTCCGGATGGCCAAGCTGGCCGTCTCGGTGGACGAGGACGTCGACGTGGAGTCGGACGCGGATCTGTGGTGGGCGATGACCACCCGGCTCCAGGCCGACCGCGACGTGGCGGTCCTGCCCGACCGCCTCGGCTTCCCCCTCGACCCGACGCAGTCCCCCGCGTACTCGCCCACGGTCACGGCCGACGGCCGCACCGCGAAGGCACACTTCGACTGCACGGTGCCGCACGCGCTGCGGGACCGCTTCCACCGGCCACGGTTCACGGAGCCGTAGCCGTCAACGTGCCTAGTGTCACGGGGAATTGTGGTCCCGCCTCGTCACTTCCCGTACCGCGTCCGCCAGCAGATCGACGCCGCGCGTGATGCGCGGGGCGGGCAGGGCCGCGTACCCCATGAGGAACGTCGGCTCGGCCGGCGGGTCCTGGACGAAGTAGCCCGACGCGGGGTAGATCCGCACCCCGCGCCCGGCCGCCACCTCGGCGATCCGCTCCTCCGGGATGCCGCGCGCGCCGGTCAGGGTGACCAGGACGTGCAGGCCCGCCGCCTCGCCGGAGATGCGGACCTCGGCCCCGAAATGCTCGTACAGCGCCTCAAGGAGGCGGCTTCGGCGCTGGCGGTACAGGCGGGTCATGCGGCTGATGTGGCGGGCGTAGGCGCCGGTGGAGATGAAGTCGGCCAAGGCGTCCTGGGCGACCGTGGGGGTGAGCCGGTCGGTGATCCACTTGATGCCGAGGAAGGGCTGCACGAGGTGCGGCGGCAGGACCGCGTAGCCGATGCGCAGCGCCGGGAAGAGCGTCTTGCTGAAGCTGCCGACGTAGACGACCGTGTCGCGGTGCCGCTCGGCGGCGAGTGCGGGAAGGCGCTCGCCGGTGAACGTGAACTCGTTGTGGTAGTCGTCCTCCAGGACGATCGCCCCGTGCTCGTACGCCCATTGGAGGAGCCCGCGCCGCCGCCCCTCGGACAGGATGACCCCGGTGGGGAACTGATGCGAGGGCGTCACGTACACGAGCTTCACGCGCGCCGGGTCGTGTCCGTGGGCGCGTACGCACGCGTCGATGTCGCCGAACCGCAGCCCCTGTTCGTCCACCGGCACCGGCACGACGCTCGCCTGCGAGCAGCCGAAGACCTGGCGCAGGACGGTGTGGCTCGGGTCCTCGATCACGACCACGTCACCCGGCCCGACCAGCATGCGGACCAGGATGTCGAGGGCCTGGGTCGCGCCGCTGGTCACCATGATGTGGTCGGGCGAGGCGTCCAGGGCCCGGCTCTGGCGCACCAGCGTGGCGATCTCGGTGCGCAGCGTGGGCGAGCCCTCGGCGGGCCCGTACCCGAGCGAGGCGACATCGGCGCGCCCGTACGCGTCGTGCAGCGACTGCCGCCAGCGGGCGACGGGGAACTCGGCGAGCGCTGGGGTGCCGTGCCGGAAGTCGAGTGCGGTGCTCGGCCGGTGCGCGGGCGGCGGCTCCCAGGGCTGCCACAGGGCGCTGCTGCCGTCGGTGGCCCGGGGCGGCTGAGGTGCGAACGCGGCTTTGCGGGCGGGGAGTTGGGAGGTGGCGCCCGCCCGGGCGGCGACCTTCGTGCCCGAGCCGCGCTTGGCCGTGATGACGTTGTTGGCCCGCAGCAGTTCGTAGGCCCGGGTGACGACCGTCCGCGACACGTCGAGCTGCTGGGCCAGCTCGCGCGACGCGGGCACGCTGTCCCCCGGCCGCAGCTGCCCCGCCCGGACCAGCGCCGTGATCTGGTCGCAGACCTGCTGCTGCAACGGCGTACTCCCGTCCCGGTCGAGGACGATGAGCAACTCCGACGACCCCACGCCTTCCCCCTTCGGCAGGTATCCCCCGCCGAGTCTGCCACGGCGTGGGGCCGGGGCACGGTCACGCCTCCGCGACGGCTTCCAGCGGGCTGAGGGCGGCGGCCCGCCGGGCCGGGACGGCCGCCGCGACCGCGCCGATCGCGAGCGAGATCAGACAGATGAGAAGCAGCGTTCCCCAGGGCAGCGAGAGGGAGTACCGCGTCATCGCACCATTCGCGAGCGAGCCGACCGCCCACGCGCCGAACAGGCCGCCCACCAGGCCGAGCAGCGTGCCGAACGCGGCGACGGTCACCGCTTCGAGCCGGATCATGCGCCGGATTACGGCCCGGTCCATGCCGATGGCGCGCAGTACGCCGATCTCGCGGGTGCGCTCGGAGACCGACATCGCGAGGGTGTTCACGATGCCGAGCAGCGAGATCACGACGCCGATGGCGAGCAGCCCGTACATCAGGGTCAGGAGCTCGCCCATGGACCCGGCGGCCTCGTGGACGAGTTCCGCACGGTCCTTGACCTGCACCAGCGGGCTGTTGCCGGTGGCGGTGCGCAGCCGGTCCTCGGTGGCCCGGGAGACCGCGCCGCCGTCGGTGCGGACGAGGATCCGCTGGACGGTGCCGGGCTTGAAGCTGTGCCGCTGCACCTCGCTCAGGGCGCCCAGCGCGTCGTCGGCGACGGGGTTGTCCTGGTAGACGCCGACGACGGTGTACTGCTTGAAGTCGTTGCCCGGGCCGATGTGGGCGTTGACCTTGCCGCCGGTGCTCACACCCTGCTCCCGCGCGACGGAGCTGGAGAGGGCGATCCGGCCGGGCCCGAGGTCCTTCAACGAGCCGCTGACGAAGTCGAGTCGCATGACCTCGCCGGTGCTGACGGGGTCGACGCCGGAGACGTGACGCACCTGTCCGCCGGTGAACAGGGTGGAGTCGGCGACGGGGGCGGCGGTCTTCACGCCCGGGATGCCGGCCACGCGTTTCAGGGCGGCCGGGTCGATCGCGGTCATGGTGGTGCGGCTGCTGACCACGTAGTCGGCGCTGAGGCCGGCCGCGGCCTGCCGGTCGAGCGCCTGAGAGGTGGAGTCGCCGATGACGGCGAGCCCGGCCACCAGCGCCGTACTGATCATGAGGACGGACGCGGTGGCCGCCGTACGCCGCGGATCGCGCAGCGCGTTCTCGCGGGCGAGCCGCCCGGCGACCCCGAAGCGGCCGGTCAGCCGCCCACCGAGCCGGATCACGGGACCGGCGAGGAGTGGCGCGAGCGCGATCATGGCGGCGACGAGAAGAGCACAACCGAACATGGCGTTCTGCAGGTTGGCGTCCGAGGCGTCCTTGGCGCCGGTGAGCGAGAAGAGCAGCCCGGCCCCGCCGACGAGCAGGATCAGTCCCACTGCCGTGCGCACCCGGGACGCGGTGGGGGTGGGTGGCTGCTCGGCCGAGCGCAGCGCCTCGACGGGCGCGATCTTCGCCGCCCTGCGGGACGGCAGCCACGCGGCGAGCACGGTGATCCCCACGCCGACGCCGAGCGCCGCCATGACCGGGCGCGCTCCGATCACCAACGGGCCACGGGGGAGCGGGTCTTGGGCGGTGCCGAGGAGGTCGGGCAGTACGGAAGCGATGCCGAGCCCGGCCACGAACCCGGCCGCCGACGCGGCGAGCCCCACCAGGGCGGCCTCCCACAGCACGGAGCGCACCACCTGGCGGCGCGTGGCGCCGATCGCCCGCAGCAGCGCGATCTCGCGGGTGCGCCGCGAGACGAGCATCGTGAAGGTGTTGACGATGAGGAACGACCCGATGAACAACGCGACCCCGGCGAAGATCTTCGGCATCTTCTGGTAGCCCCGGGTCATCATGTCGACGTTGGTCGCCTGCTGAGCGGCCTGCGCGACCCCGCTGGTGGCCAGCGCCCGGTCGGCCGGAATCAGGGCGCCGACCTGCTCGGAGAGCTTGAATTGATCGGTGCCGGGCGTGGCGTACAGGTCGATCGAGTTGTAATGGCCCGGGGTCGCGAACAACCGCTGCGCGGTGGCCTTGTCGAAGAGGGCGAGGGTGCCGCCCGCGGTCACCCGGGTGTCCTGGGTGGTGACGATCCCGACGAGCCGCTTGGTCATGACGGGCCCGTCGGTGGCGAGCGTGACCGTGTCACCGACGCGGAGGTGCCCGGCGTCGGCGGTGCCACGGTCGACGGCGAGTTCGCCGCTGTCGGCCGGGGCGCGCCCCTCGGTCAGCGGATAGCGACTGTCCTTGCCGTCCGCGTTCGGTACGTAGGCGGCGGCGAGGTTGGCCCACGCCTTGCCGGCCCGCAGCGGGCTTCCGTCGGCGGCATTGAGGGTGGCCGAGCCGTCGGCGGAGGGCCGCACGGCGGCGACACCGGGCACGTCGGCCAACTTCCGTACGAGGGCGTCGTCGAGCACGTCGGCGGCCTGATCCGTGGCGGTCCCGGGCGGGGGGTCCTTCGGGGTCACGGTGACGGCGATGCCGGCGAAGTTCCGCGACGCGGCGGCACGGTAGGCGGCGGCGGAGGACTCGGCGAACACGAGGGTGCCGCAGACGAAGGCGACACCCAGGCAGACCGCGAGGACGGTCATGACCAGACGGGCCTTGTACGCCAGGACGTTGCGCAGGGCTGTTCTCAGCATGGGTGGGCTTTCGGCTTTCGGAGAACTCAAGTGGCGGGAAAGTAAGCAGAATTGATGTCGCGTCAAGTGACGGATTGATGCTGTGTCAGCTGGTGCGCGACCGGGCGTCGAATTCCTTCATCCGGTCCAGGACGCGGTCCGGGGTGGGCCGGATCATCTCGTCGACGAGGCACCCGTCGGAGAGGAAGACGACGCGGTCGGCGAAGCCGGCGGCGACGGGGTCGTGGGTGACCATGACGACGGTCTGGCCCAGTTCGCGTACGGAGTCGCGCAGGAAGCCGAGGACTTCGGCCCCGGCGCGGGAGTCGAGATTGCCGGTGGGCTCGTCGCCGAAGACGATCGCGGGCCGGGACGCCAACGCGCGGGCGACGGCGACGCGCTGCTGCTGTCCGCCGGAGAGCTGGGCGGGGCGGTGGCCGAGCCGGTCGGCGAGCCCGACCATGGAGATGACCTGGTCGAGCCACTGCCTATCGGGCCTGCGCCCCGCGATGTCCATGGGCAGGGTGATGTTCTCCAGGGCGGTCAGCGTGGGGAGCAGGTTGAAGGCTTGGAAGATGAACCCGATCCGGTCCCGGCGGAGCTGGGTGAGCTGCCGGTCGTTGAGCGTGCCGAGCTCGGTGGTGCCGATGCGAACGGACCCGGAACTGGCCGAGTCGAGCCCGGCGGCACAGTGCATCAAGGTGGACTTGCCACACCCGGAAGGCCCCATGATCGCCGTGAACTCGCCCTCCCGGAACCCGATACTGACCCGGTTCAGGGCGACGACCCGGGTGTCACCACTGCCGTAGACCTTCGACAGGTCGGTGGTGGCGGCCGCGACGCCGGGCGTGGGACGGGGCGCGTACGGGGCAAGGGGTTCGGCGGTCACGGGGACTCCTCTTCGGGGACGGGAGGTGCGCGGGCGCGCAGGCGCAGAGGTGCGGAAGGGCGCACTTGGAAGGGTGTCCGGGGTATGTATCGGGGCCTGGGCAGGCGTGTATCGGCGTACGCGCTGGTGTGCAGCGGTTCGGTACGAGGGGGCGGCCGGTTCGGTACGGGGACGGCCGGGCCGGGTGGGTTGGGCGGGTCGGGCTCGTCAGGCGGGAAGGCCGGGCGAGCCGGGTCAGCCGGGTCGGGAAGGTCAGGCGGGCAGGCGCAGGGTGGCTACGGCGCCGCCGTCCGGGGCGTTGTCGAGGCGCAGCTCGGCGCCGAGCACCCGGGCCTGGCCCAGCGCGATGGTCAGCCCCAGCCCGTGCCCGGCCCCGCGCTCCTTGGCGCCCGTATGGAAGCGACGAGGCCCGTCGCGCAACAGGCCGACAGGGAACCCGGGTCCGTGGTCGCGGACGACGACGGTACGGTCCGCGACGCTCACCTCGACGGGCCCGGCACCATGCCGATGGGCGTTGACGACGAGGTTGCTGACGATGCGTTCAAGGCGACGGGGATCGGTCTCGACCGTGTGTGTGCCCTCGGCTACGCCGATCCGGGCATCGAGTCCGGTGCGGGTGACGGCCTCGCGAACGACGCCGTCGAGCGGGACGTGGGCGTGGACGGGCTGCTCGGCACCGGCATCGAGCCGGGAGATCTCCAGGAGGTCCTCGACGAGCCCCCGCAGATCACGGACCCGCCCCCGAACCAGATCCTCGTCCTCTCCCTCCGGCAGCAGATCGACGGCGGCGAGCAACCCGCCCACCGGGGTGCGGAGTTCGTGAGCGACATCGGCGGTGAACTGGCGCTCGGTGCGGAGCCGGCGGCCGAGACTGTCCGCCATGAGGTCGACGGTGGCGGCGATCTCGGCCACCTCGTCGTTGCCCTTGGTGGGCCCGGTGCGGGCGTCGAGGTCCCCGGCGGAGATCCGCCCCGCGGTCTCGGAGACCCGCCGCAGCCGCCGCCCGATGAGCCCGGCCCCGTACACCGCGAGGGGCACGGCGGCGGCGACGGAGGCGAGCGAGGCGACGGCCATGGTGGCATCGAGCCGACGCAGCCCGTAGAACTCGGGGTTCATGTTGACCTCGACGGCCAGCACGGGACTGCCCGGCCCGGCGACCCGCTGGGCACCCCAGGCGGTGGGCCCGGAGTTCCCGTCGACGCGCCCGTCGTAGGCGGTGTGCCGGGCGCCGTCGGAGGGGTGGCGGAGCGAGGCGGGCAGCTCGGCGGGGTCGAGCTCGGCGCCGTCGGAGAGGGTTCCGGTGCGCCGGTAGGTGTCCATGGCGGAGTAGACGGAGTTGAAGGCGTGCATCCTGGCCCGGTCGCGGATGTCGTGTGCGGTCCAGAAGTGAACGAGCACGCCGACGGCGACGGCGACTAGACAGGCGGTGGCCGCGGCGAGCGCGGCGATCTTCCAGCGGAGGGAGGCGAGCCCGGACCTTCGGGGCCCGGGTGCGGGGGGCTGCGACCGCCGGGTGGGAGACGCGGAGGCGGGCCGCGGCCGCCGGAAGGGATGGAGACGCACCCGCGTCAACGCCTGAACTTGTAGCCGAACCCGCGGACCGTCTCGATCCGGTCCCGCCCGAGCTTCTTGCGCAGCCGCTGCACACAAAGATCCACGACCCGGCTGTCCCCGTCCCACCCGTACTCCCAGACGTCGCGGAGCAGGGTGTGCCGCTCAAGGACGACGCCGGGGTGAGCGGCGAACTCCAGCAACAGCTTCAACTCGGTGGGGGTGAGCGCGACGGGTGTGCCGGCGACGAAGACCTCCAGCCCGCTGGTGTCGATGGAGAGCTCCCCGAACGTGAGCAACTCCCCCTGATCGGAGGGGAGTTCAGGGCCTGCTGGGGCAGGTGGCGTATAGGTGGCCCGCCGGAGAAGCGACCGAATCCGAGCGACGAGCACGTACGTGTCGACGGGCTTGACGACATAGTCGTCGGCACCGGCCTCAAGCCCGGCGACGACGTCGAGCCCGTCCCCCCGGGCGGACATCATGAGCACCGGCACGAGACTGCTCTCCCGCACCCTGCGGCACAGCCCGATCCCGTCGAGCCCCGGCAGCATCACGTCGAGGATCAGCAGATCGAACCCGCGCTCCCGAAAGGCCTCAAGCCCAGCCAGCCCATCGGCGGCGACGGCGACCTCATACCCGTACCGCTCAAGCGCCACGGCAAAGGACCGCCGCATGAGGTCGTCGTCCTCCACCAGCAGCACGCGAACGGGGCGCTGGGCGGCCGGAGCGGGGGTGGACGAGGACACGGGGACTCCTGGGGGAGCGGCTGGGCGGAATCGTAGGGATCGAGGGGGTGAGGAATCGTGGGATCGAAGGGAACGATACGACAGAGATGGGGCCGGGTGACGGCGTCACCCCGGGGACACGCAGGCCCCGTAATGAGCCACCGCCGCCGGAGAACACGCAGGTCAGATGGGTGCGCGCCGGAAACAACCATCGGCAGGACACCAGCCCCTCCGCCCTTCGCGGGAGCCCGGCGCCCCGATCCGACGGGCAATGAAGCGGTGGGTGATACGCGGCGGATACAAAGCCGGCGCACGGCGGTCTCCAGCCCGTGGCGCTCAAACTGACTCCCGATGCATAAATGTGCTATCGAACATATAGATGCGTATATGTGCGTATTGTCGTACCCCGGGGGTGCGTTGCTACGTTCGTCGTAGCAGCGAACCTCCTTGTGTCAGGCGGGAGTTGAGCCTGATGCGGGGCTGGTTTTCCTTCCCTTCGCAGAGGAGACGTCATGAAGAAGACGTACGAGGCCCCCACTCTGGTCCGCCGCGGCGGCTTCCGGACGAAGACCGGTCTGCTCAGGACGCACGGCAACGACCGCCTCATCCTCAGCAAGAACTGAGGCCGGGCGACTGATTCCAGGCCATGCCCTCATCGCATGACTATGCGGGCACGGGCTGCGGCGGCGCGTACTTCGCGGTCCTTCCGGACTGCGGGGGCGCGTCAGCCGCGGCCCGCCGCCTCCCTCGCCACCCTGATGTCCGGACACTCGACCACCCCTCCGGCAGGCCATGGATCACCGGCAGCTGGACCGATGACGAATGCGTCACCGCCACCACCCGACGGGCCGCGCTCGCCGTGGTGGGCTGCTGCCCCGTCGACCCCGACGTCCTCCAGCGCCACGCCGAGCGCCTTGACGACCTCGCCGGACTCGACACACTGGCCCGCACCCTGCCCGGCAGCTTCCACCTGGTGGCCTCGCTTGACGGCCGGGTGAGGATCCAGGGCACCGCTTCCGGCCTGCGGCTGGTCTTCCACGCGAACGTCGCGGGGGTCACCGTGGCCGCCACCGCCGCCGACCTGCTGGCCTCGCTCATCGGTACCGATCCCGACCCCCGTGAACTGGCCGTCCGCCTGCTGTGGCCCGTTCCCCATCCCCTGAGCGAGGCTTCCGTCTGGCAGGGCGTCACCACCGTGCCCCCGGGCGAGGCGCTCCACCTCGCGTCCGACGGGCGCACCATGCGCACCTCCCGCTGGTGGACACCGCCCGAGCCGGTGCAACCCCTCGCCGTCGGCGCCCCCTTGGTGCGACAGGCGCTCGCCGAAGCCGTGGACGCCCGCACCCGGCAGGGCGGCGTGGTCAGCTGCGACCTCTCCGGCGGCCTGGACTCCACCTCGGTGTGCTTCCTGGCCGACCGCTCCCCGGCCCGCGTGCTCGCCAGCACCTGGCCCGGTCGCGACCCGGCCGACGACGACCTGGAATGGGCCAAGAGGGCCGCGGACCACCTGCCCGATGTCGAGCACGTCGTATGGGACGCCGACGACTCCCCGCTCGTCTACACCGACCTGCTGGACATCGACGACCCCATGGACGAGCCGACCATCGGCGTCATGGACCGGGCCCGCGTCCTTCACCACCTGCCCGGCCTGGGGGAACGCGGCAGCCGACTGCATCTGACCGGCATCGGCGGCGACCACATCGCCTGGTGCTCCGAGGCCTACTACCACCGGCTGCTGCGCCGCCGCCCCCTGTTCGCGCTGCGCCAACTGCGCGGTTTCAAGGTCCTCTTCGACTGGCCCCTGACGGGCATGGCCCGAACCCTGGCCGACTCCCGGCCGTACGGCAGGTGGCTCGCCGACGCGGCCGGGCACCTGCGCGCCCCCTTCCCCCCAACCGTCACCGGGGCCCTGGGCTGGTCGGCTCCGCCCCGCCTGTTCGACTGGGTCACCCCCGAGGCCGAAGGGCTCGTCCGCGAGGCCATGACCGAGCGGGCGGCGACCGCGCGGCCACTGCACCCCGACCGCGGCCTGCACGCCGATCTGGAGGCCATCCGCGACTGCACCCGCGTCGTCCGGCTGTGGGACGGCATGGCCGCCCGCGCGGGTGTGCCCATGGCCTCGCCGTTCTTCGACGACCGGGTCATCGAGGCGTCCCTCGCCGTCCGGCCCCGCGAACGGGTCACCCCATGGGCCTACAAACCGCTGCTCACCACGGCCATGCGCGGCATCGTCCCCGACGAGTGCCTGCGCCGCGCCAGCAAGGCCCACGCCTCGATGGACGCCTCCAACGGGCTGCGGGAGCACCGCGGCGACCTGCTCGCCCTCTGGGACGACTCCCACCTGGCCCGCATGGGCCTGGTCGACCGAGAGGCCCTGCGCGCCCTGGCCCGCCGCCCGGCAACTCCCGGGCTGCAGGACGCGATCCTCTACTCCACCATCGCCTGCGAGGTCTGGCTACGGAGCCTGACGCGGAGAGGGGGGTGCGGCACATGACCGTACGGAGCC
>NZ_JBSFIE010000017.1:79205-81206 GCF_053597395.1 Streptomyces sp. NPDC001415
CCCTGACGCGGAGAAGGGGGTGCGGCACATGACCGTACGGAGCCTGACGCGGAGAAGGGGGTGCGGCACATGACCGTACGGAGCCTGACGCGGAGAAGGGGGTGCGGCACATGACCGTACGGAGCCTGACGCGGAGAAAGGGGCACGGCACATGACAGTGCGGCTCAGCGCCGACATCTGCACCACCGAGACCACCTACGGAACCGTCCTGCTCGACCAGCGCAACGGAGAGTACTGGGAGCTCAACCCCACCGGCACGCTCGTCGTCCGCACCCTGCTGGAGGGCGGCGACGAGAAGGACGCGGTCGACGCGCTCATGGCCGAGTTCGACATCGACCGCTCGCAGGCCGAGCGGGACGTCGTCGCGCTGACCGAGCAACTGCGGGCCTCGGGGCTTGCGGCATGAGCGGGCGCAGCGAACCACTCATCAGGAGAAGCGAGCCACTCATCAGGAGAAGCGAGCCACTCATCAGGAGATCCGCGCCTCGCGCAGGCGAGGCCGAGCGGAGCGAGGTCCCGGCATGAGTACCCCCGGCGCCCTGGCCCGCCCCACCGGCGTCCCCCGCGCGCACCGCCTCGGTGCCCGCGCCGTCCTGCCCGCCGCCTACCTGATCGCCCGGCTGCCGCCCCGCCGCATCCTGGCCCTGCTGACCGTTCTGCGGCGTGGCGCCGCGCCCGCCACCCCCGGCCGGGCCCGGGCCGCCCGGGACGCGCTGTGTGCGGCGAGCCTGTTCTGCGCGGGGCCGCGAGGCTGCCTGCCGCGTTCCCTGGGCGCCACGCTGCTGTGCCGCCTGTGGGGCGTCTGGCCCACCTGGTGCACGGGCGTCCGTGTGGTGCCGCCCTTCAGCGCGCACGCCTGGATCGAGGTCGACGGCCGGCCGATCGGCGAAGGCGTCCCCGACGACTATTTCAGCCGCCTGATGAGCGTTCCCCCGGCCTCGCGGAACACGCCGTGACCGAGCAGGTCACCACGGACGCCGCCCCGCGGTCCGGCGACGACACCCCGCCGCCGGACCCGGCCGACGGCGGTCGTCGGGGTGCGCCGGGGGCGGTGGCCACCATGGTGCGTCTGACCGTCGGCCACCGGGCCGCGATCGCCGTCGCCTCCGTTCTGACCCTGGCAGGATCGGCGATGGGCCTGGCCCAGCCGCTCGTCGCCCGGCGCATCGTGGACGCCGCGGGACACGAGCGCCTGCTGGGACCGCTGTCGCTCCTGGCCGCCCTGTTCGTCGCCGAGGCGGCCACCGGCGCGGTCGGCCGCTTCCTGCTCGAACGCATGGGGGAGCGGGTGATCCGGACCATGCGCCACGGGCTGGTCTCCCATCTGCTCCGCCTCGACATGCGCGAGTACGGTCAGCACCGCAGCGGCGACCTGATCTCCCGCGTCACCGCCGACACCACCGTCATCCGCGAGGCCACGGCCCAGGCCCTGGTCGACCTGGTGACCGGCATCCTGGTCTCCGTCGGCGCCCTGGCGCTCATGGCATGGATCGACCCCGTCCTGCTCCTCCTCGTCGCCTCCACCGTCGTCGCGGCGGCCGTCGTCGTCGCCTCGCTGCTGTCCGGCATCCGGGCCGCCGCCGAACGTACCCAGGGAGCCGTCGGCGACATCGCCGCCGACCTCGAACGGGCCCTCGGCGCCCTGCCCATGGTGCGGGTCCACTGCGCCGAGGACCGCGAAGCCCGGCGGATCGGCACCCGGGTGGAGTCCGCCTACGACGCCGGTGTGCGTACCGCCAAACTGGCCGCGTTCATGAGCTCGGCGGTCGAACTCGCCGTCCAGGGCTCCTTCCTGCTCGTCCTGGTGATCGGCGGCATGCGGGTGGGCGGCTCGGAGTCCCTCGGAGAACTGGTGGCCTTCCTCCTCTACGCCTCCTACCTCGTCGTCCCGCTCTCCTCCGTCTTCCGCGCCATCGGCCTGATCCAGCGAGGCATGGGCGCCTACCAGCGCGTCGACCAGGCTTTGGCGCTTCCGGAGGAACCGGTGGGTGCCGTGGGTGC
>NZ_JBSFIE010000017.1:81297-156613 GCF_053597395.1 Streptomyces sp. NPDC001415
CGTGCGTGCACCTGGCGTCGACCGGGCGTTGGCGCTTCCGGAGGAACCGGTGGGTGCCGTGGGTGCACCTGGCGTCGACCGGGCGTTGGCGCTTCCGGAGGAACCGGTGGGTGCCGTGGGTGCACCTGGCGTCGACCGGGCGTTGGCGCTTCCGGAGGACCCCGTGGGCGCCCCGTGCGCATCTCGCGTCGACCAGGCCTTGGCGCTTCCTGGGGAACCCGCGAGCGCCTCGCGCGCACCCGTGCGCCCACGTCAGGACATCGCCCGGCCCGCCGACGCGCTCGCTCTCCGCGAGGTCCACTTCGGCTACCTGCCCGGCCGGCCCGTCCTGCGCGGCGTGTCCCTGTCCGTGCCCCGTCGTGGCCAGGTCGCGCTGGTGGGCCGGTCGGGCGCCGGCAAGACCACGGTCTTCTCGCTCGCCGCCCGGTTCTACGAACCCCAGAAGGGCGCCCTCTTCTTCGACGGCCGGCCCGCCCCCGAGCTGACCCGCCGGGAGTGCCGGGCCCGTATCGCCCTGGTCGACCAGAACACCCACGTCGTCCACGGCACCCTGTGGGACAACATCACCTACGCGATGCCCGGCGCCGACCCGGCCGAGGTCCGGCGAGTGGTGCGCCTGGCCAACCTCACCGACGTCGTCGACCGGCTCCCCGGCGGCCTCTCCTGCGTCCTGGGCGAGCGCGGCACCACCTTGTCGGGCGGTGAACGCCAGCGCATCGCCCTCGCCCGCGCCCTGCTCACCCGGCCGTCGCTGCTCCTGCTCGACGAACCGACCTCCCACCTGGACGCCATCAACGAAGCCGCCCTCAGCCAGGTCATGCGCGACATCGCCCGGCGGTGCGCGCTGCTGGTCATCGCCCACCGGCTCTCCACCGTGCAGAACGCCGACCGCATCCACGTCCTCGACGCCGGCCGGGTCATCGCGTCCGGCACCCACGAGCAACTGCTCGACGGCAGCACCGTCTACCGGGAACTGGCCGCCGCCCAGACCCTGCGCGGCCCGGGCGGCGGCAGCTGACGAGGAGCCCGCCGAGGTGCGTCCGCCCGGGTCGCCAACCACATCGTCAGGGAACGCCGGGTCAGACAGCGCTGGGGCGTGGGCTGCCGTGGAAGACCTGGCTGGTGTGCCAGGAACGGTGGTTCGCCGCGATGGGCAGGGTGCCGGGTTGAGGGCCGATGAGCGGACGGCCCGCGAGTGCTGTGACATGCTCGCGGGCAGCTTGGCCGCGGCCGATGAACTGCCGCGAGACCAGGATGCGGTGGCCGTCGCCTATGCCCAGGACGCCCTTGTCGAAGAGCTTGTGGTGCAGCGAGCACAGGCACAGCCCGTTGTCGATGTCGTCCGGGCCGTCGAACGCCCACCAGCGCACGTGCGCGGCCTCAAGCCCGACGGGCGCCGTGCCGATCATGCCGTCGTAGCCGCAGAAGGCGCACTGGTACTCGTACGCGGTCAGCACCATCTCCCGCATCCGCCGATCCCGCTGCCGCCTCCCGGGCGCTGCCAGAGCGTCGGTCTCGGCCAGTTCCAGTTCCAGGCCGACCGCGTCGCACAGGTCCTGGTGCAGCGACGGCGGGAAGTGCAGATCCAGCAGCACCCTTGCCATGCGGCCCAGCAGCGAAGGTTCCCGCCGGAGCGCCACCTGAAGGTCCGGGGCCAGCCGCCCGGTGGCCCGGCTGGCTCGTAGGTCCCGCACCCCGGTGCCCGGGCTGCCGACGCCGTGCTCGGTTCGCACCTCCCACACGCCGTCGCTGACCAGATGGTGGAAGGGATAGGCGGGCGTGGTCCCACGCGACGGCCCGTACTCCACCAGTAGTTGCTTCAGATCCGCCTCCACCGCGCTGTACGGCAACTCGTCCGCGGCATCCGCCTGAAAACGGCCCAGCGCGTACAGCAGCAGCAACGGCTTGTGCGGCGCCCGCGCCCCTCCCCGGCTCCACTGCCTCAGCTTCGCGACGCGCTCCAGCCAGTCCATGACGGCGATCGTAGTGATGCTTCGCCGCAGGCCATGGTGTCCGGTGAACCGTTGCAGCGCGTTGCGCGCCTCCGCGGGGGTGGCAGAGAAGAACTCCATACGGCTGTCGACTTGGTCGACCCGCCGCGAGGCGAACTGCCGGTGGTTTCGACACAAGCCATGGGGTGTGTCTTGCGGAGGGCACGCGGCGCACGGCGTGCTCGAAGGCGGCCCACCTCCCGCTGGGAGGCTTCGGGGAGCCGCTCCCCGAAGTCGGCTCCCGGATGGCTCCCAGAGCAGGCCCGCAACGCAAATCAGGGCCGGTGCTGATCTCTCAACACCGGCCCTGATCTGGTATTTCGGCTGTCGGGGTGGCGGGATTTGAACCCACGACCTCTTCGTCCCGAACGAAGCGCGCTGCCAAGCTGCGCTACACCCCGATTGTCTCCGCTTGTCGCGGCGACGTCGTTTACTTTAGCCCACTGGCGGCTGGAGACGAAATCCGGTTTTCGGGGTGCCGTAGGCAGGTCGGACGTGGTCCAGGCCGGCGGGTCTCGGACCCCGCAGGAGTGCCCGCCCCCCGGGACCGGCCTCGGCCCCCGCCCAGCAAGAGGTCACCCCCGTCGCCCCACCAACGTAAGCAGCGTCGCCTCCGGCGGGCAGGCGAAGCGGATGGGGGTGTAGCGGTTCGTGCCGCAGCCTGCCGAGACGTGGAGGTACGCGCGGTTGCCCTCGGCCGAATGGGTGGAGAGGCCCTTCACGCGGTCCGTGTCCAGGTCGCAGTTGGTGACCAGGGCGCCGTAGAAGGGGACGCACAGCTGGCCGCCGTGGGTGTGGCCGGCCAGGATCAGCGGGTAGCCGTCCGCGGTGAAGGACTCCAGGGAGCGCAGGTAGGGGGCGTGCACCACGGCGATCGAGAGGTCGGCGTCCGCCTCCGCGCCGCCGGCCACGCTGTCGTACCGGTCGCGCTTGATGTGTGGGTCGTCCAGGCCCGTGAAGGCCAGCTCCATGCCGTCGAGCTTGAGGCGGCCGCGGGCGTTGTTCAGGTTCACCCAGCCCGCCATGTCGAACGCGTCCCGCAGCTCTTCCCACGGGTTGTGCACGACGCCGACGGCCGGCGCGTTGCCGTTGAGGCCGTGCCGGCCCTGGGCCTTCTCGAACAGGTACCGGGCCGGGTTGCGCAGCTTCGGGCCGTAGTAGTCGTTGGAGCCGAAGACGTACACGCCGGGGAACTCCATCAAGGGGCCCAGCGCGTCCAGCACCTCGGGGACGCCCTCCCGGTCGGACAGGTTGTCGCCCGTGTTCACCACGAAGTCGGGGCGCAGGCCCGCCAGCGACTGCAGCCACGCCCGTTTCTTGCGCTGGCCGCTCACCATGTGGATGTCCGAGACCTGGAGCACGCGCAAGGGCCTCGCCCCCGGCGCCAGGACCGGCACCGTGACCCGCCGCAGCCGGAAGGATCTGGCCTCGAAGCCGGCCGCATAGGCGAGACCGGCGGCCCCGACCGCCGTGATACCCAGGGGAATTCCGTATCGCGCGCGCATACGCCCATCGTCGCAGACGCCGCCGACAACGGCGTACGGGGCGGAAATCGGCGGGCGGGTACGGCTGTGCACCTGACACACTGGGCACATGACCACGCTCAAGGCCCGACTCAAGGACGACCTCACCACCGCCATCAAGGCGCGCGACGAGCTGCGCTCCTCCACGCTCCGGCTGACCCTCACCGCCGTCGCCAAGGAAGAGGTCGCCGGCACGGCCGCGCGCGAGCTCTCCGACGACGAGGTGCTCAAGGTGATCGCCAAGGAGGCGAAGAAGCGCCGCGAGGCGGCCGAGGCCTTCGACAAGGGCGGCCGCGCCGAGTCCGCCGCGCGTGAGCTGGCCGAGGGCGAGGTCCTTGACGCGTACCTGCCCAAGCAGCTCTCCGACGACGAGCTCGCGGCGATCGTCACCGCCGCCGTCGAGGAGGCCAAGGCGGCCGGCGCCGAGGGGCCGCGCGCGATGGGCGCCGTCATGAAGATCGTGAACCCGAAGGTGGCGGGCCTCGCCGACGGCGGCCGCGTCGCCGCCGCGGTGAAGAAGCTCCTCGCGGGCTGAGCGCAGCCGGCCGCAGACGCAAGCCCAGTCGGCTGCCCACGCAAGCCGACGCTCGGTCGGCCGCAAACGCCGGTCGACGCTCATCCGGCTGCGAAAAGGGGCGCCCCGGGAAGTGAATCCCGGGGCGCCCCTTTTCATGTGCCTACGGCTACTGCGGCCTCATGTGCCTGTGGCTGCTGCGGCCTTGAGCGCGTACGGCTACCGCGGCCTTATGTGCGCACGGCCACCGCGGCCTCATGCACGTACGTACCGCTGCTACGGCCACTCGCCCGTGTCCCCGCCGATCACGCCCGGCGGGATGGAGATGCCGGGGAAGGGCTGGTCGGGGTTCGGTGGCGGCTTGTTGTCGCCGCCCGGCTTCGGCTTGTGCCTGCCCTTGTTCTTGCTCTTGTCGCCGTTGTTGCCCTGCGCACCCGTCGCCGGGACGCCCGGCTTCTGGCCGGTGTCCGGGATGTTGACGCTGACGAAGGGCGCCGAGGGCTGGCCCTGGAGCGCGCCGTTCATCGCGTCCCGCCAGATGGGGCCGGGGACCTGGCCGCCGTACACCTGCTCGTACGTCTGGCCGCCGATGGTGATGTTGTTCATCTCGACGCGCTGGGACGGGCTGCCGACCCAGACCGCGGCGGACAGGTTCGACGTGTACCCGACGAACCAGGCGTTCTTACGGGCGTCGGTGGTACCGGTCTTGCCCGCGTTGTCCCGGTCCTTGAGTCCGGCCTCCTGACCCGTACCGGAGTCGACCACGCCGCGCAGCAGGGTGTTGATGCTGTCCGCGGTGTTCTGCGACATCGCCTGCGAGCAGGACGACTTGGGCACCGGCAGCGACTTGCCGTCCGCCTTCTTGATGGACTCGATGGCGATCGGCGTGCAGTACGTGCCCCGGTTGGCGAACGCGGCATACGCGGAGGCCATCGTCAGCGGCGACATGCCGGTGGAACCGAGCGTCAGCGCCGAGGGAACCATGGGCAGCTTGGCACCGTTGCCCTGGAGGACGTGCAGCTTGTCGGTCATCTGCGAGACCGGGCACATGCCGATGTCGCCGAGCATCTGCACGAAGTACGTGTTGACCGACTTGGCCATCGCGTCCTTCAGCGCGAACGGGCCGACCTCGGACCGGTTCTCGTTCTCCAGGTGGTACGGCTCGGGCTTGCCGTCGTTGACCCACGGCTTGCCGTTGCAGGTCTGGACGGTTGCCGGATAGTCCATCTCGTATGGCGACGGGTACTGCTGGGTCGGCGGCTTGCCGCCCTCGATCGCGGCCGCGGCCAGGAACGGCTTGAAGGTCGAGCCGACCGGGAAGCCGAAATTGGAGCCGCCCATCTGGCGGTTGACCGAGAAGTTGATCTGCGTCTCGTTGTCCCCGAAGCCGTACGGCTTGGACTGGCCCATCGCCAGGATCTTGCCGCTGCCGGGCTGGACCAGCGAGACCGCGGTCGCGACGGTGTCCTTCTGGTAGACGTGGTTCTTGATCGAATCCTGCGTCGACTTCTGCGCCTGCGGGTCGAGCGTGGTCTGGACGGTGAGCCCGCCCTGGTTCCAGAGCTTGGCCCGGTCCTCCTTCGTCTTGCCGAAGACCGGGTCGGACAGGAACACCTCGCGTACGTAGTCGCAGAAGAAGCCCGCGCCGTCGACGGCGGTGATGCAGCCGTTCTTCGGCTTGCTCACGCTCAGCTTGATCGGCGCTGCCATGGCCTTGTCGGCCTCGGCCTGCGAGATGTCCTTCATGTCGGCCATCCGCTGGAGCACCGTGTTGCGGCGCTTCTTGGCTTCCTGCGCGTCGTTCACGGGGTCGTACCGGCTGGGCGACTGCACGATCCCGGCGAGCATCGCCGACTCGTCCAGGGTCAGGTCCTTGGCCGACTTGGAGAAGTAGCGCTTGGCGGCGGCCTCGATGCCGTACGCCTGCTGCCCGAAGAACGTGATGTTGAGGTAGTTCTCCAGGATCTTCTTCTTGCCGAGCTCCTCCTCGACCTGGATCGCGTACTTGAGCTCCTTGACCTTGCGGCCGATCGTCTGCTGGGTGGCCTCGGCGACCTTGTCGGGGTCGTCCCCGGCCTCCTCGACGAAGACGTTCTTCACGTACTGCTGCGTGAGCGTGGACGCGCCCTGGGCGACACCGCCGCTGGTCGCGTTCTTGTTCATCGCGCGCAGAACGCCCTTGAGGTCGATCGCGCCGTGCTCGTAGAAGCGCGAGTCCTCGATCGCGACGATCGCCTTCTGCATGTACGGGGAGATGTCGGCGAGTGCCACCACGGTGCGGTCGCGCGAGTAGACCTGGGCGATCGTGCCGCCCTTGCTGTCGAGGATCGTGGTGCGCTGGCTCAGCGGCGGGGTCTTGAGATTGGCCGGGATCTCGTCGAACCCCTCGACCGTGCCCTTGGCCGCGAGCCCCAGCGCGCCGGCCGCCGGCAGGGCGATCCCCGCGAGCACGGCCCCCGCCAACACACTCACGCCGAGGAACTTGGCGGCCTGCTGGGTCCCGGTCAGGCCTCCGCCCGATCGCTTCTTTGCCATGGGGGGCAGCCTACGTTCTCAATCGCCGGACACGGATGAAGGCTCTGGCCTAAGCTGCTCCCAACTGTCACAGCAGTGCGGTTCCGTATCAAGTCCTCGGCCGTGAGTGGAAGTGTTCCGCCGTCCCCGAATCCGGCAGGAATCAACCCCGGTTGGTGTCCGATTGCGCCTCATGCGTCATCGGGCGTCCGTTGTGACTCAGGCGATAGGTCCCGTTATTTCGGGTTCGTCACGCATGTCCTCAGCTCACTCCGTTGGGTGATCTGCCGCGTACGCATAGTCCGTTCGGACCATTCAAGATTGGGCCCGACGGGGGTGTTGCGCTGTGCCCACCTTCCGTAACGTCCTCAACTGGCAGCGGTGAATATGCCGCTGCCGCCGTGGGGGAGCCTCGATTCGGGAGAGGACGGCGCCGGCATGGGCTGGGTAACCGACTGGAGTGCGCAGGCAGCCTGCCGCACTACCGATCCGGACGAACTGTTTGTACAGGGCGCAGCGCAGAACAGGGCCAAGGCGGTGTGCACCGGTTGTCCGGTGCGGACCGAGTGCCTGGCTGATGCGCTCGACAATCGCGTCGAGTTCGGCGTGTGGGGCGGAATGACGGAACGGGAGCGGCGCGCACTTCTGCGCAGGCGCCCCACCGTCACCTCTTGGCACCGCCTCCTCGAAACCGCGCGTACCGAGTACGAGCGCAGCACGGGAATCCTGCCCGTGTGCGCGGAGGAGGAGTCGGCGTACGACTACCGGCATTCCTTCGGAGACGAGGCGTACGCCGCAGCGGGCTGACGAGGTCGGAGGATCAGGCAGCTCCGGCCGGGACACCACCGGCCGCGAGCCGGTCCCCGATGGTCCGCAGCCCCGCGAGGTCGTGCACGTCGCCGGGCAGGGCGGCCACTTCGGCGACCGGGACCTCGGGGTGGAGCGCGGTGAAACGGTCGCGCGTCCGCTGTTCACGCGCGAGCACCTGCATGCGCTCGGCATGCAGCCGCAGCAGCCCGGCGGTCAGCAGCTCGACGGATTCCTGATCGGGTTCCTGACCGGGGTTCACGCCTGTGCGGGCATCGGTCGCATCAGCGTGGGAAGCGTCCGCGTCGGTAGCTTGTGCGTCGGTAGCCCCTGCGGGGGAATCGCCTGCGGGGGAACCGTCTGCAGGGGAACTGTCTGCGTGGGTATCGCCAGCGTGGGGAGAGGAATCGCTGGGGCCACGACCTTCAGCCTTCCCGGCCTCCTGATCGACAATGCGACGCTCGTCAAGATTTTCTGCAGGGTTTTCTGCAACAGAGTTTCCCGCAGGGCTTTCCCCAGGGTCTTGCGCAAGATGGTCCGGATTCCCTTCCGCGTGACCCGGCAGGTCCGGGGCCTCCGGCGGGTCCGGCAGCTCTTCGAGGCTCTCCGCCGCGGCGAGGGCGCGCTCGGCCGAGAGCCGGGACGCCGCACTGCCGTGCACGCGGTTGAGTACGAGCCCGGCCAGCGGCATGTCATCGGCGGCGAGGCGCTCCACGAAGTACGCGGCCTCACGCAGCGCGTCCCGCTCGGGCGCGGCGACCACGAGGAACGCGGTGCCCGGCGCCTGCAACAGTCGGTAGGTGGCATCCGCCCTGGTCCGGAACCCGCCGAACATCGTGTCCATGGCCGCCACGAAGGTCTGTACGTCGTTCAGGAAAGGGCCGCCGAGCAACTTGCCCAGGGTGCCGGTCATCATCGACATGCCGACATTGAGGAACTTCATCCCCGCCCGGCCGCCCATCTTCGCGGGCGCCATGAGCAGCTTGATGAACTTGCCGTCGAGGAACGACCCGAGCCGTTTCGGCGCGTCCAGGAAGTCGAGCGCGGAGCGTGAGGGCGGGGTGTCGACCACGATCAGGTCCCACTCGTCCCGGGCCCGCAGCTGCCCCAGTTTCTCCATCGCCATGTACTCCTGCGTGCCCGCGAAGCCGGCCGACAGGGACTGGTAGAACGGATTCGACAGGATCGCCTTGGCCCGGTCCGGATCCGCGTGCGCCTCGACGATCTCGTCGAAGGTCCGCTTCATGTCGAGCATCATGGCGTGCAGTTCGCCGTCGCCCTCCACGTCCTTCACCCGCCGCGGGGTGTTGTCGAGCGAGTCGATGCCCATGGACTGGGCGAGCCTGCGGGCCGGGTCGATGGTGAGGACCACGACCTTCCGGCCACGCTCCGCGGCCCGAACTCCCAACGCGGCGGCGGTAGTTGTCTTGCCCACCCCGCCCGAACCGCAGCACACGATGATGCGGGTACCCGGATCGTCAAGCAGCGGATCGATCGCCAGCGGCTCAGCCGCGTCCAAAGTCACTCACCCACCCCGAGCTTGCGCAGTTCCGAGGCCAGGCGGTAGAGCCCGGCCAGATCCATTCCCTCGCCGATCAACGGCAGTTCGTACGTAGGCAGCCCCAACTGGCCGAGCGCCGCCCGCTGTTCACGCTCCAGCTCCACCCGCTCGGCGTGCTCGGCGGCCTGCTCCAGGAGGGGCGTCACCAGCTTCGCCGAACCGGTCACGCCGGCCCGCGTCAGTGTCTTGGCGACCTCCTTGCGCCGGTCGCCGGTGACCCCGCGCACCGCCGCCTCGTCCAGCACGTGCGGCCGGACCATGTTCACGATGACCTTGCCCGTCGGCAGCTCGGCCCCCCGCAGCTCGGCGATCCCGTCGACGGTCTCCTGTACGGGCATCTCCTCTAGCAGCG
Organism: Streptomyces sp. NPDC001415; assembly: GCF_053597395.1. NCBI lineage: Bacteria > Bacillati > Actinomycetota > Actinomycetes > Kitasatosporales > Streptomycetaceae > Streptomyces > Streptomyces sp. NPDC001415. Next base: position 90,560 of record NZ_JBSFIE010000017.1, read on the forward strand.
TCACCAAGTGCACTGCCGTTTCAGGCGACTTGAGGACCCGCATGACGGCCTGTGCCTGATTGTGTATCGGCCCGATCTTCGCGAGCCCGGCCACCTCGTCGTTCACGTTCAGGAAGCGCGTGATGCGCCCGGTGGGCGGCGCGTCCATCACGACGTAGTCGTACGCGTACGCCCCCTGCTTGTTCTTCCGGCGCACCGCCTCGCAGGCCTTGCCGGTCAGCAGTACGTCGCGTACCCCCGGCGCTATGGTGGTCGCGAAGTCGATCGCGCCGAGCTTCTTCAGCGCCCGCCCCGCGCCGCCCAGTTTGTAGAACATCTGGAGGTAGTCGAGGAGTGCCCGCTCCGCGTCGATGGCCAGCGCGTACACCTCCCCGCCACCGGGCGCGACCGCGATCTTGCGCTCCTCGTACGGAAAGGCTTCCGTCTCGAAGAGCTGCGCGATGCCCTGTCTGCCCTCGACCTCGACGAGGAGTGTGCGCCTGCCCTCCGTCGCGAGGGCGAGCGCGAGTGCTGCGGCGACCGTGGTCTTGCCGGTACCGCCCTTGCCGCTGACGACCTGGAGCCTGCTCACGTCTTCGAGCCTAATTCCTTACCAAGCGCTCCGGTGGCTCCGGGTGGGGATCAGCGGAGCGTTCGAGTGGTGAGGTCCGTTACGTCCAACCGGCCCAACCGGCCCAACCGGCCCAACCGGCCCAACCGGCCCAACCGGCCCAACCGGCCCAACCGGCCCAACCACTCCGTCCGTGGCTCACACATGTGGTCCGCGTAAGGCGCCCGGTAAGGCGCGCCCGGTAAGGCGCCCGCTGTGGTCCGCGTAAAGACGCCCGCGCGAAGGGGCGGCAGGCAGCGGCTACAGTCGGGCCCATGACCAAGTGGGAATACGCGACCGTGCCCCTTCTCGTGCACGCGACCAAGCAGATTCTGGACACCTGGGGCGAGGACGGCTGGGAGCTGGTCCAGGTCGTCCCCGGGCCGAACAACCCCGAGCAGCTGGTGGCCTACCTGAAGCGGGAGAAGCAGGCATGAGCGCCGTAGAAGCCAAGCTGGCCGAACTGGGCCTGACCCTCCCGTCTGTCGTCCCGCCGCTCGCCGCGTACCAGCCCGCCGTGCAGTCCGGGGTGTACGTGTACACCTCCGGCCAGCTCCCCATGGTGGAGGGCAAGCTGCCCGTCACCGGCAAGGTCGGCGGCGAGGTCACCCCGGAGGAGGCCAAGCAACTGGCCGCCACCTGTGCCCTCAACGCGCTGGCCGCGGTCAAGTCCGTCGCGGGTGACCTGGACCGCATCGCGCGCGTCGTGAAGGTCGTCGGCTTCGTGGCCTCCGCCCCCGACTTCACCGGCCAGCCCGGTGTCATCAACGGCGCCAGCGAACTCCTCGGCGCCGTCCTCGGCGACAAGGGCGTCCACGCCCGCAGCGCGGTGGGCGTAGCGGTGCTGCCCCTGGACGCGCCGGTCGAGGTCGAGATCCAGGTAGAACTCGTCGAAGCCTGACCCCTCTGGTCCTTCTTTGGTCCTTTTATGGTGGTCCTTCTATGGTCCTTTCGTCGGCTGATTTCCTCTCGGTCGATCCTTTCTGGGCTGATCTCGAACTGGCCTCGGGCTGATCTCCTCTCGTCGAGGGCCGACTCCACGGGGTCGGCCCTCGACGGCTTACGGCCAGCTGCGTGCCATGGATGGCCGGCGGCCGCTGACCGGTGACAGGCCGGTCGTGGCCGCCGACGGCTGACCTCAAGAGGGCGGCCTTTGTCGGCTTACGGCTGGCTGCCGTGCCGCGGGTGGTCGGCGGCCGGTGACCACCGCCGACGGCTGGTGGTGGGCCGCTGATGGCTGGCGGACGTTCGTGGCTGCTGGTGGCTGGCTGCGGGTGCTGGCCTCTGACGGTTGACCTCTGACGCCGGAGGCCGGTCGCTGAAGGGCCTGGAGCGCCCTTCGGGCACTCCAGTGCGTGTCAAAGGGATGTCACATACACGCACCCCCTCGAACATCCGCACGCCACCCCGTAGCATCCGCCCATGCCCAATGGTCAGTGGTACCCGCCGGAGTGGCCGGACCGCATCCGCGCCCTCGCCGCCGGCGAGCTCACCGCGGTCGAGCCGCGGCGGGCCGCCACCGTGATGCTGCTCAGGGATGGTGCGGCCGGCACGGACACCGGCCCCGCCGTACACATGCTGCGCAGACGCGCCTCCATGGCCTTCGCCGGAGGCGCGTACGCATACCCGGGCGGTGGAGTGGACCCCCGCGACGCCGAGGACGCCCAGCTCGGGTGGGCAGGACCGGCTCGCGAAACCTGGGCCGAACGCCTCGGCACCGACCCCGCCTCCGCCCAGGCCATCGTCTGCGCCGCGGTCCGTGAGACCTACGAGGAGGCGGGTGTCCTCCTCGCGGGCCCCGACGCCACCACCGTCGTCGGCGACACCACCGGCGACGACTGGGAGGCCGACCGCCAGGCCCTGGTGACCCGCGATCTCAGCTTCGCCGAATTCCTGGACCGGCGCGGCCTCGTGCTCCGCTCCGATCTGCTCGGCGCCTGGGCGCGCTGGATCACCCCCGAATTCGAGCCCAGGCGTTACGACACCTGGTTCTTCGTCGCCGCGCTCCCCGAAGGCCAGGTCACCCGGAACGCCTCCACCGAGGCCGACCGCACCGTCTGGATCCGCCCCCTCGAAGCCGCCGCCGGCTACGACAAGGGCGAACTCCTGATGATGCCGCCGACCATTTCCACCCTGCGTGACCTCCTTCCGTACGCCACTGCCGCCGAAGCCCTCGTGGGCGCGGCCGGGCGCGATCTGACCCCGGTCCTCGCCCGGGCCCGCCTGACCGACACCGGGGAACTCGTCCTGAGCTGGCCCGGGCACGACGAGTTCACCAAGCACATCCCGGCCGGGGGCCGTCCCTCATGACCCCGGCCGCCACCCTCATCGACCCTGCGATCGACCTTCCTGCGATCGACCTTGCGCGGGACGGCCTCGCGAGGCGCGGTCGCCAGGACCTGCCCCGTTCCGCGAGGCTTGCCCAGGTGACCACCGACTCCGCCACCCCTGGAGGTGCCGTATGAGTGACGCCGCCGCTCTTCCCGGGCAGCCGCGCGGCGGGGTCCTTTCGGGCCCTGCGACCGACCGCGCGATCAACGTCCTCGCGCCCAACCCCTCCGCGATGACCCTGGACGGCACCAACACCTGGATCGTCTCCGAGCCCGACTCCGACCTGGCCGTCGTCATCGACCCCGGGCCGCTCGACGACGCACACCTCAACCACGTCATCGCCACGGCCGAGAAGGCGGGCAAGCAGGTCGCGCTGACCCTGCTCACCCATGGGCACCCCGACCACGCCGAGGGTGCGGCCCGCTTCGCGGAGCTGACCCGTACCCCCGTGCGCGCCCTGGACCCGGCCCTGCGCCTGGGGGACGAGGGCCTCGCGGCGGGCGATGTCATCACCACCGGCGGCTTGGAGATGAGGGTGGTGCCCACCCCGGGCCACACCGCTGACTCGCTCTGCTTCCATCTGCCCGCCGACCGGGCCGTCCTGACGGGCGACACGGTCCTCGGGCGCGGCACGACCGTCGTGGCTCATCCCGACGGCCGCCTGGGCGACTATCTCGACTCCCTTCGCCGACTGCGTTCGCTGACTGTTGATGACGGTGTGCACACCGTGCTGCCGGGGCACGGCCCGGTGCTCGACGACGCGCAGGGTGCCGTCGAGTTCTATCTGGCCCACCGCGCCCACCGGCTCGCCCAGGTGGAGACGGCGGTGGAGAACGGCCACCTCACGGCGGCGGACGTGGTGGCCCTGGTCTACTCGGACGTCGATCGGTCACTGTGGCCGGCCGCCGAGCTTTCGGTGCGCGCGCAGCTTGAGTATTTGCGCGAGCACGGCCTTATTTGACGTTGCGTCAGGATTTGACGTTGCGCCAGGCTACGGCGCGTGGTGTCGGCCGGCGTCGTAGTCGGTGTGGTCGGCGCAGGTGTAGCTGATGTCGTGTTCGGCGGCGCATCTGATGCCACCCTTGGCTGATGCCGCTTCAGGGAGCCCGTCGCCTGGCCGGGTTGGGCCGGTCGCGGGGAGGCCCGGCGCGGCCAGGTTCAGTCGCGGCTTGAACTGGCGCTCCGTAGAGGAAAGTTGGGCGGGGCGGAGCTCAACTCTCGTACAGGCGCGGCGCCTTGGCGCCATGGACCGCGAGGTATTCGGCGGCGAGCCACGGTCCGAGATCTTCGGTGTACATATCGAGAACGTCCCGGTCCGCCACCGGGTTCCCGGCCAGCACGGCAATTTTTCTCAACTGTCCGGCGCGCTCCGGGTAGTAGCGCCCGAAGATCTCCGCTTGCTCCGTCAGATCGCTGGTCCAGCCGCCGTACCGCGGCATGACGAGCGTGAACGCGGTCCGCACGAGCTTGCGCGAGGCTCCGCGTACGAGTGACCGGAGTGCTGCGTCGGCGGCGGCCCAGGCGGCCCAGGCGGCCCAGGCGGCCTCGGTGGCCTGCGCGGCCTCCGTAGCCTTTGCAGTCTCTATGGCCTCCATGGCTTCCGTGGCCTCTGCGGCTTGTCGGCGCCAGCGCGGCAGGGCGTCGCCGAGGTCGCCGTTGGTCTCGCGGGCGAGCAGCGAGGTGGGCCGGTAGCGGGGCAGGTGTTCGGCGAGGTCGTCCCCGAGCAGCGGCGTGCACAGACAGGCCACGAACCAGCCGAGGTCGTACCGTTCGAGCTCGCTCAGCAGCACGTCCCGGCCGAACAGCAGGATTCCCGCCCCGTCGATCACCTCGAACCCGGCGTCCAACTCGGCCTCGATGTTCCGTGCCTCGGCCCGATCGGCGTCCGTCGGATCCTCGTGCAGCGCGAGCAGCACATCCAGGTCGGACCGGCCGGCCCGCGCCGTGCCGCGCGGCACGGACCCGTACAGGTACGCGCTGTGCAGCCGCCCGCCGAACCGGTGCGCCACCTGGTCGCGCAGGGCGGCGACGACGGTCCGGAACTCCGGCTGCACAAGCCCGAGCGACCCCTCGCGCTCGATGCATCCGTCGTACCCGTCCATGTGCCCAGTGTCCTTACGCCCTTGGTGGCCTGCGTGTCCTGTCCTGGATGTCCTTGAGTTTCGCCTCGTGCCGCGACCGTACGCGCGGAGACAGCAGATACGCGCAGAGTAGACCGGGCCACTGACAGCCGGGCTGTTGGCTGTCCGTCCGTCCCGCCTGTGCGTGCGCGCCCATGGCGGGCCATGCACAGCCCCAGGCGACAGGAGACGAACGCGAAAGGGGCCGGTCTCGGTGAGACCGGCCCCTCAGGCGCACGGACCGAAGCGGCTGCGCAGGACGCGGCCGCGAACGACGTCGCTCAGCGCGAGCGCTTCGCCAGGCGTTCCACGTCCAGCAGGATGACCGCGCGGGCCTCCAGGCGCAGCCAGCCGCGCTGGGCGAAGTCGGCGAGCGCCTTGTTGACCGTCTCGCGGGAGGCGCCGACCAGTTGGGCCAGCTCTTCCTGCGTCAGGTCGTGGACGACGTGGATGCCCTCCTCGGACTGCACGCCGAAGCGGCGCGACAGGTCGAGGAGTGCGCGGGCGACACGGCCCGGCACGTCGGAGAAGACCAGGTCGGACATCTGGTCGTTGGTCTTGCGCAGGCGGCGGGCGACGGCGCGCAGCAGGGCCGTGGCCACCTCCGGGCGGGCGTTCAGCCAGGGCTGAAGGTCGCCGTGGCCCAGGCCCAGCAGCTTGACCTCGGTCAGCGCGGTCGCCGTGGCGGTGCGCGGGCCCGGGTCGAAGAGGGACAGCTCGCCGATGAGCTCGCCGGGGCCGAGGACCGCCAGCATGTTCTCCCGGCCGTCGGGTGAGGTGCGGTGCAGCTTCACCTTGCCCTCGGTGACCACGTACAGGCGGTCGCCGGGGTCGCCCTCGTGGAAGAGGGCGTCGCCGCGGGCGAGCGTCACCTCACTCATCGAGGCGCGGAGCTCCGCGGCCTGCTCGTCATCGAGCGCCGCGAAGAGCGGGGCGCGCCGCAGAACGTCGTCCACGAATCTCTCCTTGTCGACCGGTATCAGGGGAGCCTGCTCCCCATTTTGCCGGACGGTCTAAACAGTGCGATCAATCACAAGGATGACGTACTGGAGTGCCGGACCGTGAGTCAGGGGGCCGATTGGGGCGCTGATTCGCTGTGGTCGGGGCGGATGTCAGTGCCGGGCTTTAGGCTGGCCGGGTGTCCAATTCGCCGGTGAGAGCGCAGGCCAGGGGGGCTGGAAGAGTGTCCGCAGAGAACGATTCCGCTGTGGGCGAACAGCCCGCGTTCGAGGCGAAAGAGTCCGCGAAGAGGGCCGCGCGGACCACGAGAGCTGCCTCTGCCGCACGGTCCGGCAAGGCGGCTGGCGACACGGCTGACAACACGGCCGAGCCGATCGGGAAGGCCGCCCGAGTGAAGCCCGCCGGCAAGGAGCCCGCCATGGACAAGCCCGTCGCTAAGAAGACCGCTGCGAAGAAGGCTGCCTCTCGCTCTGCTGGGGCACCGGCAGGAACAGGTCGGAAGGCGGCGGCCGCCAAGGTCACGTCCGCCGACGCGGCGCCTCCTCAGGAGGCGGCCTCGCCGGGCGGCCCCAAGGCGAAAGCCGCGCCGAAGACCAAGGGCGCGGCCACCCCCAGCAGCAGCCCCAAGGTCGCCGCCACCGGGCGGCCCGTCGGGGGCAAGCCCGAGTCCCGTCTCGCCATGATCCGCCGGGCTCGCCGGATCAATCGCGAACTCGCCGAGGTCTATCCGTACGCCCATCCCGAACTCGACTTCCGTAATCCGTTCGAGTTGCTCGTCGCGACCGTCCTGTCCGCGCAGACCACCGACCTCCGGGTCAACCAGACGACACCGGGCCTGTTCGCCGCGTACCCGACGCCCGAGGACCTCGCCGCGGCGAACCCCGAGGAGGTCGAGGCGATCATCCGGCCCACCGGGTTCTTCCGGGCCAAGACTAAGTCGATCATGGGGATCGCCACCGCCCTCAGAGACGAGTTCGGCGGCGAGGTGCCGGGCCGTCTGGAGGATCTGGTCAAGCTGCCCGGGGTCGGTCGCAAGACCGCAAATGTCGTGCTGGGCAACGCGTTCGGGGTGCCGGGAATCACCGTCGACACCCACTTCGGCAGGTTGGTGCGCCGGTTCAAGTGGACCGAGCAGGAGGACCCCGAGAAGGTCGAGGCGGAGATCTGCGCGATCTTCCCCAAGAGCGAGTGGACGATGCTCTCGCACCGGGTCGTCTTCCACGGCCGCCGCATCTGCCACGCCCGCAGGCCCGCCTGCGGCGCCTGCCCGATCGCCCCGCTCTGCCCCTCGTACGGCGAGGGCGAGACCGACCCCGAGAAGGCGCAGAAGCTCCTCAAGTACGAGAAGGGCGGCTTCCCGGGTCAGCGGCTGAGCCCGCCGCCGGACTACCCGGGCCTGCCCGCGCCGCCGTTGGGAGCCGGCTGACGTCACCCGGAAGACGGACGCTGGGGCCGGCCGGAACGAAAGCGACCGTCAGGGGCGTTGTGGACGATGAATGACGGGGGTGCAGATGACGCACATGAGCGAGACGTACGACGGTGACCTGAGCGCGACCGGCGGTCTTGGCCGCACCGGCGGCCCGGTAGGCCGTGCGGACGCCGACCGGAGCCGCAGCGGCGGCCTGAGCGGCCGTATCGGCGGGCCTGGCCATGCCCAGGCCGCCAACGGCGCGGGCGACCCGGCCAGGCCCGGCGACCCGCGCGGCACAGGTGACCCGGCCCGAGAACCCGCCAAGGACGCCGCCGGGGCCCGAGCCGTCGGCCACGCCGCTACCGGCCATGCCTCCGTCGCCCACGGCGCCGTCGGCCACCCGGTCCCCGCCCGGGCCGGCGCCGGGCCGGGCACCGGCCCCCGTACGAACGGTCTCGTCGTGACCAGCGAGGGCCTGCCCGAGTGGCTGTCGCCGGTCGCGCGGGCGGCCGAGGCCGTCGAGCCCGAGCAGATGAGCCGGTTCCTGCCGCCGGAGAGCGGCGACGGGCGGCAGTCCGCCGTGCTCGTCCTGTTCGGCGACGGCCCGCGCGGCCCCGAGCTGCTCCTCATGGAGCGGGCGAGCCAGCTCCGTTCGCACGGCGGCCAGCCCTCCTTCCCGGGCGGCGCCCTCGACCCCGAGGACGGCGACCCGGCCACCACGGGACCGCTGCGGGCCGCGCTGCGCGAGGCCGAGGAGGAGACCGGTCTTGACCCGGCCGGCGTCCAGCTCTTCGGCGTGCTGCCCCGGCTCTACATCCCGGTCAGCGGCTTCGTCGTGACGCCCGTGCTCGGCTGGTGGCGCGAGCCGACGCCGGTGCGGGCGGTCGACAGCGGCGAGACGGCCCGCGTCTTCACGGTCCCCGTGGCGGATCTCACGGACCCGGCCAACCGCGCGACCGCCGTCCACCCACGGGGCCACACAGGCCCGGCATTCCTGGTCGAATCGGCGCTGGTGTGGGGCTTCACGGCCGGTGTGATCGACCGGATCGTGCACTACGCGGGCTGGGAGCGCCCGTGGGACCGAGCCAAGCGGGTGCCGCTCGACTGGCACGCGTGACAGGCTGGGGCCCGTGAACGTGCTGGACATCCTGTTGCTGGTCGCCGCCGTGTGGTTCGCGATCGTCGGCTACCGCCAGGGCTTCGTCGTCGGCATCCTGTCGGTGATCGGGTTCCTCGGCGGTGGCCTCATCGCCGTGTACCTGCTCCCGGTCATCTGGGACCAGCTGACCAACGAGTCCCAGGTCTCGACGACAGCGGCCGTCGTCGCGGTCGTCATCGTGATCGTCTGCGCCTCCGTCGGCCAGGCCTTCACCACCCACCTCGGCAACAAGCTGCGCCGGTACATCACCTGGTCGCCCGCGAGAGCCCTGGACGCCACCGGCGGCGCCCTGGTGAACGTCGTGGCCATGCTGCTTGTCGCGTGGCTGATCGGTTCCGCGCTCGCCGGGACCGCCCTGCCGACGCTGGGCAAGGAGGTCCGCAACTCCAAGATCCTGCTAGGGGTCTCCAATGTGATGCCCCAACAGGCGTCGACCTGGTTCAGCGACTTCTCCTCGGTCCTCGCGCAGAACGGCTTCCCGCAGGTCTTCACGCCGTTCTCGAACGAGTCGATCACCGAGGTCCAGGCGCCCGACCCGAAGCTCGCGGGCAGCCCCGTCGCGGCCGCCGCCAAGAAGTCGATCGTCAAGGTCGTCGGTATGGCCCCGAGCTGCGGAAAGCGCCTCGAAGGCACCGGCTTCGTCTTCGCCGACAGGCGCGTCATGACCAACGCGCACGTGGTGGGCGGCGTGGACGAGCCGACCATCCAGATAGGCGGTCAGGGGCGCACGTACGACGCGAAGGTCGTGCTCTACGACTGGCGCCGCGACATCGCGGTCCTGGACGTGCCGGACCTGAAGGCGCCGCCTCTCCAGTTCACCTCGACCGACGCCCGCAGCGGCAACAGCGCGATCGTCGCGGGCTTCCCCGAGGACCATCCCTACGACGTCCGCTCCGCTCGCGTCCGCGGCCGGATCAGCGCCAACGGGCCGGACATCTACCACCGCGGCACGGTCCGCCGCGATGTCTACTCGCTGTTCACCACGGTCCGTCCCGGCAACTCCGGCGGCCCGCTCCTGACCCCCGAGGGCAAGGTGTACGGAGTGGTCTTCGCGAAGTCGCTCGACGACCCGGACACCGGATACGCGCTGACCGCCGACGAGATCCAGGCCGACATTCAGCAGGGCCGCACGGCCGATCAACAGGTCGACAGCCAGCAGTGCGCCCTTTGACCCCCTGACGAGAAGGCTCCGATGCGACTGACGATCCTCGGCGGCGGCGGCTTCCGCGTCCCCCTCGTGTACGGCGCCCTGCTGCGCGACCACGCCCCCGGGCGGGTCACCGAGGTGGTCCTCTACGACCTGGACGCGGCCCGGCTGCACGCCATCGGCCGGGTTCTCGCCGACCGGGCGTACGGGATCGAGGACGCCCCCGGGGTACGCACCACCACCGACCTCGACGAGGCGCTGCGCGGCGCGGACTTCGTGTTCTCGGCGATCCGGGTCGGCGGTCTGGAGGGCCGGGCCGCCGACGAGCGGATCGCGCTCGCCGAGGGCGTCCTCGGACAGGAGACGGTCGGCGCGGGCGGCATCGCTTACGGGCTTCGCACCGTGCCGGTCGCCGTCGAGATCGCCCGCCGGGTCAAGGCGCTCGCTCCGGATGCCTGGGTCATCAACTTCACCAATCCGGCGGGTCTGGTCACCGAGGCGATGGCCGAGCACCTCGGCGAGCGCGTCATCGGCATCTGCGACTCGCCGGTGGGCCTGGCCCGCCGGGTCGCCCGCACGATCGGCGCCGACCCGGACGCGGTGCGCCTGGACTACGCGGGCCTCAACCACCTGGGCTGGCTGCACGGGCTGTACGAGGGCGAGAAGAACGTGCTGCCGCGCCTGTTCGAGCAGGGTGACGAGCTGCTCACCTCGTTCGAGGAGGGCAAGCTGTTCGGCGCCGACTGGCTGCGCTCGCTGGGCTCCGTACCGAACGAGTACCTGCACTACTACTACTTCAACCGTGAGGCGGTGGCCGCCTACCAGCGGGCCGAGCAGACGCGCGGCGCCTTCCTCAGGGACCAGCAGGCACGTTTCTACGCCACGGCGGAGACCGTGCCCGACGCATCGGTGTGGGCGGCCTGGGACCGCACCCGGGCCGAGCGCGAGGCCACGTACATGTCCGAAAACCGGGACGTGTCGGGAGCCGGCGAGCGCGCGGCCGACGACCTGGAGTCCGGAGGGTACGAGAACGTGGCGCTCGCCCTGATGCGGGCCATCGCGCGGGACGAGGCGGCGACGCTCGTCCTGAACGTGCGCAACGGAACGTCCCTGCGCGCGCTCGACGAGCGAGCCGTCATCGAGATCCCCTGCCGCATCGACGCGGCAGGCCCCCGCCCGCTGCCCGTGACGCAGCTGACAGGCCATGAGGCGGGCCTGGTCAGTGCGGTGAAGGCGGTCGAGCGGTGCGTCCTGGAGGCGGCCGCGAGCGGGTCGGCGCGGACGGCGGTGAAGGCGTTCGCCCTGCACCCGCTGATCGACTCGGTCCAGGTGGCCCGAAGGCTCCTGGACGGCTACCGCAGCGCCCACCCCGGCCTCGGCTACCTCAGGACGGACTAGGCCCGCTGTAGGGACGACCGGCCGCCCGCGCGCGCCCCACTAGGTTCGCGTGTGCCTCAGCCGGGCCGAGACCCAGCGGGCCCGGCGGCGCAGGATGCGCGGAATGCCCACCTCCTGGGAATCGGGGGAGGGGTGTTGTAGCCCCTGCCCCTGCGGGCCGCCCCTCTCGTAGGAGACCGGCCCTGCGGCCGTTCGGCGGTTGCGTGCTGCGTCACCGTAGTCGTGCGTCCAGCCCATACCCCGACGTGTGCCCGGGGCCCATGGTCGGTAACCGCGCCAGAGGGGGCCAATTGGCCTATGCGCCGGGCATTTGGCCGTTCGTCGGACACCAGTTCCGCCGAGGTCATCGGAACTCAGCGATCCGGTTCTGGATCCCTCAGCCAGTTGACCAGTTCGGTCGAGAACGCGACCGGGTCCTCCTCGTGCGGGAAGTGGCCCAGGCCGTCGAACAGCCGCCAGCGGTACGGTGCTTCGACGTACTCGCCCGAGCCGGCCGCGCTGCGGGTCCGCATCACCGGATCGAGCGAGCCGTGCAGGTGAAGCGTGGGGACCCGCACCGGCCGCTTCATCCTCCGGTTGAACTGGATGCCGTCGGGCCGTGCCATCGACCGCACCATCCACCGGTACGGCTCGATCGAACAGTGCGCCGTGGAGGGGATGCACATGGCGCGCCGGTAGGTCTCCACGGCCTCGTCCTCGGGCTGGCGCGGGCCCGACCAGTCCCGTACGAGTCGGCCGACCAACGCGCCCTCGTCCGCGACCAGTTGACGCTCCGGCAGCCACGGCCGCTGGAAGCCCCAGACGTAGGACCCGGCCGAGGTCTGCTTGAGGTCGGCGAGCATCGCCGAGCGCCAGCGGCGCGGATGCGGCATCGACGACACCACGAGCCGGCGCACCACCTTGGGTCGCATCACCGCCGCCGTCCACGCCAGATAGCCGCCCAGGTCGTGCCCGACCAGGGCCGCGTCGGGCTCGCCCAGGGACCGCACGACGCCGGTGATGTCGAGCGCGAGGTTGGCCGGGTCGTATCCGCGCGGGGTGCGGTCGCTGCCGCCCACGCCGCGCAGGTCCATCGCGACCGCGCGGAAACCGGCGTCGGCCAGCGCGGTCAGCTGATGGCGCCAGGTCCACCAGAACTGCGGAAAACCGTGGAGCAGCAACACCAGTGGCCCGTCGCCGAGTTCGGCGATGTGGAAGCGCGCACCATTGGCTGCCACGTCCCTATGGGTCCAGGGACCATCGATACGGACGGGGCTGCCGGTGCCGCCAGGGCTTCCGGTACCGGGATCGGGTGCGGTCATGCAGACGAGCGTGCCACAGAGGGGGAGGTCTCGGTGACCGCGTCCCGGACGGTCGCCGGGCGCGGGTGCGGCTTCACGCCTTGCAGGGCCGCGGCCGTCTGCTTGGCCGAGGCGATGGACTTCTCCGGCGGCTTGACCTTCTTGAACTTGGCGATGGCGAGCACCCCGAGCAGCGCCGCGAGCACCAGGAACGCGCCGCCGACGATGAGGAACGACCAGGCGAGCCCGAGCCCCAGGTTGTGGATGCCGTACGCCGCCGCGAAGCTCAGCACCGGCAGCGAGAACAGCGCGAGCACACCAGCGGTACTGATGGCGAGGCCACCGATCGCCCCGCGCTTGACGTCCTGGCGCAGCTCGGCCTTGGCCAGCGCGATCTCGTCGTGCACCAGCGCGGACATCTCGGCGGTCGCGGAGGCGACCAGCTGGCCGAGGCTGCGCTCGGCGCTGCCGGCGTTGTGGCTGGGGTCGCTCATCGCTGACTCCCTCATCTCTTCTCGGATACCGACGGGTCGAACAGGTCCAACAGGTCCAACAGACCCGTTGTCAGATCATGCCGGACTGTCGCCGTCGTTGCGCCCCGCCCCCGCCAGTTGCGCCAGCCTGCGGTGCTCGGCCGCCTTGTTCTCGTAGATCGCGGCCATCCGCAGGTGGTACTCCGGCTTGTCCAGTTCGTACATGTCGGGGATGCCGTCGTGGTCGTCGTCCCGCTCCTCGTCCTCGACCAGCGCCTTGTACTTGCGTACCCGCATCTTGAGCAGGACGGAGGCGAGCACCGCGGCTGTCAGCGAGCCCACCAGGACGGCTGCCTTGACCTCGTCGGTCAGCTCGACCTGGCCGGCGAAGGCGAGTTCGCCGATGAGCAGCGAGACCGTGAAGCCGATGCCGGCGAGCGAGGCCACGGCGAAGACGTCGGGCCAGGCCAGGTCGTCGTTGAGCTCGGCCTTGGTGAACCGGGCGGCCAGCCAGGTGCCGCCGAAGATGCCGAGGGCCTTGCCGACGACCAGGCCGAGCACGACACCGAGGGTCTCGGGCCGGGTGAAGACGTCGGCCAGGGTGCCTCCGCTGATGCCGACACCGGCTGAGAACAGTGCGAAGAGCGGGACCGCGAGCCCGGCCGAAACCGGCCGCATCAGGTGCTCGATGTGTTCGCCGGGGGAGTGCTCCTCGCCCTCGATGCGGTGGCAGCGGAGCATCAGGCCCATCGCGACACCGGCGATGGTGGCGTGGACGCCGCTGTTGTACATCAGCCCCCAGATGACGAGCGCGAGCGGGATGTAGACGTACCAGCCCCTTACGCCCTTCCTGAGCAGCAGCCAGAAGACGGCGAGCCCGAGGACGGCGCCGCCGAGCGCCGCGAAGTTGATGCTGTTGGTGAAGAAGACCGCGATGATCAGGATCGCGAAGAGGTCGTCGACGACGGCCAGGGTGAGCAGGAAGGCGCGGAGCGCCGAGGGCAGCGAGGTCCCGATGACCGCGAGCACGGCCAGCGCGAACGCGATGTCCGTAGCGGTCGGTACGGCCCAGCCGTCAAGGGATCCGTTGCCGGAAATGTTCACCAGCGCGTAGACGAGCGCGGGCACCGCCATGCCGCAGACGGCCGCGATCACGGGCAGCGCGGCTGCTTTGGGATCGCGTAGTTCTCCGGCGACGAGTTCACGTTTGAGCTCGATACCGGCGACAAAGAAGAAGATGGCGAGCAGCCCGTCGGCCGCCCAGTGCTGTATGGAGAGGTCGAGCCCTAGGGAGCTGATTCCGAGGTGGAAACCCCGGACCGACTCGTAACTCGAACCCAGGGTGTTCGCCCAGATCAGCGCGCCGATCGCGGCCACGAGGAGCAGGACGCCGCCGACGGTCTCGGCGCGCAGCGCCTCCGCGACGAAGTTGCGCTCGGGGAGCGAGAGGCGACCGAGGAACTTGCGCTTGCTGGGGGTGGGTGTGGCCACGAGGGCGACCTCCGGTCGGTTCGGCGGGCATGACTGAGCACGTTGCCGACCAGACTTCCCGGCGCACCTGACCTTCTTGTCGCGTCGTTGACGCTTTCCTTACTTTACCTAACTTTACGGTGCGGTGCGTGCGGCGGGGTGGATCCGGTGATCATCACTTTAGGGGCACAGCGGTCATAAGGCGCGCGAAAGGAGACCGTCAAGGTGCCTGACCAGGACTTGCTCGCGTGCGCGGGAAGGCCCGGCAAATGGGTGCGAAAAGGGCCCGGCCGCATCCCGGCCGGGCCCTTCAGCGACTGTTCCGCCGCTCAGTCCTCGCTGGCCGCGCTCGGCAGCTTGTTCTGGATCAGCGCCATGACCGAGGAGTCGGTCAGGGTCGTCACGTCCCCCAGCTCACGGTTCTCGGCGACATCGCGAAGGAGTCGCCGCATGATCTTGCCCGAGCGGGTCTTGGGCAGCTCCGCGACCGGCAGGACGCGCTTCGGCTTGGCGATCGGGCCGAGCGCCGAGCCGACGTGCGCCCGCAGCTCCTCGACCAGGCCGTCGGTCTCGGCGGCGGTGCCGCGCAGGATCACGAAGGCCACGATGGCCTGCCCGGTCGTCTCGTCGGCGGCGCCGACCACGGCGGCCTCGGCGACCGAGGGGTGCGAGACGAGCGCCGACTCGACCTCGGTCGTCGAGATGTTGTGGCCGGAGACGAGCATGACGTCGTCGACGCGGCCGAGCAGCCAGATGTCGCCGTCGTCGTCCTTCTTGGCGCCGTCACCCGCGAAGTAACGGCCCGCGAAGCGCGACCAGTACGTGTCGATGAAGCGCTGGTCGTCGCCCCAGATGGTGCGCAGCATCGAAGGCCACGGCTCGGTCAGGACCAGGTAGCCGCCCCCGCCGTCGGGGACCTCGTTGGCCTCGTCGTCGACCACGGTCGCGGCGATGCCGGGCAGCGCGCGCTGGGCCGAACCCGGCTTGGTCTCGGTGACGCCGGGCAGCGGCGAGATCATGATCGCGCCGGTCTCGGTCTGCCACCAGGTGTCCACGATCGGGCACTTGTCGGCGCCGATGTGCTTGCGGTACCACATCCACGCCTCGGGGTTGATCGGCTCGCCGACCGACCCCAGGACCCGCAGACTGCTCAGGTCGAACTTGGCGGGGATGTCGTCGCCCCACTTCATGAAGGTACGGATCGCGGTCGGCGCGGTGTAGAGGATGGTCACGCCGTACTTCTGCACGATCTCCCAGAATCGCCCCTGGTGCGGGGTGTCCGGGGTGCCCTCGTACATGACCTGGGTCGCGCCGTTGGCGAGCGGACCGTAGACGATGTAGGAGTGCCCGGTGACCCAGCCGATGTCGGCGGTGCACCAGTAGACGTCGCTCTCGGGCTTCAGGTCGAAGACCGCGTGGTGCGTGTACGCGGCCTGGGTGAGGTACCCGCCGGAGGTGTGCAGGATGCCCTTGGGCTTACCCGTCGTACCCGAGGTGTACAGGATGAACAGCGGGTGCTCGGCGTCGAAGGCGGTGGGCGTGTGCTCCACGGACTGGCGGGCGACAATGTCGTCCCACCACACATCGCGGCCCTCGGTGAACGCGGTGTCCTGGCCCGTGCGGCGTACCACCAGCACATGTTCGACCTGCGGGCACTTGGCGACGGCCTCGTCGATGGCGGGCTTCAGGGCGGACGGCTTGCCGCGCCGGTAGCCGCCGTCGGCGGTGATGACGAGCTTGGCGTCGGCGTCCTGGATGCGGGAGGCGACGGCGTCCGCCGAGAAGCCGCCGAAGACCACGGAGTGCGCGGCGCCGACCCGGGCGCAGGCGAGCATCGCGACGGCCGCCTCGGGGATCATCGGCAGATACACCGCGACCCGGTCGCCGGCCTGGACACCCAGCTCCGTAAGGGCGTTGGCGGCCCTTGACACCTCGTCCTTGAGCTCGGCATAGGTGAGGGAGCGGCTGTCGCCCGGCTCGCCCTCGAAGTGGATGGCGACGCGGTCGCCGTGCCCGGCCTCGACATGGCGGTCGACGCAGTTGTACGCGACGTTCAGCTTGCCGTCGGCGAACCACTTCGCGAAGGGCGGGTTCGACCAGTCGAGGGTCTCGGTCGGCTCGGTGGCCCAGGTCAGGCGCCGGGCCTGCTCGGCCCAGAAGCCCAGCCTGTCCGCCTCGGCCCGCTCGTACGCCTCCGCCGTCACGTTGGCATTCGCGGCCAGCTCGGAGGGCGGCGCGAACCGCCGCTCCTCCTTGAGCAGGTTGGCCAGGCTTTCGTTGCTCACGACATCTCCCTTTCCCAGGGCGTCCTATGTGCCTATGTGTCCCGGGCCATAGCTCATCAGGCCAAAGGCCGGGTGACAAGAGTCTCCAGGGAATTGGTTTAGACCTGTAGGGCTCGCTGGTCGCCATGGCACGCGTACGGCCTCTCCTGCGGCGGGGGAGCCGGTCAGGAGAGGCCGTACGTTCTCGCCGTACTTCTCAAGAAGGCGAGCCGGGTTCAGGCGTGCGTGTCCTCCAGGAGGTTGACGCCGATGCCTTCGAAGACCTCCGCGTGGTCGTCCGGAGCCAGCAGGTACGCCTGCGCCTCGCCGACGTGGAAGTACATGCCGTGCAGGGCGAGGGTGCCGGCGGCGAGCGCGCGGGCCACCGATTCGTGCTGCCGCAGGTGCTCCAACTGTTGGACGACATTGGTCAGGCAGAGCTGCTCCACCGCATCGGCGGGCAGCCGCCCGGCGATCCGGGCCCAGGAGTGCCGCCGGCTCGCCATCCGCTCCAGGCTCGGTCGGCCGTACCGCAGCCAGCGGTGCAGCGGAGTCATCGGCGCCCCCGGCTGGGTGTTGAGCAGCGCCTGCATCGCACCGCAGCCGGAGTGCCCGCAGACGGTGATCGACTGGACCTGGAGGATGTCCACGGCGTACTCGATGGCGGCGGCCACCGAATCGTCGGCGCCTTCCGCACCCGGCGGTGGCACCAGATTGCCGATGTTGCGCACGGTGAACAGATCGCCCGGACCGCTGGACGTGATCATGCTGGTGACCAGGCGGGAGTCCGCGCAGGTGATGAAGAGCTGCTGCGGCCGCTGGCCCTCGCGGGCGAGCCGGGCCAGCTCGTCGCGCACCAGGGGTGCGGTGTTGCGCTGGAACGAGCTGAGCCCGCTGGCCAGTTGGTGCCCATGGGTGCGCTGCGGCGGCTGGTCGTGGCAGTGGTGGTTGCGCCACGGCGTCCAGGGGCGGCAGCAGGTGTGCGCGGTGGAGGCGGGCGCGGCGATCCTGCCCCCGGCCCGCCCGGTGATCCGTACGGTGCCGCCGCGCGTGTGGTGCGCGTCCTGCCAGCCCTGCAGCGCCTCGAAGGCGGCGTGATCCATGAACGACCCGTCCAACTCCACGACTGTGTCGGCCCCTTGAGGGACTTGGCCGAGCGCCCGGGTGAGCCGGGGCACGGCGAGGAACGTCAACTGGCCGCGGGCGCGCACCAGATACGTGCCGTCGGCCTCTTCCTGGGCGGTGATCCGGGTACGGGCGAGCCGGTGCAGCGCGACGGCCACGGCCACCGCGATCCCCAGGACGACTCCTTGCAGCACGCCCAGGACGAGCACTCCGCCGACGGACGCCACGTAAACCAGGAATTCCCGGTGTTTGTGGACGTTGCGGATGTGCGCGAAGTTGACCATCTGGATGCCGACCATCATGACCAGGGCGGCGAGCGCGGCCAGCGGGATCCACTCCAGTACGGAGACGAGCAGCCCGGCCGCGAGCAGCACCCATACGCCGTGCAGCACGGTCGAGGCGCGGCCGGTCGCGCCCGCCCGGACATTGGCGCTGCCGCGCACCGCGCCGCCGGAGACGGGCATGCCGCCGAGCAGGCCGGACAGCGCGTTGGCGATGCCCTGGCCGCGCAGCTCGCGGTCGAGGTCGGCGCGTGCCGGGGCCGTGGCGCCCGGCCGCTCGGAGGCCAGCCGGTCCACGGCGACGGCGGAGAGCAGCGACTCCAGGCTGGCGACCAGCGTCACGGTGAGCACGGCGGCGGCGAGCCCGAGCACCGGGCCGTGCGGCAGCTCAGGCAGCACATGCGCGTCCCAGGAGGGCAGGTCGACCCGGGCGATGTGCGGCGCGGCGAACGCGGCGACACCGGTCCCGATCACCACGCAGGCGAGCGCGGCGGGAATCCGGCGCAACGCTTTGCCGACGCGTCCGGGAATGCGCGGCCACAGAAGAAGCACGGCGATGGTCAGGGCGCCGATCAGCGGGGCCGCGGGGCCGACCTGGGCCAACTGGCCGGGCAGGGCCAGGGCGTTGGTCACCGCCGAGCTCTGCGGGGAGCCGCCGAGGACGATGTGGAGCTGGGCGAGCGCGATGGCGGCTCCGATGCCGGCGAGGGTGCCGTGCACGATGGCGGGGCTGACGGCGAGGGCGGAGCGTGCCGTCTTCAGTGAGCCCAGGGCGACTTGAAGCAGGCCCGCGCACACGGTGATGGCGCAGCTCGTCCGCCAGCCGTAGGTCTGGATCAGCTCGGCGGACACCACGGTGAGCCCGGCGGACGGCCCGCTGACGAGCAGGCGGGAGCCGCCCAGCAGCCCGGCGACGATCCCGCCGACACCGGCCGCGATGAGGCTGGCCTCCAGCGGTGCGTCGATGGCGACGGCGAGACCGAGCGACATCGGGACGGCGAGCAGGAAAACGGTGATGGACGCCGACAGGTCGGCACCCTTGATCTTGAAGCGGCGTCGCCCGGGCCTGTCTGCGGAGGTGGACGGCCGGTTCGGGCGCCGGATGCGAGGGGTGCGAGCGGGGGTCTTGGCGCGAGGGGGTACGCAAGCAGGCATGTTCCCGTCTCCTCCGGGGCAGCGCGGTCGCGGAACGTGGGGTCGCGGCCGTGGGTCACGGCAGTGCAGCGGCGGGATTCTCAACTCTCGGTAAATGAATCGTAATGCAGAGTAAAGCCCCCCACTTCCCATTTAGGACGAATGGGGCAATGATTCACCCTCAAGGGTGAATAAGCAGCTTTTCATGCGGCTTGTCGTGCCTACGCCCCTCAGTCTGCGTGCGACTTTTGCGGCGCCGTGACGGCATTCAAATCACATAACCGCAAGAAAGAGGTGGGCGGATGATTGCCGCCACGCACGCCACCAAGAGGATCGCTGCCGGCGCCATCGCCGCGGCGATGGCCGTCGGAGCCGCGGGCTGCTCCTCGGCCCCCCGCCCGGCCAAGCCTGGCGCCCCCGTCGGCCGACAGGGCGCCGCAGCGCCCAACACCGCCCCCCATCTGATCGGGGACGGCTCCACCGCGTACACCGGGCTCCAGCCGCACCTGCTCAAGCCCCAGAAGCTGAAACCGGGGGAGCAGCCGCCGCAGTTCGTGGTGTTCTCCTGGGACGGCGCCGGCGAGGACAGCCAGAAGCTCTTCTCGCACTTCCGCCAGGTCGCCAAGGAGTCCAACGCGACCATGACGTATTTCCTGAGCGGCGTGTACATGCTCCCCGATGCCAAGGCGAACCTGTACACCGCGCCCAAGCACTCCGCCGGCCTCTCGGACATCGGTTTCAATGACGACAAGGGCATCAAGGACACCGTCACCCAGCTACGCGCCGCGTGGCAGGAGGGCAACGAGATCGGCACCCACTTCAACGGCCACTTCTGCGGCCCCGACGGCGGCGTCGGCACCTGGTCGGTGGACGAGTGGAAGAGCGAGATCGCGCAGGCCAAGTCCTTTGTGAAGAACTGGAAGACGAACTCCGGAATGAGGGCGGAGGCGCCGCTCCCGTTCGACTACGACAAGGAGCTCATCGGCGGCCGCACCCCGTGCCTGGAGGGACGCAAGAACTTCGTGGCGGCCGCAGGACAGCTGGGTTTCCGCTACGACACCAGCGCCGTCAACGACCAGGTGTGGCCGAAGAAGAACGACAACGGCGTCTGGGACCTGTCGATGCAGCTGGTGCCGGTCCCGGGCCGCGGCTTCGAGACGCTGTCCATGGACTACAACTTCTACATGAACCAGTCCAACGCGATGACCGGTGACGCCGATCAGCACGAGTACTGGGGCAACCAGATGCGCGACGGTCTCCTCCAGGCATTCGCCCGCTCCTACGACGGCAACCGCGCCCCGCTGATCATCGGCAACCACTTCGAATCCTGGAACGGCGGCGCCTACATGCGTGCCGTCGAGGACACCATCAGGACCGTGTGCGTGAAGCGCGACGTCCACTGCGTCTCGTTCCGCCAGCTCGTCGACTGGCTGGACGCCCAGGACCCGGCCGTGCTCGCCAAGTTCAACTCGCTGAAGGTCGGCGAGGCGCCCAAGGGAGGCTGGGCAGCCCTGGAGGCCGCCCAGCCCGCGGCCCCCGCGAAGCCGGTGGCCCCGCCGAAGCCCGAGGCGCCCGAGCCCGCCGTCAGGCAGGCTGTGGCTCACTGACCTCGGCGATCAACGCCTCGCTCAGCACGAAGGCGGGGTCGACCTGCGCGGCCAGGTCGGCCCCGGTCTTCGCATTGCCCCAGCTCTCCGCGTTCTTCAGATGGAAGTGCACCATCTGCCGCGTGTAGCGCCCCCAATCCCGGTTTCCGTACGAATCGTCGGCCGCGTTCTGCAGCGTCTGCAGGGCGAGCCGATTGTCGGCCTCCAGGAGCTCGAAGCGCGGCGGGCGGCCCTTCTCCATCGCGCGGACCCAGTCGGAGTGGCCCACCGTCACCAGGAGGTCGTCGCCTACCTCGGCGCGCAGGAAGTCCACGTCGTCCTGGCCCTGCACCTTGTTGCCGACGACCTTGAGCGCGACCCCGTAGTCCCGGGCGTACTCCTTGTACTGGCGGTAGACCGAGACGCCCTTCCTGGTCGGCTCGGCCACCAGGAAGGTCATGTCGAAGCGTGTGAACATGCCGGAGGCGAACGAGTCCGACCCTGCCGTCATGTCGACGACGACGTACTCGTCCACGCCGTCCACCAGGTGGTTCAGGCACAGTTCGACCGCGCCGACCTTCGAGTGGTAGCAGGCGACCCCCAGGTCGGACTCGGTGAACGGGCCGGTCGCCATCAGCCGGATGTCCCCGTCGTCGAGCACGACCCGGCGGGCGCACGCCTCGTACACCGGGTTCGCCTCGCGCACCCTGAGCAGCCGGGAGCCGTGGCCCGGCGGCGTTGTCTTGATCATCGTCTCGGTGGAGGCGATCCGCGGGTTGGTGCCGCGCAGGTACTCCTTGATGAGCGGCAGGTGCGCGCCCATCGCGGGCAGGGCCGCGGCCTCTTCCTCGTCGAGCCCGAGCGCGGCCCCGAGGTGCTGGTTGATGTCGGCGTCGACCGCGACGACGGCGGCCTCGTTGGCGGTGAGGTGGCGGATGAAGAGCGAGGACAGCGTGGTCTTGCCGCTGCCGCCCTTCCCCACGAAAGCGATCTTCATGTTCACCAACGGTAATCGCATCGTGGCGGTAAGTATGCGAGCCGAGTGAAGAAGACCACTCGAAGGTGGGGCGCGGCTTGCGGACGCGTAGCCTCCTTACCTATGAGTACGAACGCCGCTGACCCTCTTGTCGCCCTCGGCGGGCTGCCGGGCGTCCCGGACGCCGTGGACTCCGTGCGCAAGGCCGTGGACCGGGTCTACGGGCACCGTGTGATGCGGCGCCGGAGCAACGAGATCGCCTCGGAAGCGGCGCTGCGCGGGGCGCGCGGCAGCGCCGCCCTGTCCGGCGCGGACTGGGCCCTCGAAGAGGTGCGGCGGCGTACCGACTTCGGCAGCGAGCCCGAGGCGCGCACGGTCGGCGCCGCGCTGCGGCTGGGCGCCGAGGCGGGGCAACTCCTGTCCATCTGGCGCCAATCGCCCCTGCGGGTCCTTGCCCGGCTGCACCTGGTGGCGGCCGCGGACGCCGGTGACGCGGTCGGCCGGCCGCGGCAGAGCGGCGAAGCCGTCGCCGAGCCGCTCATCGAACTTTCCCTGCCGGACGCGGACGAGGTGGCGGGCCGCCTCGAAGGCCTCTCCCGGCTGATCATCGCGGGCAGTTCGGCCCCGGCCCTGGTGACCGCCGCCATCGTGCACGGCGAGCTCCTCGCGCTGCGGCCCTTCACCTCGTACAACGGGCTCGTCGCGCGCACCGCCGAGCGGATCGTGCTGATCGGCAGTGGGCTCGACCCGAAGGCGGTCTGCCCGGCCGAGGTCGGTCATGCGGAGCTCGGACGCGCGGCGTACGCGGCGGCGCTCGACGGGTATGCGTCGGGGACCCCGCAAGGTGTGGCGGCGTGGATCGCCCACTGCGGCATGGCGGTCGAGCTGGGTGTACGCGAGTCGACGGCGGTGTGCGAGGCCCTTCAGCGCGGCGCCGCGTAGGCGAGGGGTTCCGCGCCGCCCGTTTCGCGGCGGGCGCTCGGTGCGTCGTCCGTCACGGAACCAGAGTCGTACGTTTCGTACGTGGGGGAAAAGGGTTGCGGCGGTATCGATGTCCGATACCGCCGCTGGCATGTCCACCGTGTTACCAAGCGTCCTCGAATATTGCCCATCAGGCCGGGATTCTCTGCCCGTTCACCTGGTGCGGCTGGCCCGTAATCGACGGGTCGACGTCGCGTGGGTGCTCGATGTTCATGCTCGGTCCGTGGGGCCTTTATTGCGTAGAAGGTGATCCTCTCGGATGTCCCAGGTCTCGCGGGCCGTTGAGTCCTTTCTACTCCCGTCCGGCGAGAAGCGAAACCCCTGACCCCAGTTCTTTACTTTTAGGTTCAAACAGGGGTAAAGCGGGCGTCTGTTTTCAGATGCCCGCTCCAGGATCCCCCTTCGTCCAGGTTTGCGTGCCGCCTCAAGCGGAGTCGCAGCCACGCCGACGGCTGGCGTACCAGACGAGACCGGCGGTCGCCGCGGCCGCACCGACCGCCGCCGCGACCAGGAGCGCCGAACGCGCGGGCATCTTGAGGCCGGGCAGCCGTTGCTTGAGACTGACGGGCTTGTTGAAGACGAGAACCGGCCATTCTCGGGCGGTCGCTTCGCGGCGCAGTGCCCGGTCCGGATTGACGGCGTAGGGGTGGCCGACCGCCTCCAGCATCGGGACATCGGTCGCCGAGTCGCTGTAGGCGTAGCAGCGCGCCAGGTCGTACCCCTCGGACTCGGCCAGCTCCTTGACGGCCTCGGCCTTCGTCGGCCCATAGGCGTAGTAGTCGACGTCCCCCGTGAAGCAGCCGTCGTCGCCGACCACCATTCTGGTGGCCACCACCCGGTCCGCGCCGAGCAGTTCGCCGATCGGCTCGACGACCTCGGCGCCGGACGTCGACACGATGACCACGTCGCGGCCCGCGGCGTGGTGCTCCTCGATGAGGGAGGCGGCCTCGTCGTAGATGATCGGGTCGATCAGATCGTGCAGGGTCTCGGCGACGATCTCCTTGACCTGCTGCACGTTCCAGCCCTTGCAGAGAGCGGACAGATACTCGCGCATCCGCTCCATCTGATCGTGGTCGGCGCCACCGGCGAGGAATACGAACTGCGCGTACGCGGTGCGCAGTACGGCGCGGCGGTTGATCAGTCCCCCTTGATAGAAGGACTTGCTGAAGGTCAGTGTCGAGGACTTGGCAATGACTGTCTTGTCCAAGTCGAAGAAGGCGGCAGTGCGCGGCAACGAGTGGTTTTCCACGAGCCCGAGCATAGGCGCCCACCATTCGGCGTAAGCTGGGGCGCGTGGGTTTGCCTGAGAAGGCTCTCGGGTACACCATGGAAGTCACGGATCGTTCGCGACCGTGCTAACCCGGTCCGACTCCTCCCCCCCCGAGTCGGCCGTGGGGACGACCCCCGCTCTCCCCCCCGGCGGGGGTCGTCGCATGTCCGGATGCGTTTTCGGCCCCTTGGATCCGATCGTCGTCCTTCCTCTTCTCCTCGCGCCCTCCGCTCGCCCATGCCTGAGACTCGTCACTGTACGTAGTGGTTGCGCTGCGCTCCGGAAGTCACTGGAATAGGTGAACGGGATATTCACAACGCGGATAGTTGTCCACAGATTTTGATCAAGATCCACATTATTTCGAGTCTCCCTCCACGGTGATTCCAGTTCGCGAAGTACGCGGACGCAGGAATCGGAGTGAGAGGGGGCGGAAATCGTGGACGGAGCCATGGCATCCGACCGGCCGCCGGGCACGGAGGGGCGGCGCGGCGGACCGCTGATCGTGACCGAGGACGAGGAACTGCTCGATGATCTGCTGCGGCTGTGCGCCGCGGCCGGCACCGAGCCCGAGGTGTGCCACGGGGTGCCCGACAGCAGGGGCGGCTGGGAGGGCGCACCGCTGATCCTGGTCGGCGACGACGCCGCTCCACGGCTGCTCGGATCGGCCCGCAGACGCGGGGTGCTCCTGGTGGGCCGGGACCAGGACGACCCCGGCGTCTGGCAGGCCGCGGTCGAGCTCGGCGCGGACCATGTGCTGCGGCTGCCCGACGCCGAGCCGTGGCTCGTCGACCGGATCGCGGACGCCGCCGAAGGCGTAGGGCGCCCCGCCCTGACCGTCGGGGTGATCGGCGGACGGGGCGGCGCCGGGGCCTCGACGCTGGCCTGCGCCCTCGCCGTGACCGCAGCCCGATCCGGGCAGCGCACGATGCTGATCGACGGTGACCCCCTCGGCGGTGGCCTCGACGTGCTGCTCGGCGGGGAGCGGGCCGATGGCCGACGGTGGCCGGATTTCGCCGCTTCGCGCGGGCGGGTTGCCGGGGGCGCCCTGGAGGAATCGCTGCCGCGGCTGCACCAGTTGAGGGTGCTGAGCTGGGACCGCGGTGACTCGGTGGTGATCCCGGGGGAGGCGATGCGTGCGGTGCTCGCGGCGGCCCGCCGACGGGGCGGGGTGGTCGTCGTGGACCTGCCGCGCCGCGTCGACGACGCGGTGGTCGAGGCGCTCGCCCAGCTGGACCTGGGCCTTCTGGTCGTCCCGGCCGAGCTGCGCGCGGTCGCGGCGGCGAACCGGGTCGCCTCCTCGGTCGGCATGGTGCTGCGCGATCTGCGCGCGGTGGTACGGGGTCCGTACGCGTCCGGGCTCGACGAGCAGTGGGTGGCCGGCGCGCTGGGCCTGCCGCTCGCGGGTGAACTCCCCGTGGAATCAGGTCTGTTGGCGGCCCAGGAGGGCGGTGCGCCGCCGGGGAGCGCGCCACGCGGACCACTGGCCAGATTCTGTACGGCCTTCTGGGATCAGGCGCTGGCCGGTGGCCTCGCCGGAGGAGCGCTCTCATGAACGGGGCACGGGATGCGGGGCGGCCCTCCCCGGGCACGCCGGCGCCGGTCGGTGGCGGGGCGCGACCCGGCGGGGCGTCCCTACGGGGCGCGGGGCCGCCGCTGCTCGATGCCGTGCGGCAGCGACTGGCCGAGAGCGGGGCCGAACCCACCCCTGCCAGGGTCGCGGCCGCGCTGCGCGCACAGGGGCGCCTGCTCGGCGACGCCGAAGTGCTCGGCGGGGCCGAGGAGCTGCGGTCCGAGCTGGTCGGGACCGGGCCGCTGGAGCCCCTGCTCGCCGACCCGGAGGTGACGGACGTGCTGGTCTCCGCGCCCGACCGGGTGTGGGTGGACCGGGGGGGCGGGCTCGAACTGACGGAGGTCCGCTTCGTCGACGCGGCAGCGGTGCGCCGGCTCGCCCAGCGCCTCGCCGCGGTCGCGGGACGCCGACTCGACGACGCCCGGCCCTGGGTGGACGCCCGGCTGCCGGACGGGACCCGGATGCATGCGGTCCTGGAGCCGGTGGCCGTCGGCTCGGCCTGCCTCTCCCTGCGGGTGGTGCGGCCGAGGGCGTTCTCGCCGGCCGAACTCGTCGCGGCGGGCACGGTGCCGCCCGACGGCGAGCAGGTGCTGCGGGCGCTGATCGAAGCCCGGGTGTCGTTCCTGGTGAGCGGAGGCACAGGCTCCGGCAAGACCACGCTTCTGTCCACTCTGCTCGGCCTGGTCGGGAAGGACGAACGGATCGTACTGGCCGAGGATTCCGCCGAGTTGAGGCCCGACCATCCGCATGTGGTGCGCCTCGAATCACGGCCCGCCAACCAGGAGGGCGCCGGCTTGGTGACCCTGCGGGACCTGGTGCGCCAGGCCCTGCGGATGCGGCCGGACCGGCTCGTCGTGGGCGAGGTGCGGGGCGCCGAGGTGACCGATCTGCTGAGCGCTTTGAACACGGGACATGACGGCGGTTGTGGGACGGTTCATGCCAATTCCGCAGCCGATGTACCGGCCCGCCTCGAAGCGCTGGGCACGGCGGCCGGGCTCGACCGGGCCGCGCTGCACAGCCAGTTGGCGGCCGCGCTGTCGGTGGTGGTCCATCTCGTACGAGACCGGGCCGGACAGCGCCGGATCGCCGAGGTGCGCGTCCTGGAGCGGGACGCGATGGGCCTGGTGGTGACGGTGCCCGCGCTGCGGTGGGGCGCGGCGGGGTTTGTACGCGACTCGGGCTGGGAGCGGCTGCGGGCGCTGATCGGGGATGCGTTGTGACAGATGTTCGGATGGGGCTGCCCGCTTGGGCGGCGATGTGCGCGGGGGCGGCCGCATGGATGTGGGCCGGGCAGGACCAGGGGATGCGGCGGGCCCGGCTGATGTTCGCGGGAGCCGGAAGCGTCACCGGAGGGGGTGCCTTCGGGGCCTCGCCTCTCGGGCGGTGGCTCGATGGGGTGCGCGGCCGGGCGCGGTGGCGCACGGAATGGCTGTGTCTGCCGCTGGGGCTTGTGATCGCCGTCCTGGGCGGGTCGGTGCTGCCGCTGGTCGCCGGGGTGGTGGCGGTGCCCTTGGTGGGGTGGCGGCTGCGGGCCCGGGAGCGAGAGCGGGCCAGGGCGCGGCGGGCCGACGAGGTGATCGCATGGTGCGCCGCGGTGGCCGGAGAGCTGCGCGCCGGACGTCAGCCGGGCCAGGCGCTCGCGGCGGCAGCCCGGGACACGGCGGCCCTGGGCGCGGCGACGGCCCCCGTGGTGGCGGCCGCGACGTTCGGCGGCGATGTGCCCGGGGCGCTGCGCGAGGCGGCCAGGGAGCCGGGCGCCGAGGGCCTGGCCGGGGTCGCCGCGTGCTGGCAGGTCGCGGTGGACGGTGGGGCGGGGCTCGCCTCCGGTCTGGAGCGGCTGGAGGGCGCGTTGCGGGCGGAGCGGGAGCAACAGGACACGCTGAGCTCGGAGTTGGCGGGCCCCCGCACCACGGTGCTGCTGCTCGCCCTCCTGCCGACGCTGGGGCTTGTGCTGGGCACGGCGATGGGCGCGAGCCCGCTGCGGGTGCTGCTGCACAGCGCGGCCGGGTTCGGGTGCCTGCTGGTGGCCGGGGTCCTGGAGGCCGCCGGGGTGTGGTGGGCGGCGCGGATCGTGCGGGCCGGGGAGGGGCGATGAGCCTGTGGTCGCCGGAGGTTGTCCACAGGCTGGGGGTGGCGGTGGGCGCGATTGCCCTCACCCTGTGGATGGCCTTGGGGGTGGCGCGGCGCCGGGAGGAGCGCAGGGTGCGGCGCCGGATGGCCGCACTGCTGGCCCTTGAGTCGCTGACCCTGCCCTCGCGTCGGAGCTGGAGCCCGGCGTGGACGGCCGGCGCCAAGCGGTGGGGAGCGCCGCTGGGGGCGTTGGTGGCCGGCTATGTGCTGGTCGGCGGGGTCGTGGGCGTGCTGGTCGGTCTGGCGGCGGCGTACGGAGCCTGGACGTGGGGGCGTCGACGCCGGGCGCGCGGCGACCGGGACGGTGCATGCCGGGCGGCTGCCCGTGAACTCCCGCTCGCCGCAGATCTGTTGGCCGCCTGTTTGGCGGCCGGGGCCGGGCCGCGCGAGGCCGCGGGGGCGGTCGGGTCCTCGCTGGAGGGGCCGGTCGGCGTCCGGCTGGGCCAGGTTGCCGCCGAACTGCGCATGGGCGGTGAACCGGCCGATGCGTGGGGGAGGTTGGCGGCGATACCGGGCGCGGCCGAACTGGCCCGCTGTCTGGAGCGGGCCGCCTCCTCCGGTGCGCCCGCGGCGGGCCCCGTTGCGCGGGTCGCCGAGCGCTGCCGGGCCGAACGGACCCGGGAGGCATCGGCACGGGCCAGACGAGCGGGCGTGCTGATCACCGGCCCACTGGGCCTCTGCTTCCTCCCGGCCTTCCTCGCGGCGGGCGTCGCCCCGGTGGTGATCGGGCTCGCGGGTGGGTTGCTCAGGCGGTGAGGGGCGGGTCCTCCTGGAGGCCGCCTCCAGCGAAGCCTGGCGGTGGCCGCGCGGCCCGGGCCGGCCGGGCCGCTCAGCCACCTCGCCCATGCACATGCGGATGTCAATCAACAGGCTTATCAATCAAGGGAGTTGAGGATCATGAACTCAGTGGTCAATCGGCAGACGGGCGCCATGAAGCGGCGGATGCGGCTCTGGGGGCTCGCGCTGCGGAGCAGGGCACGGAAGGACGCCGGGATGACGACCTCCGAGTACGCCGTGGGTACCCTCGCCGCCTGTGCCTTCGCGGCGATTCTGTACAAGGTGGTCACCAGTGGCGGGGTCGTTTCGGCGCTGACCCAGCTGATCACCAGGGCGCTCGATGTGCAGTTCTGAGCGCGGCAGGTGGTGGCGGGGCGACAGGGGGTTCGTGACGGCCGAGACGGCCGTGGCGATTCCGGCCCTGGTGGGCTTCGCACTGGCGCTGCTCTGGGCGCTGACGGCGGCGTCGGCGGAGATCCGGTGCGTGGACGCGGCCCGGGCCGGGGCCCGCGCGGTGGCCCGTTCCGAGCCGGAGGCCGTGGCGGTGGCGACGGCCAAGTCGGCGGCGCCGAAGGGCGCGACGGTCACGGTGCGGCGGACCGGGGAGCTGTGGCGGGTCCGGGTGGAGTCCGCCACGCCGGGTCCGCACCAGCTGGCCCTGACGTTGAGCGCGGAGGCGGCGGCACTGGCCGAGGACACGGTGGGGGAGGTCTCGTGAACGGGCGATTGCGCGGTCTCGCGAACCGGTGGATGCGAGACGCGGTGGAGCGACTGGGCCGGAATCCGCTCAACCGGCGGGCCCAGGGCCGGAGTTGCGCCGACCAGGGTGCCGCCACGGTGTGGGTGGCGCTCACGGCCGCCACGATGTGCGCGGTGTTCGCGGCCGTGCTGTGCCTCGGTCAGGCGGTGGCCGCCCGGCACCGGGCCGGCGGGGCCGCGGACCTGGCCGCGCTCGCGGCGGCCGACCGGGCCCTGTGGGGCTCGCCGGACGCCTGTGCCAAGGCTGCCGAGGTGGCTCGGGCCCAGGGCGCGGAGCTGGTGCGCTGCACGGTGGGCCAGGAGATCGCGGACGTACGGGTGCGGGCGAGGTTCGGCCCGTACGCACCGAGCGTCAGGGCCCGGGCGGGGCCGCCCCTGGCTCTTCCGGGGCTCCCCGCAGCAGTTCCGTGAGGAGGCGGACGGCGCCGCGCTTGTGCAGGGGGTCGTTGCCGTTGCCGCACTTGGGCGACTGGATGCAGGACGGGCAGCCTGCCTCGCACTCGCAGGACGCGATCGCCTCCCGGGTCGCGGTCAGCCAGCGCGCGGCGGTGTGGAAGGCGCGCTCGGCGAATCCGGCGCCGCCCGGGTTGCCGTCGTACACGAAGACCGTGGGCAGCAGGGTGTCCGGGTGCAGCGGGACGGAGACCCCGCCGATGTCCCAGCGGTCGCAGGTGGCGAAGAGCGGCAGCATCCCGATGGAGGCGTGCTCGGCGGCGTGCAGGGCGCCGCCGAGGATCTCCGGGTTGATGCGGGCGGCATCGAGCTGGTCCTCGGTGACCGTCCACCACACGGCCCGGGTGCGCAGGGTGCGGGGCGGCAGGTCGAGCTTGGTCTCGCCGAGCACCTCGCCGGTGATCAGTTTGCGGCGCAGGAAGGAGACGACCTGGTTGGTGACTTCGACGGAGCCGTAGCAGAGGCGGCCGGCTCCCCACGGGATCTCGGTGTCGGTCGAGAGGACGGAGATGGAGGTGGTGTCCCTGGCGACGGTCGAATAGGGCGGGCTGGCCTCCTCGACGAGGGCGGCGGAATCCTCCAGGTCCAGGTGCTTCACCAGGTACGTACGGCCCTGGTGGAGGTGGACGGCGCCGTCGTGGACGGTGGTGTGGGCGGCGGACGCGTCGACCGTGCCGAGCAGCCGTCCCGTCGAAGCCTCGACGACCTGGACCGGGCGGCCGCCCCCGCCGCGGATGTCGGTGAGGTCGGCTGCCCGCTCGCGGCGGGTCCAGAACCACCCGTTGCTGCGGCGCCGGAGCAGCCCCGCCTGCTCCAGCTGCGGCATGAGCTCCGGGCTCGCGGGGCCGAACAGTTCCAGGTCGGCCTCGGTGAGCGGGAGTTCGGCCGCGGCCGCGCACAGGTGGGGGGCCAGGACGTACGGGTTGTCCGGGTCGAGCACCGTGGACTCCACGGGCTGCTGGAACAGCGCCTCGGGGTGGTGGACGAGGTAGGTGTCCAGCGGGTCGTCGCGGGCGATCAGGACGGCCAGGGCGCCCTGGCCCGAGCGGCCTGCCCGGCCCGCCTGCTGCCACAGCGAGGCCCGGGTGCCCGGGTAGCCGGCGATCAGGACGGCGTCGAGGCCCGAGACGTCGATGCCGAGTTCCAGGGCGGTGGTGGCGGCCAGGCCCAGCAGCTCGCCGGAGTGCAGGGCCTGCTCCAGGGCGCGGCGTTCCTCGGGCAGGTAGCCGCCCCGGTAGGCGGCGACGCGCCGGGCCAGGGTGCGGTCGACCT
This sequence comes from Streptomyces sp. NPDC001415, assembly GCF_053597395.1. Classification (NCBI taxonomy): domain Bacteria; kingdom Bacillati; phylum Actinomycetota; class Actinomycetes; order Kitasatosporales; family Streptomycetaceae; genus Streptomyces; species Streptomyces sp. NPDC001415. The sequence continues at coordinate 121,476 of NZ_JBSFIE010000017.1, forward strand.
CGTACAGGCGCTCCTGGGTGATGACCGAGATGAGTTCGGCGCCGCGCCGGGAGCGGACGAAGGCGACCGTGCGGACCCCCTGCACGGCCAGGTCGGTCAGGAGGTCGGCGGTCTCTGCGATGGCGGTGCGGCGCACCGGGGCGCCCTTCTCGCCGGCCAGCTCGGTGAGCGGGGGCTCCCACAGGGCGAAGACCAGCTCGCCGCGTGGGGAGGCGTCGTCGGCGACCTCGACGACGGGCAGACCGGTCAGGCGGCCCGCGGCGAGGGCGGGCGCGGCGGCCGTGGCCGAGGCGAGCAGGAAGACCGGGTCGGCGCCGTAGCGGGTGCACAGGCGGCGAAGGCGGCGCAGGACCTGGGCGACGTGGGAGCCGAAGACGCCGCGGTAGGTGTGGCACTCGTCGATGACGACATAGCGCAGGGAGCGCAGGAAGGAGGACCACCTGGGGTGGGAGGGCAGGATGCCCAGGTGCAGCATGTCCGGATTGGTGAGGACGTAGTTGGCGTACTGGCGTACCCATTCGCGTTCCTCGACCGGGGTGTCCCCGTCGTACACGGCGGGCCGGATCGCGTTGCCCAGTGGGGCCGCGAGGGCCTTCACCGAACGGCGCTGGTCGGCGGCCAGGGCCTTGGTCGGGGCGAGGTACAGGGCGGTCGTGCCGCGGCCGTTGGGGGCCTCGGAGCCGTCCAGGAGCGTGCTGAGGACGGGCGCCAGGTAGGCGAGCGACTTGCCGGAGGCGGTGCCGGTGGCGATCACCACCGACTCGCCGTTCAGGGCGTGCTCGGCCGCGGTGGCCTGATGGGCCCAGGGATGCTCGACGCCGGCGACCTGAATGGCGTTGATCACTTCCGGGCGGATGAGGTGCGGCCAGACTGCATGACGGCCCGCGCGCGGGGGCAAGTGCTCCGTATGAGTGATGCGCGCAGCCCGGTCGGCCCCTGCGGTGAGCCGGTCGAGGACCGTGCCGGGGTCGGGTCGTTCACCCGTGCTGTCGGCGGGTGTTCTGGGGCGGTGATTCCTGGCCATCGGCACCGAGTGTGTCACTGGCGTAGCGGACAATGGTCCCAAGGCGTCGTGCATGGCTGCTGGTAAGTGATTGAATGCCATCGCGGCTGGCGATCCGTTCTCTGGCTCCGCCGGGGAGACTCAGGGGGCGGCCGCTCGATAGCAAGGTGCTGGAGGATCCGTGGACCTGTCCCTGTCGACTCGCAATGTGTCCGGCCCTGGTGGCGACCGTACGGTCGTCGAGGTCGGTGGCGAGATTGATGTGTATACCGCGCCCAAGCTGCGCGAGCAGTTGGTCGAGTTGGTGAACGACGGCAGCTACCACCTGGTTGTCGACATGGAGGGCGTGGACTTCCTCGACTCCACCGGGCTGGGCGTGCTCGTCGGTGGGCTCAAGCGCGTGCGCGCGCACGAGGGCTCGCTGCGCCTGGTCTGCAACCAGGAGCGCATTTTGAAGATCTTCCGGATCACTGGGCTCACCAAGGTGTTCCCGATCCACGGCTCGGTCGACGAGGCCGTCAACGCGACCGACTGACGGTGGCCGTCCGCGGACGGCTCCGGAGGAAGGACAGGGGCGCCGGGCGGCACTTTGGCCCGGGGCCCCTGAGATGTACGCCCGTACGTTCGAGGGGGATCGCCAATGGCCACCGTTGAACTCCGTTTCAGTGCCCAGCCCGAGCATGTCAGGACGGCCCGTCTGGTGGCGGCCGCCGTGGCGCGCCGGGCCGGGGTCGACGAGGCAGTGCTCGACGAGGTCAGACTCGCCGTCGGCGAGGCGTGCAGCCGTGCCGTGGGGCTGCACCGCTCGCACGGCGTCGATGCCCCCGTCCGCGTCGTCCTGACCGAGGAGGAGAAGCTGTTCTCCATCGAGGTCGGCGACGAGGTGCCGGGATCGGGCGGCGGCGCCTCGGCGGTACCGGGGGTGCGCGGGTCGGCGCCCGGCGACGAGCTGGACGACGGCGCGGAGGACGAAATGGGCCTCGCTGTCATCAGTGGGCTTGTGGACGATGTGGAGGTCACCTCCGGCGACTCCGGTGGTGTCATCCGGATGAGCTGGCCGACCACACCGGCCACGGTGCTTCCCTGATCCACTTCTTTTCGATATTGGGACGGGCCCTGCTGAGCAGGGCCTTTTTCATTTATTGATCCAGATTTTCGGCCGCCGCACCTAGATCACCGATCAAGCGTCAATGCTTTTGCCCCATTACCGCTTTCGGGGGCATTCTCGTGTCCGGATCTCTCTCTGATGAGCCGATGAAGGTCAATTCCATTTGCGGCGCCCTGTTTTGATCGTGTTCCGCTACCTACAATCCGTCCACATCTTGAGCTCTGAGCGTCAAGGAGGACGAATGGCGGGGCTCTTCAACCCAACAGAACTCGACCACCCCACATCCCTAGCTGCCGCGGTCCTGACCGACGGCAACCGGCTGATCGTGATCGTCATCGCGGCTGTCGCGCTGGCGGCCCTGATCGTGGCGCAATTGCTGGTGCGCCAGGTCCTCGCGGCCGGCGAGGGCACCGATTCGATGAAGAAGATCGCGGCGGCCGTGCAGGAAGGCGCAAATGCCTATCTGACCCGGCAGTTGCGCACCCTCGGCATCTTCGCCGTCGTGGTGTTCTTCCTGCTGTTCCTGCTGCCGTCCGACAACTGGTCGCAGCGCGTAGGCCGTTCCGTGTTCTTCCTGATCGGCGCCGTCTTCTCGGCGACGACGGGATACATCGGGATGCGTCTCGCCGTACGCGCGAATGTGCGCGTCGCGGCAGCCGCCCGAGAGGCGACTCCCGCGGAGGGCGAACCCGAAAAGGATCTCACCGCGGTCTCCCACAAGGCCATGAAGATCGCTTTCCGTACCGGCGGCGTCGTCGGCATGTTCACGGTGGGCCTCGGCCTGCTCGGCGCCTCGGTCGTCGTGCTCGTGTACGCGGCCGACGCCCCCAAGGTCCTGGAGGGCTTCGGTCTCGGCGCGGCCCTGATCGCGATGTTCATGCGTGTCGGCGGCGGCATCTTCACCAAGGCCGCCGACGTCGGCGCCGACCTGGTCGGCAAGGTCGAGCAGGGCATCCCCGAGGACGACCCGCGCAACGCCGCCACCATCGCGGACAACGTGGGCGACAACGTCGGCGACTGCGCCGGCATGGCGGCCGACCTGTTCGAGTCGTACGCCGTGACCCTGGTCGCGGCGCTGATCCTCGGCAAGGCGGCGTTCGGCGACTCGGGCCTCGCCTTCCCGCTGATCGTCCCGGCGATCGGCGTGGTCACCGCGATGATCGGCATCTTCGCGGTCGCCCCGCGGCGCGCCGACCGCAGCGGAATGTCGGCCATCAACCGCGGCTTCTTCATCTCCGCGGTGATCTCGCTGGCCCTGGTGGCCGTCGCGGTCTTCGTCTACCTGCCGTCCTCGTACGCCAAGTTGAACGGCGTCACGGACGAAGTGATCAAGAGTCACGAGGGCAACCCGCGGATCCTCGCACTGGTCGCCGTCGCCATCGGCATCGTCCTGGCGGCGCTGATCCAGCAGCTGACGGGGTACTTCACCGAGACGACCCGGCGTCCCGTCAGGGACATCGGCAAGTCCTCGCTCACGGGGCCGGCCACCGTCGTCCTGGCCGGTATCTCCATCGGCCTCGAATCGGCCGTCTACACCGCCCTGTTGATCGGTCTCGGCGTCTACGGGGCCTTCCTGCTCGGCGGCACCTCGGTCATGCTCGCGCTGTTCGCGGTGGCGCTTGCCGGCACCGGTCTGCTCACCACGGTCGGCGTGATCGTCGCCATGGACACCTTCGGACCGGTCTCCGACAACGCCCAGGGCATCGCGGAGATGTCCGGCGACGTCCAGGGCGCGGGCGCCCAGGTGCTCACCGACCTGGACGCCGTCGGCAACACCACCAAGGCCATCACCAAGGGCATCGCGATCGCCACCGCCGTACTCGCGGCCTCGGCGCTCTACGGTTCCTTCAAGGACGCCATCGGGACGGCCGTCAGCGACGTCCACGCCAAGGCAGGCGAACTGACCTTGAGCATGGACATCTCACAGCCCAACAACCTGGTCGGGCTCATGCTGGGCGCCGCGGTCGTCTTCCTCTTCTCGGGGCTGGCGATCAACGCCGTGTCCCGGTCGGCCGGTTCGGTGGTCTTCGAGGTGCGGCGGCAGTTCCGCGAGCACCCCGGGATCATGGACTACACCGAGCAGCCGGAGTACGGGCGAGTCGTCGACATCTGTACGAAGGACGCGCTCCGCGAGCTGGCAACCCCCGGCCTGCTCGCGGTGCTCGCGCCCATCGCCGTCGGCTTCACCCTCGGCGTCGGCGCCCTCGGCTCCTACCTCGCGGGCGCGATCGGCACCGGCACCCTGATGGCGGTCTTCCTCGCCAACTCGGGCGGCGCCTGGGACAACGCCAAGAAGCTGGTCGAGGACGGCCACTTCGGCGGCAAGGGCAGCGAGGCCCATGCCGCCACCGTCATCGGCGACACCGTCGGCGACCCCTTCAAGGACACCGCGGGCCCCGCGATCAACCCGCTGCTCAAGGTGATGAACCTGGTGGCGCTCCTGATCGCACCGGCCATCGTGAAGTTCTCCTACGGAGACGACGCGAACCCGGCCGTACGAGGGATCGTGGCGGCGCTCGCCGTCATCGTCATCGTCGGCGCGGTGTACGTCTCGAAGCGGCGCAGTGTGGCCGTGGGTGACGACGGCAACAACGAGCGGGTCGCTAAGTCAGTTGACCCGGCGGTGGTTTCGTAGCCGTAAGCGGCGCAAAGGGCGGGCGGACGGTGGGGTTTGACACACCGTCCGCCCGTTCTGCTTGGTGCAAATGGCTTCAATAGGGGGCAGACGGTACGGACGGCAAGCGTTTGTCGCCCACTTGGCGTGTATGTTCCGGGGCCGAGAGCCTTGGAAGGGACCAAACCGGTGAACAAGAAGCTTGCGGCCGCACTGTCCGGCGGTGCGGTACTGATGCTGACGTTGTCGGGCTGCAGCGACGATTCCAACAAGAAGGTCGACGACTGGGCGAAGACCTTCTGCAACACGGCCCAGCCCCAGTTCAAGAAGATCACCGACGCCAACGCCGCCATCCAGGCGCAGACGCGTGACGACAGCAAGCCGGCCGACGTGCAGAAGACCGACTCGGCTGCCTTCCAGCAGATCTCGGACGCCTACAAGGCGCTGGGCGCCGCCGTCGACAAGGCCGGCGCTCCGCCGGTCAAGGACGGCGCCACCACCCAGCAGGAGGCCGTCAAGGAGCTGAACGCCTCCTCCGTGTCGTACGCGAACCTCAAGAAGAAGGTCGACGCGCTCAACGCCGGGGATCAGGCGGCGTTCGCCAAGGGCCTGGAGGACATCGCGACCGAGCTCGGCAAGATCAGCTCGACGGGTGACGCCTCCCTGAAGAAGCTGGAGTCCGGCGACATCGGCAAGGCCATGCAGAAGCAGCCCGGCTGCCAGAAGCAGACCCCGTCCTCTCCCGCGCCCTCGGCGTCGGGCGCGGGCGCACCGGCCGCGTCCTCCTCGCCGTCGGGCTCCGCAGCACCTTCGGCCTCGGCCTCGGAGAGCCCGAAGTCGTAGCCCGCACGCGCCCTCGACCGTGGCCCGGACCCCCAGCGGGGGCCGGGCCATGGCCGTGATGGGGTGATTGTCAGTGGCAGCGGCCACAATGGCCGGGTGAGTACGACCAGTCTTCCCGCGCCCGAGCACGCAGCCCGCCTGCGTGACGCCCTGCTCGCCGCCGCCTTCACCGCCGACGGCCTGCTCGACCTGCTCGGCGCGCCCGCGTACGCCGCGCTGGCCCGCAGCGAGACCGTGCCCGCCCTGCGCGCCACCCGCGGGCAGGCGCCGCTCGACACGCTGGTGCGGCTCTTCCTGCTCCAGCAGCCCGTTCCGTACGAGAGCGCCCGCGCGGCCCTGCCGCTGGAGGAGGCCCTCGCGGACGGCTGGGTGGACCGCGTAGGCGACGAGGTGCGGGCCACGGTGGACGTACGGCCCTACGGCGGGCCCGAGGGGCAGGACTGGTTCATCGTCTCCGACCTGGGCTGCGCGGTCGGCGGCGCGGGCGGGGCGAGCGGCCGCGACGAGGCCATGGTGCTCGGCGTCGGCGGCGCCTCCACGACGCTGGCCGGCATCACGGTCCGGCGGCCCGTCGGCTCGGCCCTCGACCTCGGCACCGGCTCCGGCATTCAGGCGCTGCACGCCGCCCAGCACGCCACCCGGGTCACCGCCACCGACCTGAACCCGCGCGCGCTCGACTTCACCCGGCTCACCCTCGCCCTGTCGGGCGCGCCACAGGCCGAGCTGCGGACGGGTTCGCTGTACGAGCCGGTGGGCGAGGAGACGTACGACCTGATCGTGTCCAACCCGCCGTTCGTCATCTCGCCCGGCGCCCGGCTGACCTACCGGGACGGCGGAATGGGCGGGGACGATCTGTGCCGCACGCTCGTTCAGCAGGCGGGGGAGCGGCTCAACCCCGGCGGGTACGCCCAGTTCCTGGCCAACTGGCAGCACGTCGAGGGCGAGGAGTGGCAGGACCGGCTGCGCTCCTGGGTCCCGCGCGGCTGCGACGCCTGGATCGTGCAGCGCGAGGTTCAGGACATCACCCAGTACGCCGAGCTGTGGCTGCGCGACGCCGGGGACCACCACACCGACCCGGCCAGGTACGCCGAGCGTTACGAGGCGTGGCTGGACGAGTTCGAGGCGCGCAAGACCAAGGCGGTCGGCTTCGGCTGGATCACCCTGCGTCGCACGGACAGCGAGCAGCCGTCCATCGTGGCCGAGGAGTGGCCGCACCCGGTCGAGCAGCCGCTCGGCGACGCGGTGCACGCGCACTTCGAGCGGCAGGACTATCTGCGCCGGCACGACGACGCGGCGCTGCTCGCCGACCGGTTCCGCCTGGCCGACGAGGTGGTGCAGGAGCAGGTGGGGTTGCCGGGCGCGGAGGACCCGGAGCACGTGGTGCTGCGGCAGAACCGCGGCATGCGCCGGGCCACCAAGGTGGACACGGTGGGCGCCGGGTTCGCGGGCGTCTGCGACGGGCAGCTGGCGGCCGGCCGGATTCTGGACGCGATCGCCCAGCTGATCGACGAGGACCCGGTGCGGCTGCGGGACCGTACGCCGGAGGCCATCCGGCTGCTGGTCGAGCAGGGCTTCCTGGAGCCGGTGGGGGAGTAACCCCCGATGAGAGAGGGGCGGGAGAGGCGGGAGGGGGGAAGAGTGATCAGGATCGAGCTGGACGAGGCGGCGCTGGGGCCGACCCGAATAACCGTCAGCCCCCTGTGGACGCGTTCCGCAGCCTGCATCTCCTGGCGGAGCACCGACAGCCGTCGTGGCCCTACCAGGAGTGGGAGGTGCGGGCCCGGAAAGTGCTGAGCCGGGACAAGGGGGTCGAGCCACTGCGCCGGCTCCTCAACGGCCCTTTGAATTTCCCGGACTTCATCCTGCCTCCCCTCCATCGGCACGACCTCGGTGGAGGAGGAGCCGACCGCGCTGCGGGCGACCTCGCCGGAGGCCGTACGGCAGCAGCTGGCCGAGCACTATCCCGGCATGGAGGACGACGCGCTGGTCCGCCCCCACCGGGAGGATCCGCAGGCGGCGTGCGCGTAGCTCGCCGACGCCTACCAGGCCTACTGGGACGGCGCGTTGGCCGATGTGGGGCCGACGATGCGACGGCTGGTGGAGGACGAAGTCCTGCTCAGGGCGCGGACGTTCGCGACCGGGGGCATCGCCGCGTGCCTGGTGCTCGGTCTGAGCCCGCCCGCCCGCGCACTGGCGGGGCTCGCCCTGGTGCTGGTCGCGGCCGCCGTCGCCTGCTCGGCCTTCGGGCTGGCGCTCGGCGCGCTCGGCCTGCGCACGCGGGACGTGTTCCTCGTATCGAAGGTGGCCAGTTCCGCCCTGCTGCTGCTCACCGGAGCGAACGTGCCCCGGCAGTCGCTGCCCGGCTGGATGCGTACGACGGGTGACGTACCGCCGCTGACGCACGCGGCGGACGCGGCCCGACGACTGGCGCACGGCGGCGGCATCGCCTGGGACGCGGTGGGCGCGGAATGCGCCGTCGGCGTGGGATACGCCCTGCTCACGGTGGTGCTGCTCGCCGTGTTCGAGCGGGGCGGCAGGCGGCGGGCCACGGTCGATGTGATGTGACGCTCGACGCCCCTGTGACGTACGACGCCCCGACGGACCCTGACGAGAGGGGATCTGGCTGAAATGTGCATGATCGGGTGACCGTTCACCCGGCGTTCTCCGGAATGCGGCCCCGGCTCTGCCCGGGGGTGCCACACGGTGGCCAGGATCGCGCCCATGAACGCATTGGGAGGGACCGAGACGGGGCCGGCCGTCTTCGCGGGAACGGTGTTCCTGCTGTTCGGGGGCGCTCTGCTGCTGTGGACGGCATCCTGTGTGCGCCGCCGCACGCCGGTCGCGCAGGGGGTTCCGCCGACCGCCTCCGCCGTGCTCGCGAGCGTCTTCGGCGCCGCCTTCCTTTTCCTCGGTCTCTGGTGCTTCGCCCGGATCTAGCCCGAAAGGGGATCAAACGCTTTTCGGAAGGCTTCGGGACGGTCCGGGCGGCAGGATCGCGGTAAGTCGGGTTACCGTTCGAGTGGCCGCTGCGGGCTTTTGCTGTTTGACACGGGGGCGGGTTGTACCGTCACACTCCGCAGCGTCACGTACTGACACCCGAGTGCCGACCCGGAGAGAAGAGCGAAGTTGTCCCCGACCAGCGAGACCGCAAAGGGCGGCCGCCGACTCGTCATCGTCGAGTCTCCTGCCAAGGCGAAGACGATCAAGGGCTACCTCGGCCCCGGTTATGTCGTCGAGGCGAGCGTCGGGCACATCCGCGACCTGCCGAACGGCGCCGCCGAGGTGCCCGAGAAGTACACCGGCGAGGTGCGCCGTCTCGGCGTGGACGTCGAACACGACTTCCAGCCGATCTACGTCGTCAATGCCGACAAGAAGGCCCAGGTCAGGAAGCTCAAGGAGCTCCTTGCCGAGTCCGACGAACTCTTCCTCGCCACCGATGAGGACCGCGAGGGCGAAGCCATCGCGTGGCACCTGCAGGAAGTGCTGAAGCCCAAGGTCCCGGTCCACCGGATGGTCTTCCACGAGATCACCAAGGACGCGATCCGGGACGCCGTCGCCAACCCGCGCGAGCTCAACCAGCGCATGGTCGACGCCCAGGAGACCCGACGCATCCTCGACCGCCTCTACGGCTACGAGGTCTCGCCGGTCCTGTGGAAGAAGGTCATGCCGCGGCTGTCCGCCGGGCGCGTCCAGTCCGTCGCCACCCGACTCGTCGTGGAGCGGGAACGCGAGCGCATCGCGTTTCGTTCTGCTGAGTACTGGGACCTGACCGGGACGTTCTCCACCGGCCGGGCGGGCGACGCCTCCGACCCGTCCACGCTGGTGGCACGGCTCAACACGGTCGATGGCCGGCGCGTTGCGCAGGGCCGCGACTTCGGCCCCGACGGACAACTCAAGAGCGACGTCCTGCACCTGGACGAGGCGAACGCGCGCGCTCTGGCCGCAGCCCTCGCCGACTCCTCCTTCGCCGTGCGCTCGGTGGAGTCCAAGCCCTACCGCCGCTCGCCGTACGCCCCGTTCCGTACGACGACGCTGCAGCAGGAGGCCTCGCGCAAGCTGGGCTTCGGCGCCAAAGCGACCATGCAGGTCGCCCAGAAGCTGTACGAGAACGGCTTCATCACCTATATGCGTACGGACTCCACGACGCTGTCCGACACGGCCGTCACGGCCGCCCGGGCCCAGGTGACGCAGCTGTACGGCGCCGACTACCTGCCGGACAAGCCGCGTACGTACGCCGGGAAGGTCAAGAACGCGCAGGAGGCGCACGAGGCGATCCGCCCTTCGGGTGATCGTTTCCGCACCCCGGCCGAGACCGGCCTGACGGGCGACCAGTTCCGGCTCTACGAGCTGATCTGGAAGCGGACCGTCGCCTCTCAGATGAAGGACGCGGTCGGCAACTCGGTGACCGTGAAGATCGCGGGGCGGGCGAGCGACGGCCGGCAGGCCGAGTTCACCGCGTCCGGCAAGACGATCACCTTCCACGGCTTCATGAAGGCCTACGTCGAGGGTGCGGACGACCCGAACGCCGAGCTCGACGACCGCGAGCGCCGGCTGCCGCAGGTGGCCGAGGGCGACGCGCTGTCGTCCGAGGAGATCTCGGTGGACGGCCACGCGACCAAGCCGCCGGCCCGCTACACCGAGGCCTCGCTGGTCAAGGAGCTGGAAGAGCGCGAGATCGGGCGTCCTTCGACGTACGCCTCGATCATCGGCACGATCCTGGACCGCGGGTACGTGTTCAAGAAGGGCACGGCGCTCGTTCCGTCGTTCCTGAGCTTCGCCGTGGTCAACCTCTTGGAAAAGCACTTCGGGCGGCTCGTCGACTACGACTTCACCGCCAAGATGGAGGACGACCTCGACCGCATCGCGCGGGGCGAAGCCCAGGCGGTGCCGTGGCTGAGGCGGTTCTACTTCGGTGAGGGCGACGCGGCGACGGCCGGCTCCGCCTCGTCGGCCGGAAACGGCGACGGGGACCACCTCGGCGGGCTCAAGGAGCTCGTGACCGACCTCGGCGCGATCGACGCCCGCGAGATCTCCTCGTTCCCCGTCGGCGAGGGCATCGTGCTGCGCGTCGGCCGCTACGGCCCGTATGTCGAGCGCGGCGAGAAGGACTCCGAGGGCCACCAGCGCGCGGACGTCCCGGACGACCTGGCGCCCGACGAGCTGACCGTCGAGTACGCGGAGGAACTGCTCGCCAAGCCGAGCGGCGACTTCGAGCTGGGCGCGGACCCGGTGACCGGTCACCAGATCGTCGCCAAGGACGGTCGCTACGGTCCGTACGTCACCGAAATCCTGCCCGAGGGCACGCCGAAGACCGGCAAGAACGCGGTCAAGCCGCGGACCGCCTCGCTCTTCAAGTCGATGTCCCTGGACACGGTGACGCTGGACGACGCCCTCAAGCTCATGTCGCTGCCTCGTGTGGTCGGCACGGACGCCGAGGGCGTCGAGATCACCGCGCAGAACGGCCGCTACGGGCCGTATCTGAAGAAGGGCACCGACTCGCGCTCCCTGGAGACCGAGGACCAGCTCTTCTCCATCACGCTCGAAGAGGCGCTGGCGATCTACGCCCAGCCCAAGCAGCGTGGCCGCGCCGCCGCCAAGCCGCCGCTCAAGGAGCTCGGCGTCGACCCGGTCAGCGAGAAGCCGGTCGTGGTCAAGGACGGCCGCTTCGGCCCGTACGTCACCGACGGCGAGACCAACGCGACGCTGCGGACCGCCGACAGCGTCGAGGAGATCACGCCGGAGCGGGGCTTCGAGTTGCTCGCCGAGAAGCGCGCCAAGGGACCGGCCAAGAAGACGGCGAAGAAGGCCCCCGCCAAGAAGGCCGCGGCGAAGAAGGCGCCCGCCAAGAAGACGGCGCCCGCCAAGAAGACGGCGGCCGCGAAGAAGACCGCTGCGTCCAAGACGACCGCGGCGAAGAAGGCTCCCGCGAAGAAGACCGCCGCCAAGAAGGCCACGGCTTCGGAGTAGGTCCGACGGTTGACGGGGGGCCGGGCACATGCCCCGGCCCCCCTTCCGCGTTGAGCCCCGGTGGAGCCCGAGTCGCGTCGTCCGCCCATATGTTCGGGCACCCCCGCAAGGACCGGCGCGCTCCGGATAGGCTGGGCGGATGACGCGAGGAGCCGAGCACCCCCCAAGCTCTGAAGGAGTCGTGAGCCCCATTTCCGACGCCCTGGCCGCAGACTCACGCGAGCGCGCCGTACGCGCCCTGCTGCGCATCCCTTCGCTGCGGCGGCTGTGGAGCGCACAGCTCGTAGGCGGGATCGGCGACGCGCTCGCCGTACTCGTCACGCTGTTGCTGGCGTTGCAGGCGGCGGTGGAGCAGCAGTCCTTCGGCGGTGGATACCGGGGGGCGGCGTTCGCCGTCGCCGCGGTCCTCGGCGCCCGGGTGTTCGCGACAGTGCTCTTCGGGGCCGCGCTCCTTGGCCCGGTCTCCGCGCTGACCGCGCCGAACGGGCCGCTCGACCGGCGCTGGACGATGGTCGGCGCCGACGGCGTACGGGCCGCGCTGCTGATCGTCGCGCCGCTGTGGATCGACTGGACCCCGGCCAACGCCCTGCTCCTCATCCTCGTCACCGCCTTCCTCTCGGGAGTCGCCGAACGGTTCTGGACGGTCGCCAAGGAGAGCGCGGCGCCCGCGCTGTTGCCCGCGCCTCCTTTGGAGGGCGCCGCCGTCCGGCCGCTGCCGGACCATCTGGACGCGCTGCGCAGGCTCTCGCTGCGTACGACCTTCGTCGCGATCCCGCTGGGCGCCGCGGCTCTGCTCGTCGCGGCCCTCGTGAGCAATCTGCTCGGAACGGGCGTCGACTGGTTCAAGCTGCACCAGGCCGCGCTCGGCTCGTACCTCGCCGCCGGGCTCTTCGCCGCGTCGATTTCCGTGGTCGCCCTGCTCGAACTGCCCGACACCCAGACGCCGCGGGCCCGTTCGCCGCTGGAGGGGCTGCGCAGGCCCAGCACCGGAAACGGCCCTGACAAGGGACGTACCGGCACGGTTCCGCTGCTCGTGCTCGCCTGCGCCTCGGTTGCCGCAGCGATCGCCGCGGCCGCCTCCGTCGCCGTGCTGCACGCCGTCGACCTGGGCGGCGGCCCGGCCGCGTTCGCGCTGCTCACCCTCGCGCTGACCGGTGGCACGGTGCTCGGCATCCGTACCGCCGCCAAGATCCTTCCGGTGCTCTCCCGGCGTCGCCTGCTGGCGCTGGCCATCGCCGTCACCGGCGTCGCGCTGCTCGCCATGGGCCTCGTGCCGGACCTCGCGACCGTGCTGCTCATCGCCTTGATCGCCGGCGTCGCCGCCGGTGTCGCCGCGAACACCGGGCACGTACTGATCGACCAGGAGACCGAGGAGTACCGCAGGGCCCGCACCACCGAGCACCTCCAGGCGGTCGTACGGGTCGCGATGGGGCTCGGCGCCATCATCGCGCCGCTGCTCGCCGCCGCGATCGGCAGCCACCGGGTCGAGTCGGGCTCGTTCGTCTTCGCGCACGGCGGCGCCGGATTCACGCTGATGCTGGTCGGCGCGCTGCTGCTGCCCATGGCCGCGGTCGTCCTCGCCAAGGCCGACGACCGCCAGGGCGTGCCGCTGCGGCGCGATCTGGCCGACGCGGTACGCGGCTCCGACCCGGTGCAGGCACCGGCCGCGACCGGCTTCTTCATCGCCCTGGAGGGCGGCGACGGCGCCGGCAAGTCCACCCAGGCCGAGGCGCTCGCCGAATGGATCCGGGCCAAGGGCCACGAGGTCGTGGTGACGCGTGAGCCCGGTGCGACGCCGGTGGGCAAGCGGCTGCGGTCGATCCTGCTCGACGTGTCGTCGGCCGGCCTCTCCAACCGCGCCGAGGCGCTGCTGTACGCCGCGGACCGCGCGGAGCACGTCGACTCGCTGGTACGCCCCGCCCTGGAGCGCGGCGCGATCGTCATCTCGGACCGCTACATCGACTCGTCCGTGGCCTACCAGGGGGCCGGTCGTGATCTGTCCCCGACCGAAGTTGCCCGGATCAACCGGTGGGCAACTGGCGGACTCGTACCGAATCTGACCGTTCTGCTCGACGTTTCGCCCGAAACGGCCCGCGAGCGCTTTACGGAGGCGCCGGACCGGCTGGAGTCGGAGCCGCCGGAGTTCCACGGACGAGTGAGGTCCGGGTTCCTCACCCTGGCCGCCGCCGACCCCGCGCGCTACCTGGTGGTCGACGCGGGCCAGGAGCCGGAGGCCGTCACCACGGTCGTACGTCACCGGCTCGACCAGATGCTGCCGCTCTCCGAGGCCGAGGTCAGGGCCCAGGAGGAGGCGCGCAGGAAGGCCGAGGAAGAGGCCCGCAAGCGCGCCGAGGAAGAGGCCGCACGCAAGGCCGAGGAGGAGCGCCTGGAGCGCGAGCGGCAGGCACAGCTCGCCAAGCTCCGGGCCGAGGAGGAAGAGCGCAAGCGGCGCGAGCTCGAAGAGGCGCGCCTCCGTGAGGAGGAGCGTCAGGCGGAGGAGGCCCGGCAGCGGGCCGAGGAGGCCAGGCGCCTCGCCGAGGAGGAGCGCGTACGGCGCGAGGCCGAGGAGAAGGCGCGCGCGGCCGAGCAGGAACGCCTGCGTAAGCAGGCGGAGGACGAGGCCCGGCTGCGCGCCGAGGCGGAAGCGCGCCGCCTGGAGAAGCAGCGCAAGGCCGAGGAGGCGTTGCTGCGCGCGGAGGAGGCCCGCCGCTTGGCGGAGGCCGCGGCGGTTGCCGCGGCGGCGGAGGCGGCTGCCAAGGAGAGCCGTTCGGCTGCGGCCGGTTCGGCCGGGTCCGCTGCGGCGAGTGCGTCCGGGGCGGCCGATTCTGGCGGCTCTGCCGGCTCCGGCAGGTCGGGCGGTTCCGCCGGGTCGTCCGGCTCGGCCCGGTCCGCGGATGTCTCAGAGTCGGAGATCACGGTGGCGACCCCGGTCGTCAGCCCGAACGAAGTGACCCAGCCGGTGCCGGTCGCCGAGCCCAACGAGGTCACCCAGCCGGTGCCAGTGCCCGAGCCGGATGCGGCTGGCGAGGCGGGGGCCGGGTCCGGCCGCGCCTCCGATGCCGAGGAGACGACGGTTCTGCCGTCGGTATCCGACCCGGCGCGGAACGCCGGCCGTGACGCCCGGGCCGCCGACGAGACCGCGGTACTGCCGCCGGTGCGCGATGCCGACCCTGCGGACCGGGTGCCGCCGGGCCTCTTCCGCGACGAGCGGGGGGCCGGACACCAGGCCGACGGAGGCAACGAGCGCACGCGTGAACTGCCTCAGATCGACCCGGTGACGGGCCAGGAGCGGGCGCGCCGGCGTTCGGACTGGGCGGAGGAGACCCCGCTGGACGACCTGCCGACGCTCGCGGACGAACTGCTCGGCCCGCGCGACGACGAGGACGACAACCCGCGCGGCGGCCGCCGCAGGCGCTGACCGGCCCGGATCGGCTCGGCACGGCACGGCTCGGACTGCTCGGACGGCTCGGTTCGCCTTGATTCGACCCGGGATCTGCGGGGGCCGGGGCCGCCGAGGTGGGGTCGGCCGTAGGAGCGGCATTCGTGCTGGCACGCATACGAACTTGCGTGCCAGCACGATCGTTTCGGGGGCCGGAATTTTCTAGAGTTCTGAGTGCCGCAGGACGGGCGACGATCGCCACCGCACTCTCCTGACCTGTGGGGTTTTGCCCGCTGGCGTCCGTTGTCAGTGGGGTGGCGCACAATGGGCGCAGCAGTCACCGGAGGTACGGAGGGGCAGTAGATGGCCGTATGGGACGACCTGGTGGGCCAGGAGCGGGTGCAGGAGCAGCTGGGTGCCGCCGCCCGGGATGCCGACGCGCTCGTCACCGCCGAGCGTTCCGGTCAGCCGCGCCCCGAGGCATCGAAGATGACGCACGCCTGGCTGTTCACCGGACCACCCGGTTCGGGCGGTCCCACCGCTGCCCGTGCTTTCGCCGCGGCTCTCCAGTGCGTCAGTCCGGACCGCGCGCTCGGCGGCGAACCGGGCTGCGGCTTCTGCGACGGATGCCATACGGCTCTGATCGGCACGCACGCCGATGTCACGGTCATCACCACCGAGGGCCTCACCATCGGCGTCAAGCAGACCCGCGAGCTGGTGCGGGGTGCCCAGATGTCGCCGTCCGGCGGCCGTTGGCAGGTGATCATCGTCGAGGACGCCGACCGGTTCACCGAGCAGGCGGCCAACGCCGTCCTCAAGGCCGTGGAGGAGCCCGCTCCGCGCACGGTGTGGCTGCTGTGCGCGCCCTCCTTGGAGGACGTGCTCCCCACCATCAAGTCCCGCTGCCGTCACCTCACCCTGCGTACACCGCCGGTCGAGGCGGTCGCCGACGTGCTGATCAGACGCGACGGCATCGAGCCCGAGGCCGCGTACGCGGCGGCCCGCGCCACCCAGGGACACATCGGCCGGGCCCGCCGCCTGGCCACCGACGCGGCAGCCCGGGCCCGGCGGGCCGCGGTCCTGAAGGTGCCGCTGCGTATCGACGACGTGGGCGGCTGCCTGAAGGCCGCGCAGGAGCTGGTCGACACCGCGGCGGAGGACGCCAAGCAGGTGGCCGAGGAGGTCGACGTCAAGGAGACCGAGGACCTCAAGGCCGCGATGGGCGGGGTCGCCGGCGGCCGCATGCCGCGCGGCACCGCCGGGGTGATGAAGGAGCTGGAGGACAAGCAGAAGCGCCGCAAGACCCGCACACAGCGCGACAGCCTGGACCTCGCGCTGACCGAGCTGACCGGCTTCTACCGGGACGTCCTCGCGCTGCAACTGGGCACCAGGTCGGCCATCGCCAACGAGGACGTACGGGACGCGGTGGACCGGATCGCCCGCGCGTCCGGCCCCGAGCGCACCCTGCGCCGCATTGAGTCGATCCTGGCGTGCCGCGACGCACTGGACCGCAATGTGGCCCCGCTCCTGGCGGTGGAGTCGATGACGCTGGCCCTGCGAGCGGGCTGAGAACCAGACACAGGCTCTGAAACCGGCAGGGGTGACCGACCGTGGGGGAGATCGGGGCGGGCGAGGTTGACGGGATCACCCGTACGAGCCGCACAGCCGCGCACCGCATACATCACGTCACGAGGCGGATACGCTCCGGAGATGGACTCCAGGCGCCTGCTCCGCACTTCAGCCATCGCCGCCGCGACGGCCGGCCTGCTCATCTCCGGCTGCTCGTCGGGCAGTTCGTCCACGTCCGCGACCGCCTCCTCGCACGCCATGACGAAAGCGGCCCCCGCCGACGACCCGACGGCGGAGGCCCTCGGCCCGTACTACACGCAGAAGCTGAGCTGGCGGGCGTGCGGTGTCGCGAAGTTCGAATGCGCCACGATGAAGGCGCCGCTCGACTACGCGAAACCCGCCGGACCATCGGTCAACCTCGCGGTCGCCCGGTTGAAGGCGACCGGGCCCGGCAAGCGGATCGGCTCGCTCCTGGTCAACCCGGGCGGCCCGGGAGGCTCGGCGGTCGGCTACCTCCAGTCGTACGCCGGCATCGGCTACCCCGCGCCGGTCCGGGCCCGCTACGACATGGTGGCCGTGGACCCGCGCGGCGTGGCCCGCAGCGAACCCGTCGAATGCCTCACGGGCAAGGAGATGGACGCGTACACGGAGGTCGACCAGACCCCCGACGACCCGGCCGAACAGGCCGCCCTGGCCAAGGCGTTCAAGGACTTCGCGAACGGCTGCGAGGCCAAGTCCGGCAAGGTCCTGCCCCATGTCTCCACGGTCGAGGCGGCCCGTGACATGGACATCCTGAGGGCGGTTCTCGGCGACCAGAAGCTGTACTACGTCGGCGCCTCGTACGGCACGTTCCTGGGGGCGACGTATGCGGAGCTCTTCCCGTCCCGCACCGGCCGGCTCGTCCTCGACGGCGCCATGGATCCCTCCCTCTCCTCCCTCGACATGAACCGCGACCAGACGGCGGGCTTCGAGACGGCCTTCCAGTCCTTCGCGGCGGACTGCGTCAAACAGAAGGACTGCCCGCTGGGCACCAACTCCGTCGCGGACGCCTCGGACCGCCTGCGGAAGTTCTTCAAGGCCGCCGACGCCAATCCGATCCACACCGGCCAGAGCCGCCAACTCGGCGAATCCCTGGCCACCACGGGCGTGATCGCCGCAATGTACGACCAGGCGGCGTGGCCCGAACTGCGCACCGCGCTGACCCGCGCCATGAACGGCGACGGCGCGGGCCTGCTGGCCCTGGCGGACTCGTACTACGAACGCGACGCGAGCGGCAAGTACGCGAACCTGATGTTCGCCAACGCCGCCGTGAACTGCCTGGACCTGCCGCCCTCCTTCGCCGGCCCCGCCGAGGTGGCGGCGACGCTGCCCTCCTTCGAGCAGGCCTCCCCGGTGTTCGGCGACGGCTTCGCCTGGTCCGGCCTGAACTGTACGTACTGGCCGGTCAAGGCCACCGGCGCCCCACACCGCATCGAGGCGAAGGGCGCCGCCCCGATCCTGGTCGTCGGCACCACCCGGGACCCGGCGACCCCCTACAAGTGGGCCGAGTCCCTCGCCGCCCAGCTCTCCTCCGGCACCCTCCTCACCTACGAGGGCGACGGCCACACCGCGTACGGTCGCGGCAGCGACTGCATCGACACCGCGATCAACACCTACCTCCTCGACGGCACCCCACCGACGAAGGGAAAGCGCTGCTCATAGCCCCGATCGAGTCGGCTCCGGCCATGGTCGGGACCACTCCAGAAACTGTGTAGACTTGGCGACGCTGCTGCTCGCACCATGGTGCGCAGAGCGGTGCCGCCTTAGCTCAGTTGGCCAGAGCAACGCACTCGTAATGCGTAGGTCTCGGGTTCGAATCCCGAAGGCGGCTCTGTGGAAGCCCCAGGACTCACTCGCCGTGACCTGGGGCTTTTGCTTTTTTGCGGGGGTGGTTGGGGTGAGCGAAGGGTGCGGCCTTCGGGCCGCGGCTACGGCGCGTCGGCGTGTTTCTTCGTGATGCGGGTTTGCCGGGCCCAGCGGGCAACGGAGCCGATGACGAGCGCGACAAGGATGGCGCCCCAGTCGACGACGTGGGGGAGCCCGGGGAAGAAGGCGAAGAAGGCGAGTGTGGCGGCGGCCGGCGAGGAAGGCGATGATCAGGCTGACCGGCCGTGGCTGGCCATCGTGGCCGGGCGGAGTCTCTCGTCGGCCGAGGGGCGGCCGCCCTCGGCAGCTCACCGCACCCCCCGAATCCGCCCCACCAGCAAAGATCCGCCCACCCCGATCATCCCCGCCAGCGCGTACAGCACCCCGTACCCGCCCAGATGCGTGACGACCGGTGCCGCGATCGCGGGGGCCAGGACCTGGGGGAGGGCGTTGGCTATGTTGATGACGCCGAGGTCGCGGCCGCGGTCGGCGGCGCTCGGCAGGACATCGGTCAGGAGGGCGAAGTCGACCGAGGTGTACACCCCGTAGCCGACGCCCAGCACCAGCGAGGCCACCACCGCGCCCGTCCAGGTCTGCCACACCGCGAGCAGCATCGTCGCCGCCGAGATCACCAGGCCGGACCACACCACGAAGACCTTGCGCCGGCCCGTGCGGTCGGACCAGATGCCGCTGATCACCACCGTGCCAAGGAGCGTCACCGCGTCCAGCGCGGTCAGGATGAGTACCCCGGTGTCCGCGTCGCCCGCGTAGTGCACCGCGTCCGTCAGGTAGTACAGCAGGTACATCGTGCTGATCGAGTACGACAGGTTCATCAGGAAGCGCGTCAGCCACGCCCAGCCGAAGTCCGGGAAGCGGGCCGGGTTTATCCAGAAGCCGCCGATGAACTCCCGCCAGCGGAACGGGGGTTGGTCGGTCAACAGTAGGCGGGTGTCCCTGCGCATTGCCACGTACGGTACGACCGCCAGGATCGAGAACGCCGCGCACACCACGTATCCCGCGGTGATTCCGCCCGCTGCCGTCGCCAGGGCCGTGCCGACCAGGATGCCGCACACCTGCGACACCCCCAGCCAGCCGCCCACCATTCCGCGCCGCCGGTGCGGGACCTGGTCCGGGACCGCGGCCGTCAGGGCGGCGAACGACGCGTTCAGCGCCAGCTGCACCACGCACCAGCCCGCCGCCATCACCGCCACGCCCGGCGCCCACGCGAGGACGAGCAGCCCCATGACCCCGCCCGCGCCGCCCGCCACGACCCAGGGGATCCGGCGGCCCACCCTCGCCGTCGTACGGTCCGAAAGCGCGCCGAACAGCGGGTTCGCCACCATCGACACCGCGGCGCCCATACCCGTCACCAGGGCGAGAGTTGACGCTTTGTGATCGGGTGTGAAGTGTTCGGCCTGGCGCGCCAGAAGCAGTTGCAGCGGGCCGAACCACCCCACCCACACCCCCAGGTTGGCCAGCGACAGGGCCCCCACCCAGCGCCCGCCGGGCCGCTCCCCGTCGCCCGACCTCGGCCTGCCCAGGGCTCTGGCCCCGGGCTCCGCTGTCACCGGCCGCCTCCGGCGACATCACTGCCGACGCCCCGGATGACGTCTCGATACCAGGCGTACGAGGCCTTCGGCGTGCGCGCCAGCGTGTCGTAGTCGACGTGCACCAGGCCGAAGCGCTGTCGGTATCCCTCCGCCCACTCGAAGTTGTCCAGGATCGACCAGATGAAATAGCCGCGCACGTCCACGCCTTCCGTCATCGCCCGGTGCAGGGCGCGCAGATGGCCGTCGTGGTACGCGATCCGCCGAACGTCGTTCACCCGTCCCGAGTCCTCCCCGGCGGGGCCGTCGCCGTATGAGCAGCCGTTCTCGGTGATGACCAAGGGGGGTAGCGAAGTGCCGTATCGCGTACGGAAGTTGACGAGCACCTCGTGCAGGCCGTCCGGCACCACCGGCCAGCCGAAGTCGGTGCGTTCGTGGCCCTCTATCTCGTGCAGGCCGAAGGGGAGGTCCGGCGGGAGTTCGATCCCGGCGAGGCTCGTGACGGCGTCCGGCTTCGGTGCGCCCACCAGGGCCGGGTTGTAGTAGTTGATTCCGTACCAGTCGAGGGGGGTGGAGATGATTTGCAGGTCCTCTGCGACCGGGCCCGGCATCAGGTCGGCCCAGCCTTCGGGGTAGGTGCCGGTCAGGATCGGGTCCGCGAAGAGGCGGTTCATCAGCGTGTCGTACAGCTCGGCCGCCGTGCGGTCCTCGTCGGTGTCCCCGGCCGTCCACACCGGGCTGTGCGAGGCGGCTATGCCTATCTCCCGCGCCCCGGCGGCCCGCAGCGCCTCAACTCCCATGCCGTGGGCCAGGAGTTGATGGTGGGCGACCGGCAGCGCGTCGAAGATCAGCCGCATTCCCGGGGCGTGTTCGCCGAGCCCGTAACCGAGGAGCGTGATCTCGGCGGGCTCGTTGAGGGTGATCCAGCGCGGCACCCGGTCCGCGAGCCGCTCCGCGACGATCGAGGCGTACGAAGCGAACCGCTCGGCGGTGTCCCGGCTGAGCCAGCCGCCGCGCTCCTCCAGTGCGAGGGGGGTGTCCCAGTGGAACAGGGTGGGGACGGGGGTGATCCCGGCGGCGCACAACTCGTCGACCAGGCGGTCGTAGAAATCGAGGCCCGGCCGGTTGACCGGGCCCTCGCCGGACGGCTGGACCCGGGACCACGAGATCGAGAACCGGTAGGCTCCGACGCCCAGTTGGGCCATCAGGGCGACGTCCTCGCGGTAGCGGTGGTAGTGGTCGGTGGCCACGTCCGCGTGCGAGCCGTCCTTGATCCGGCCGGGCTCCTTGGTGAACGCGTCCCAGGTGGAGGGGCCCCGGCCGCCGGTGTCCACCGCGCCCTCGATCTGGAACGCGGAGGCGGACACCCCCCACAGGAAGTCGGCGGGAAAGGCGGGCAGCGGCGGCAGAGGCGGCGGCGTCATGGGGGAACCTTTGGGCCCGGGGGTGTGTCCTGTCAATGGAAAGTGAACAATTTTCATGTTCTGGGGTTCAGGTTCTGGGGTTCGGGTTCCAAAGGCCGAGAGGTCGAGAGATCGAGAAGCCCGGAGGTCCGGACATCCAGAGTTCGAGTAGGGAGCAGTAGCTTGCAGCACTCCGTACCGCCCACCGCCACCCGCTACCTCTACCTGGTCCGCCACGCCGACGCCGGTCATGAAGGCCCTGCCCTCACCGACGCGGGGCGGCGCCAGGCCGCGTTGCTCGGGCGGCGGCTCGCTCGGGTGCCGTTGGCCGCCGTGCACCACGGGCCGCTCGGCCGGGCCGCCGAGACGGCGCGGCTGATCGCGGCCGAGCTGGACGGCGTAGCGGTGACGGAGGCGGAATGGGCGGGGGACTACGTTCCGTACTGGCCGGAGCGGGGTGAGCTCCCGGCCGCCGACGCCGATCGCATCCTCGACTTCCTAGGGGACCCGGATCCCGGCGAGCGGGCGCTCGGATCCCGGCTCATCCGCGAGGCGATGGCCCACTGCGCCGGGCCCGTCACCGGGTCCGTCGCCGGGCCCGCTACTGGGCCCGCCACCCGGCCCGTCCCGCGTCACGAACTCGTCGTCACCCACAACTTCCTCGTCGGCTGGCTGGTGCGCGCGGCGCTCGACGCGCCCGACTGGCGCTGGATCGGGCTCAACCACTGCAACGCCGCCCTGACCGTCATCCGGTACGCCCCCGACCGGCCCGCCTCCGTACTGCTCTACAACGACATGGCGCACCTGCCCGCCGAGCTGAAGTGGACGGGATTCCCCAAGGAGTTCGGGGCCGAGTTCGGGGTGTGAGGCCGCCCGCGCCGGGCCGCCCGGGCCGTCCCGTACGAGACCCTGGCCTGCCGCCTCGAAAAACCCGGGTGAAACATTGCGGGGGGCCTCGCGCGTCAGTGGGGTGTAGGGGGAGAACGAGCGACGGGCGGGGGCGGGGCGGGCTGTGAGGCAGCCGTGGAGACTGGGGTCGCAGGGGGGACCAGAGCGGTCAGAGATACCCGGCTCCTCGGAGAGCCCGGATGAACCTGGGCGATCCGAGCGGTCTGACCGATCCGAGCGGTCTGGGCGGTCTGAGCGGCCCGGGTGGGCTGGGCGGCCGGCTCGGTCCTCCCGGGCCGAGGAGTTCATGGAGTTCGCGGCCGGGCGCGCGGGGCAGCTTTTTCGGTCCGCCTGTCTGCTGACGAGCGGGGACACCCATCTCGCCGAGGACCTCGTGCAGGAGACGCTGGGCCGGATGTACGTGCTGTGGGGGCGCGTCTCCCGGATCGACAACCCGGCGGGCTATGCGCAGACCGTGCTCGTACGGACCTTCCTCACCCACCGTCGGCGCCGCTCGGCCACCGAACGGCCGCTCGGTGAACTCCCCGACCGCGCGTCGGCGGGCGGTGGGGACCCGGCGCTGCGCGTGGCCCTGCTCGACGCGCTGGGGCAGCTGCCGCCCAAGGACCGGGCGGTCATCGTGCTCCGCTACTGGGAGGACCGCAGCATCGAGGAGACGGCGGACGTCATGAACGTCAGCTCTGCCGCGGTCCGCACCCGCTCGGTGCGCGCCCTCGCCAAGCTCCGCGAATGCCTCGGCGGCTCCCTCGCGGAGTACGCCGGCCACTGAACGCCACCGCACGCAGCCTCAACTCCCGGCACACGAGCGGGAGTTACAGATATTTCAGCGATCAGAACAGGAAGGCGTGGTTCGTCATGCCCTTTGAGGACCGGCTCGGTGAGGCCATGCGCCACACCGGAGACAGCTTCGAGCTCGGCGACCGCCACGGCCTGGTGGAGTCCGGCCTCGTCCGGGGCCGCCGCCAACTGGCCCGGCGTCGCACGGCCGCCGTCGTCGGCAGTGTGCTCGCGCTCGCCACGGTGGGCTTCGGCGGTGCGTACGCCGCCGGGCTCGTCGGCGGGGGCGGGGGCTCCTCGGTGGCGGCGCCGACCAAGCCGACGCCGGCGGACGGGCCCATCGGCGGGGCGGAAATGGTCGCCCTCTTCAAGTCGCTGCTGCCCCCGGGCACCGTGACCGAGGAGCAGGGAAGCGGACCGGGCGATCCGGGGGCCTCCGGCAAGCCGGGGGGCTCGTCCAAGGCGTCCGTGTCCGGGGTGTTCGACGACGGGAACGGGCCGGGCCTCGTCGCGCTGGGGGTGAGCAGGGTGGATCCGGCCGCCGCGTCCAGCCGGGACCAGGTCGCCTGTCCCCCGAAGGCCTTCGTGGACTACGACTCCTGCCGGACCGAGCAACAGCCCGACGGCTCCCGGTACATGCTGCTCCAGGGCTACGAGTACCCCGACCGCCGCGAGCAGACCAAGAACTGGCGAGCCGTCCTGCTCACCCCGAAGGGCAACCTGGTCGAGGCGAACGAGTGGAACGCGCCTGCCGAGAAGGGTGCCCGGGTCAGCCGGGAGATCCCGCCGCTCACCGCCGGGCAGCTCAAGGCGCTGGTCACCTCGCCCAAGTGGCTCTCGGTGGCCGACGCTCTCCGTGCGCCCCAGAAGGCGGACAAGCCCGTCGGCGGCGGGACCGGCGGAGGGCCCTCCGCCGAGGCGGTCCAGAAGCAGCTCATCGCGCTGCTCCCGGCGGGCAAGGGCCTCAAGGTCGGCGAGAAGGGCGGCCAGGACGGCTACGCCTTCGTCGTGGTCGACGACGGCAAGGGCAAGAGCCTGGTGGAGATCAATGTGCAGTCCGGGATGTCGGACGTCTCCCCGGAAGGTACGACCTCGACGCTGCCGGACGGCACTGTGGTCGGCTTGGCGAAGAAGCCGGGCGAGAAGAGTGGCGCCGGGGTGGTCATGTGGGTCGCCGACACCGTGCGGCCCGACGGGTTCCGGGTCGTCGTCTTCGCCTCCAACACCGGAAACCAGAACAAGGCGGCCACCCGGGCCGAGCCCGCCCTCACCCTGAACGAGCTGAAGGCCATCGCCCTCGACCCGCGCTGGGCCACTCTCAAGTAGCGCGTAAAGCTGGACCACCCTGAGGTAGCGCATCAAGCCGGACCACCCCCAAGTGGCGTGCGAACAGGGCTGCTTCGGGTGGTCGATGCGCCGGGCTACTTCGCGTCCGAATAGCGCTCCACCACCGCCGTCGTGAACGGGAACCGTACCGGCGTGTCCCCGAAGGCGATCCGTCCGGCCAGTTCGCCGGCCTCGCGGATCGCCTTCGCCACGAGGTCGGCCTCCTCGGCCGGGCAGTGCACGATCACCTCGTCGTGCTGGAAGAAGACCAGCTCGGCGCGGAGCCCGGCCGTGAAGATCGCCTGGCGCAGCGCGGCGAGCAGCAGCAGCGCCCAGTCCGCGGCGCTGCCCTGCACGACGAAGTTCCGGGTGAACCTGCCGCGCGCCCGGGCGTCGCTGGAGGCGTATCCAGGGGTGAACTCCCCACCAGGCCCCGCGAGTTGATCGTCCTGGCCCTGTGGGATGCCCGCCTCCTCGGCCTCGCCCGCTCCGGCGGCGGGCGGGCTGGTCCTGCCCAGCCAGGTGCGTACGAGCCGGCCCTCCTCGCCGGCCTTCGCCGCGTCGTCCACGTACGCCACCGCGAGCGGGAAGCGTCTTCGCAGCGCGGCCAGGTTCTTCAGACCGTCGCCCGAGGTCTGGCCGTAGATCGCGCCGAGCAGGGCGAGCTTGGCGTGTTTGCGGTCGCCGGAGAACGCCCGGTCGGACAGCGAGGTGTACAGGTCGCCGTCGTGGCCGGCCACCTCCATCAGGCCGGGGTCGCGGGAGATCGCGGCGAGGACCCTGGGTTCCATCTGGTCGGCGTCGGCGACCACCAGGCGCCAGCCCTCGTCGGCGACGACCGCCTGCCGTATCACCTTGGGAATCTGCAGGGCGCCGCCGCCGTTGGTCGTCCAGCGCCCGCTGGCCGCGCCGCCCGGGGTGTACTCGGGCCGGAAGCGGCCGTCGCGCACCCAGTCCTGCAGCCAGCTCCAGCCGTGCGCGGTCCAGATCCGGTACAGCTTCTTGTGCTCGATCAACGGCTCCACCGCCGGATGGTCGAGCTCGGCCAGTTCCCACCGCCGGGTCGACTTGATGCGGATCCCCGCCTCGCCGAAGGCCTTCACCACGTCGGCCGGCAGGTCCGGTCTGACCCGTCGCCCGAACGCCGCCGACACCTGGTCCGCGAGTTCCGCCAGGCGGCGCGGCTCGCCCCCGCCCCCCGTGCGGGGCGAGCCGCTGGCGTACCGCTCGCCGAGCAGGCCGTGCAGCACCTCGCGGTGCACATCGGCCCGCCAGGGCAGGCCCGCCCGGTTCATCTCGGCGGCGATCAGCATCCCCGCCGACTCGGACGCGGTGAGCAGCCGCATCCGCCCCGGGTGCTCGGCACGGTCGTGCCGGCGCTGCTGGTCCGCGTACACCTCAAGCAGCGCCTCGAAGGGCAGCTCCGAAGTGGTCCGGGGCTCGAAGAGGGAGGACTGCGAGCCGGGTTCGGCGGCCCTGGGCGGCGGGTCGGCCGGTACGGGTCTGTTGTGGAGGCGGGCCCACGCGGCCGCCGCCGAGCGGGGCTCGCCGAGCCGCCCCTCGTGGCCGAGCAGCAGCAGCTCGGCGTCCTCGATGTCGTAACACCGCTCGACCCTGACCCCGGACGCGAGCAGCCGGGGGTAGATCTCGGCGGTGGACCGCCACACCCAGCGGCCGACCTCGGGGCGCCCCCGGACGGCCGCGACCAGGTCGGCCTCCTCGCACACCCCGCCCGCGGGCAGCCCGTCGTCCCCGAGGGGTGCGAGCCGTGCCCCGCCGCCCTCGGTCGCCTCGATGGCCCACCGTTCGTTCACGCGATCGAGTCTGGCACCCACCACTGACAACGGCTCGCAGCCGCGACCCCGACACCTTCCACGGGCAACGGTCCGCGCGCGAAAGCGGAGGCTCACGCCACCGAGTGCAGCAGTGCCGCGGCCTCCCCGCGCGAGCTCACCCCCAGCTTGGCCAGGATGTTCGCGACGTGGAACTTCACCGTCGACTCGCTGATGTGCAGCTCCTCGGCGATCGTCCGGTTGCGGTGCCCCTGGGCGAGATGGCCGAGGACCTCCGCCTCGCGCGGGTGCAGCCCGGCCAGCGGGTCGACGCGCGGGCCGGGGGCCGTGCCCAGCGGCAGGGTCGCGGTGACCGTGGTGCCCCAGCCGGGCAGCGCGTCCACGGCGAGGGTGCCGCCGAGCGCGGCCAGGCGCTGGGCCACCCGGTGAGTGTCGAGCGCGGCGCGCGGCAGCTCGCCGGGCCCGTCGTCCCGTACGGCCGCGACCAGTTGGCAGTTGGCGAGCCGCCAGCGCACGTGGATGCGGCGCACGTCCTGCTGCCCTGCCATGGCGAGCACGAGGGCGCGCACGGCGGCCCGTGCGAGGTGGGCGACGTCCGCCGGAACCGACATCTCGGCGGTCTCCGCCTCGGGGGGCGAGACTTCGAGCCGAACCTCGCTGTGGCGCAGCAGCGGCTTGAGCGAGTCGGCGAGCCGGGCGAAGGCCTCGGCGGCCGGCTCCTCCGTCAGCTCCTGGTTCCGGTCGGCCTCGGCGCGCAGCGCGACCAGCGCGGACACCGCGAGGTCGACGGCGCGCGAGCGGGCCGCACCGTCCTCCAGGCTCTTGCTGCGCAGCACCCCGAGCAGGGCCGTGAGCGCGGCCTCGTGGGCCTCGCCCAGTTCGGCGATCACCCGGGCGCGCTCGGCTGCGGTGGACCGCGACTGGGCGACCGCGCCCGGCACCGCCTCGATCGCGAGGCGGGCCCGATGGCCGGTCACCAGGTCCCACAGGTGCTGGACGATCTCGGAGTCGGCGTCCGTCAAAGAGCCCGCCTCCGTCAACAGGGCTCCCGGTGACTTGCGTGCGGGGTCCGTCAACATGGCTCCCGGTGACTTGCGTGCGGGGTCCGTCAACATGGCTCCCGGTGACTTGCGTGCGGGGTCCGTCAACATGGCTCCCGGCGGCTTACGTGCGACGTCCGTCAACACGGCTCCCGACGGCTTACGTGCGACGTCCGTCAACACGGCTCCCGACGGCTTGCGTGCGACGTCCGTCAACACCGCGCCCGGCGACCTACGTACGAGAACGAGCAGCGGCGGCTGGGCAGCCATCGGCGCGGCCTCGCTCGCGACCGCCACCACGGCCCGCTCCTCGCCGCCGATCACGGCCGTGCCCTGCCAGGGGCGGCCCGGCGTGACGAGAGGGCCGAGCGCCCGGAGGTCGGTGACGGTGATCCGGGCCGCCCCCGCGTCGCCGTGCACCTTGAACGGCGAGTGCGCGCAGTGCCCCGACAGTTCGGCGGCGACCGTGTGCGCGACCAGCGGCGCGAGGGCTGCGGACAGGGTCGGCAGGATCTCCTCCATCGGCCCGCTCACCAGCTCGGCGGCGCGGGCGAGCGCGAAGGCGGCGGGCGTCGTAACGGTGGCGGCGCGGGGTGTACTGCGGCTCGTGCGGGGCTCCATCGCCCCAGCGTACGGTCGGCGCGGCCGTCCGTGCCCCGCCTTGTGGCCAGGTCGAACCGGCCGTAAGGCGGGCCGGGTTGGGCCGGATGACGACGGACGCTGGACCCACGACGCGGTGAACCACAACTGCACGGTGAACCACAACTGCACGGCGAACCACAACTGCACGGTGGTTCACCACTACACGGTGAACCACCAGCACACGGTGATGATCCGCCACGTCGTGGACGACGTAATGAGCGATACGAGGAGTGCTGTGATGGAAGCGATCGTGTACGAGCGGTTCGGCGGTCCCGAGGTGCTGGCCCTGGGCGAGGCCGAGAAGCCTCAGCCCGGCCCTGGCCAGGTGCGGGTGAAGGTGGTCGCGGCGGGCGTCAACCCGGTCGACTACCGGATCCGCAACGGCTGGATGCAGCACCAGTTCCCGGTGACCTTCCCGGCCGTCCCGGGCCTGGAGCTGGCCGGTGTGGTCGATGAACTGGGGGCGGGTGTAACGGAGTTCGCGGTCGGCGACGAGGTGTTCGGGCACTCCGACACCGGCGCGTACGCCGAGTACGCCCTGGCCACCCATGTCGTACGCAAGCCGGCCGCGCTGACCTGGGAGCAGGCCGTCGCGCTGCCGGTCGCGGGCGAGACCTCCGAGCGGGTCCTGAACCTGCTCGAAGTGGGCGCCGGCGAGACCCTGTTGATCCATGGCGCCGCCGGCGTCACCGGCTCGGTCGGGGTGCAGCTCGCGGTGGCCCGGGGTGCCACGGTGATCGGCACCGCGTCCCCCGCGAACCACGCCTTCCTGCGCGAGCTGGGCGCGATACCGCTGGCGTACGGGGAAGGCCTGGTCGAGCGGGTGCGCGAACTCGCCCCGCAGGGCATCGACGCGGTGTACGACGCGGCCGGCAAGGGCGCGCTGCCCGACTCCATAGAGCTGCGTGGCGGCACCACCTCCCGCATCGTCACCATCGCCGACACGGGCGCCGCCGACCACGGCGTCCGCTTCAGTGGCGAGGGCACGCCGGCCCCCGAACCGATCTACGAGGCCCACGCCCGCCTGGTCGCCGAGGGCCGGCTGCGCATCCGCCACGCCGAGACGTTCCCGCTCGCCGACGCGGTCAAGGCCCTGGAGCTGAGCGAGGGCGGCCACACCAGGGGCAAGCTCGTCGTCAAGCCGTGACGCCGGCCCGGTAGCGCCCCGGAGTCGTGCCGTACTGCCTCCTGAAGGCGTGCGACAGGGCGTACGGGGTGCTGTAGCCGACGCGCGGGGCGATGGCGTCGAGCGCGTCCGGGGTGGTGCGCAGGAGGGCCGCGGCGCGGGTCAGCCGCCACCAGGTGAGGTACGCCATCGGGGCCCGGCCGACCAGCGCGGTGAACCGGCGCGCCAACGTGGCCCGGGATACGCCCACGCGGCCCGCGAGCCGCTCGTTGCTCCACGGCGCGGCGGGGTCCTCGTGCAGGGCGTGCAGGGCCGCGGCCACCACCGGGTCGTGCAGCGCGGCCGGCCAGCGTGAGGTGGTGCTGTCCGCCATCCAGGCCCGTACGAGATAGACGAGCAGCAGGTCGAGCAGGCTCGGCAGGGCGACCGCCGCGCCGGGGTGCGAAGAGGCGACCTCGTGGCCCAACAGGCCGATGGCTGACCGGAGTTCATCGTCGTGCCCGGCCCGGTCGGGGATGTGGACGACGTCCGGGAGGTCGGCCATCAGGGGGTGCGTGTGGCGCCGGTCGAGCCGGTACTTGCCGCACAACAGCTCCGTGCCACCCGTATGTCTGCCGTCTGCACGGGAGTTGGTGGCGGCCGTCTGCGACCAGCTCGTGAAGTCGACGGCGCGCTCGATCGTGGCCCGGTCGGCCGGGCGGTCGGCGATGACGTGCCCGCTGCCGTGTGGAAGCAGCACCGTGTCACCCGTGTTCAGGCTGACCGCGTCGCCGCCCTCGGTCAGCATCCAGCAGCTGCCCTCCAGGACGACGTGGAAGCCCGCGCCCTCGTACGGGTCGAGGCGGGCGCACCAACTGCCGTCCACCCGCAGCCTGGTGGAGGAGGGCCGGCCCACCCGCACGGCGGAGATCGCGTCGCTCACCAGGTCCATGGGGCCAGCCTAGCGATGACCCGCCGAGCAGTGAGACGTTCGCGTATCCAGATGAGCAGGTGAGGCATTGAGCGGCTCATCCGCGCCCTCTTAAGGTCGAGGCAACGGTCAGCGAGCGGAAGGCGGCGGGGACGTGCAGGGCATCACCTTGGGCGAGGTCGAGATCATCAGGGTCGTGGAGTGGGAGGGCACGTTCGGGTCCGCCCGCAGGATCGTGCCCGACGCCGGGATCGAGGTGTGGAAGGCCAACGAGGACATGCTCGCGCCGGACTTCTGGGAGCCCGGCAGCGACGAGTGGATCGGGGCGCTTCAAACCTGGGTGCTGCGCAGCGGCGGGCGGACCGTGCTCGTGGACACCGGTGTGGGCAACGGGCGTGAGCGGCCCAGTATGCCGATGTTCCACCATCGAAACACCGATTTCCTGGGGCAGTTGGCGGCTGCCGGGGTGCGGCCCGAGGACGTCGACGTCGTCGTCAACACTCACCTGCACTCCGACCACGTCGGCTGGAACACGGTGGGTCGAGGGCCCGGCGAGTGGGTGCCCGCGTTCCCCAACGCCACCTATCTCATGCCGGCCGCCGACCACACCCACTTCGACCCGGCGAACGGGCGCGAGCTGCGCGTGGACGACGTGGCCCTCTTCGAGGACAGCATCGCGCCGATCGTGCGGGCCGGGCAGGCCGTGCTGTGGGAGAGCGAGTACCGCATCGACGACAACCTCCTTCTGGAGGCCGCGCCCGGACACACGCCGGGCTCCTCCGTACTGAGGCTCGCGTCCGGCGGCGAACGGGCCGTGTTCGTCGGCGACCTGCTGCACAGCCCGGTGCAGATCGCCGAGCCGTCCTGCAACAGCTGCTTCTGCGAGGACGAGGCGCAGGCCGCGGCCACCCGGCACCGCATCCTGGGCCGCGCCGCCGACGAGCGCGAACTCGTCGTCCCGGCGCACTTCGGCGGCGCCGGAGCCTTCGAAGTCCGGCGCGAGGCAAGCCGGTTCGCGGTCCGGAACTGGGCGGCCTACGACGCGTAGCGGGAACTGAGCCTGCGGGGACCGGGTCTTCTACGACGCGTAGCGGGCGCCCAGCTCCCAGGCGCCGTGCAGCGCGTCGGCGAAGGCCGCGGCCAGCTTGTGCTCGCCGCTCGGGCCCGGATGCGTACCGTCGTAGGTGTCCCGGTGGATGTCGTACGAGTCCGGGACCGCGGCGAGCAGCAGCGGTGAGGCGGCCGTGTCGAGGTCGGCGACCGCCTTGGCGAGCAGCTCGTTGAAGCGGTCCACCTCGGCGGCGAAGGGGGCGTCCTCCTCGGCCCGTACATTCGGGATGACGGGCAGCGCGACCATGCGGACCTGCGGGTTGGCCTTCCGGGCGCCCTCGACGAACGCGCGCACGTTGGCGGCGGTCTGGTCGGCGTCCGTGTAGAAGCCGAGGTCTATCAGGCCGAGCGAGACGAGCAGCACGTCCGCCCGGCTCTCCGCGACCGCCGAGCCGATCACCGGCGCCATGTGCAGCCAGCCCTCGCCCCAGCCCGCGAGGTGGCGGCGCGCGCCGGCCGGGAAGCCGGGGGCTGCGTACTCGTGCGAGACCGCCGCGCCGGCCGCCGGGTCGTACAGCGCGGTGCGGGGGCCGACGATCTCGTACGGGCCGTCGAAGGACGCTTCGAGGTGGCGCCACATGCGGTAGCGCCAGGTGAAGTCGCCGGGGCATCCGATGGTCATGGAGTCGCCGACGAAGAGAAAACGCATGGGGGTCATCATTACCGATCGGTACGCGGTGCTGCGACGTGACGGTGGACACCCCGGGTACCGGGCGCGGCCGTGGACACTGGGGGGATGCGTTCGCTTCTGAGGGTGTGCGGGGTGGCCGGGCTCGTCCTGGTGTGTGCGGCGGGGCCGGCGGCGGCCGACGACGGCGGGTTCACCATCAAGGACCCCCGCATCAAGGAGTCCAGCGGCCTCGCCGCGAGCCGCGCCCACCCCGGCATCTACTGGACGCACAACGACAGCGGCGACGGCCCGTACGTGTACGCCGTGGACGCGAGGACCGGGCAGACCGTCGCGCGCGTCACCATGGAGGGCGTGGGCCGGCCGCGCGATGTGGAGGCGATCTCGATCGGGCCCGACGGCGACCTGTACGTCGGCGACATCGGCGACAACCTGGACGGCTCCTGGAGCCACGTCTGGATCTACCGCTTCCACGAGCCCGCCCAGCTGGGGGACCAGACGGTCAAGGCCACGCAGTACGTCGTCCAGTACGCCGACGGGCCGCGCAACGCCGAGGCGCTGATGGTCCATCCGAAAACCGGCCGCGTCTACATCGCCTCGAAGCGCGAGAGCGGCGGCGGCCTCTACGAGGGGCCGGCCGAGCTCTCCGCCTCCGGTACGAACGTCTTCCGCCGGGTCGGCGAGGTGCCCTGGGTGACCGACGGCGCGTTCTCGCCGGACGGTACGAAGCTGGCGCTGCGGGGCTATTTCGCGCTGGCCGAATACGCCTGGAAGGGCGGGGCCGCCCCGCTCGGTGACTGGAACGCGGTGCCGGGCACGCCGGTGCAGGCCCAGTCCGAATCGGTGACGTACACCCCGGACGGCACGGCCCTGATGGTCGGCTCCGAGGGCGCGGACAGCGACGTGGTGCGCGTCCCTCTGAAGGAGGGCGGGGCCAAGTCGCCTTCCGCGGGCGGCAGTTCCACCCATCAGGGTGACGGGGCGGGCGAAGGGAACTATCTGCTCGGCGCGATGGTTCTGGCGGGCGCCACCGCGCTCGGCCTGGGAGGGCGGCGCGTGCTGCGGCGCCGCAGGGGTTGAGAGCCGGTGCCTGACCCCCGCCCGGGGCCGGGGCGTGCTTTGGGGCAGCGGCTCCGAGGGGGCCCGCACCTCGCGGTACGGGCCCCGGGTGTGCGGCTCAGCGCTTCTGCGGGCACTCCTTCCAGGCCAGGTGGTAGATGGTCTGGATGTTGCCGTCGGTGGAGTCCATGGCGATGAAGCTGTTGGTCTTCGGGTCCGAGGTGCCGGCGTTCGCGCGCAGCTCGGTGTTGATGTTGAAGTTGCGCTGCACGCCGCAGGGGGCCCAGACCAGCTGGCCCCAGTCGGTGGAGTCGGTGGCCTCCCAGTTGTCGTCGTACGGGCCGTTGAAGGGGTGCGATCTGCTCGCCGTGTCGGGCGATCCCTGGAAGTAGTACGAGGCCTTCTGGGTGGCGCTCGCGCCGTTCTCCAGGTGGGCGAAGCCGCGGTAGTCGGCGCTCGCGATGGCGTAGGTGAAGCCCTGGGGGACGTGCACGATCAGGTTGAGCTGGCAGTTCTTGCGGAAGTCGGTGGGCTTGGCGCCGGCGCCAACCTGCGCCAGGTATTGGCTGTAGGTGACGGTGAAGGCGGTGTTGTCCGGGGCGACGGCGACCGCGGCGGTGCCGATGGGGCAGCCGGACCCGTTGACGGTCGCGACCTCGATCACGATCTTGTCGGGCGGTGCGATGATGCCGGACGCCGCGGCCGGGGCCGCCTGGGTGAAGAGCGAGGACGCGAGGAACGCTGCGGTCGCGCCGCCTGCGAGAAGTGCACCGGGCATGGTGAAGCTCCGATCGGTTGGTCGGTGGCCTTGCGTGGATGTGGGGAGTCCAGCCGAGCGCCCATGCCGTCGCCGTGCCGTCGACGCGTCTGGCTTCGAAGCGACATAGTTGAGACATGGACATGTCAAACCTTCGGACCGGTCCGGCCGTGGTGCGGAACGCGCCGGATCGCTTTGGATGGTAGGGACCAAGTCCCCTATGGAATAGGGCGGTTATCAGCCGCGCGTGAGAGCGGGGCGGGAGAAGCCGGGCGGGGGCGGCCCGGGCATGCGCGAGGGCCCGGCACCATGACGGTGCCGGGCCCTCGTCCGTGTCCGCGTAAGCGCCCGCGTCCCCGTATGCGTCGGCGGATGCTCAGAGCGTGTGGGTGCTCAGAGCTGCTCGATGACGTAGTCGACGCAGGCCGTCAGGGCCTCGACGTCGGACGGGTCGATCGCCGGGAACATGGCGATGCGCAGCTGGTTGCGGCCGAGCTTGCGGTACGGCTCGGTGTCGACGATGCCGTTGGCGCGCAGCACCTTGGCGATCGCGGCGGCGTCGATGTCGTCCGCGAAGTCGATCGTGCCGATGACCTGCGAGCGCTTGGCCGGGTCCGTGACGAACGGGGCCGCGTGCTTGGAGTCCTCGGCCCAGCCGTACAGGGCGCCCGAGGACTGGGCGGTGCGGGCCGTCGACCAGGCGAGGCCACCCTGGCCGTTGATCCACTTCAGCTGCTCGTTGAGCAGGAACAGGGTGGACAGGGCCGGGGTGTTGTACGTCTGGTTCTTCAGCGAGTTGTCGATCGCGGTCGGCAGCGAGAAGAACTCGGGCACGTGGCGGCCGCTCGCGTGGACGCGCTGGGCGC
This sequence comes from Streptomyces sp. NPDC001415, assembly GCF_053597395.1. Classification (NCBI taxonomy): domain Bacteria; kingdom Bacillati; phylum Actinomycetota; class Actinomycetes; order Kitasatosporales; family Streptomycetaceae; genus Streptomyces; species Streptomyces sp. NPDC001415. The sequence continues at coordinate 155,757 of NZ_JBSFIE010000017.1, forward strand.
GCTCCAGGGCGGCGGGCGAGAACGCCGCGAGCCACAGGCCGCCGTCCGAGGCGAACGACTTCTGCGGGGCGAAGTAGTAGACGTCCGTCTCGGTGATGTCGACGGGCAGGCCGCCGGCGCCGGACGTGGCGTCCACCAGGACGAGGGAGCCCTCGTCAGCGCCCGCCACGCGCCTGATCGGGGCGGCGACACCGGTCGAGGTCTCGTTGTGCGTGAACGCGTACACGTCCACACCCGCCTCGGCCTTCGGGTCCGGGTGCGTACCCGGGTCGCTGCTGATGACGGTCGGCTCGGCCAGCCAGGGCGCGAGCTTCGCGGCCTTGGCGAACTTGGACGAGAACTCGCCGAAGTTCAGGTGCTGGGACTTGTTCTCGATCAGGCCGTGCGTCGCGACGTCCCAGAACGCGGTGGAGCCGCCGTTGCCCAGGATCACCTCATAGCCCTCGGGGAGGGAGAAGAGGTCGCGGATGCCCTGGCGCACCTCGCCGACCAGGTTCTTGACCGGCGCCTGGCGGTGGGAGGTGCCGAGGAGAGAGGTACCGGTGGCGGCCAGGGCGTCCAGCGCCTCCGTACGCACCTTGGAGGGGCCCGCGCCGAAACGGCCGTCGGCGGGCTTCATGTCAGCGGGAATCTGGATCTCAGCCACGTGCGCGAGCGTATCCGGTTCTGGGCCGCCCGGTCCGGCGGGTCCGCCGGATGAGACGGTCCCCACAGCGGTGGCGGGCCCGCCTGGGGCTGCGCCCCAGACCCCGAGGGGCCTGCCCGCCCTCCCACCCGTGCAAGGGGTGGAATGGTCCGGCTCCTGGGGGCTGCGCCCCCAGACCCCCTTGCGGGGACTTCGTCCCCTGCACCCCTTT